>CAYJLH010000036.1:0-21501 GCA_964370925.1 uncultured Oscillospiraceae bacterium | reverse complement strand
GTGTTTTATGAAAATTCTTGAACCTGATTACAGTTGGAGCGGAAGTTTAACTCCCAGAAGTACTACAGAGTATATAATTTTACACCATGCCGCTGCCGACGGAATTACTCCCGAGCTAATCCACGGCTGGCATTTAGCCCAAGGTTATAAAGGCATAGCCTATCACTACTACGTCCGCAAAGATGGCTCTGTTTACAGAGGCAGACCCGAAAACGTGCAAGGTGGGCATACCTCAGGTCATAACTACTACAGCATCGGAGTTTGCTTCGAGGGTAACTTCGAAAATGAGTTCATGCCTGACGCCCAGTTAAAAGCAGGAAGAGAGCTTCTAGCAGACATTGCATCACGATACCCACAGGCAGAAGTTAGGGTACACCGAGACTTTAACGCAACCGCTTGCCCAGGAAGAAACTTCCCAGAGGCAGAGATGAAAAAGCCTCTTGATATAGAACCGGAAGAGCCAAAGCCATCAGATTGGGCGGTTGAATCTTGGGAAAAATGCGTGGAAGCCGGAATTTTTGATGGCTCAAATCCACAAGACCCATTGACTCGTGAGCAAGCGGCAGTAGTTTTTGTAAGGATGGGATTGGTAAAATAATATGGACTTTGTAACGACACTTCTTGCAATTTGCGGTGGAGTGAGCGTTATAGGGGGAGCTTGGGCGGTGGTTGCGAAATTTCTCAGCCCCGCCGTAAAGCTTCATGTAACAGTTCAAAATCAACAAAAGCAAATTGCAGAGATTATAGAAAAACTCGATAACGATTTCAGGCTCTTGAAGGAGTGTAAAGAGGTGGACAGGCTTATCTGTCGCTCACTTTTGGATATCACAAACCATATGATTTACGGAAATCATACGTCGGATATGAAGAAAACTCAAAAGGCACTTCTTGATTATCTATCAAAATGAGGCTAATTACATCGTGAGCTGTGTGCTTTTTTGGGCATAACAGCTCATTTTCATGCTTAAAAATATGAATAGTATGTTAAAAAGATAAAAATATCACATAAACACTTGAAAAAAGTTAAGACTTGATGTAAAATACTCTAACGTGGCCTGTGGCAAGGCTGCACTAGTTGGGGAGATAGCGGTGCCCTGTACCTGCAATCCGCTACAGCAGGGATGAATTCCCACCCCAGGACGTATGATGTGTCGCCTGCCCATGACAAGTGGTGTTGACGGTCAGGTCTTGCGCAACACAGCCCTATGAACCATGTCAGGCGGGGAACCGAGCAGCATTAAGTAGGATCCTGTGTGTGCCGCGAGGTAGCCGGGCCCGAGCTAACTACCATGGTAACGGATATATCATGCTTTCAAAGGTGGGTGTGCAGTCTTGCCATAGGTCATATTTTTATGTTCAAAAACATTGAATATAAAACGCCATAAATGTAAAATACGCTATTTGCATTTATGTAATTAAAAATAATCAGGTGAAAACATGTACAAAGCTTTATACAGAAAATGGCGTCCCTCAACCTTTGATGATGTTGTTGGACAGGAACATATAACAGACACCCTGAAAAATCAGGTTCAAAGTGAAAAGTTTTCCCATGCCTATCTTTTTGTAGGAACTAGAGGTACAGGAAAAACCTCTTGCGCAAAAATTCTTTCACGTGCCGTAAACTGCGAAAATCCGCAAAACGGAAACCCATGCAATGAGTGCCCGTCTTGTGTTGGCATTTTAACAGGTGGAATTATGGACGTTGAGGAAATGGACGCCGCTTCAAATAACGGTGTCGACAATGTTAGAGCACTACGTGAGGAAGCGGTTTTTTCGCCTGCTTCGGTTAAAAAGCGTGTTTATATAATTGACGAAGTTCACATGTTGTCAACTTCTGCTTTTAACGCTCTTCTGAAAATTCTGGAAGAGCCTCCCGAACATTTAATGTTTATACTCGCCACGACGGAACTTCACAAAGTCCCCGTGACGATTTTGTCACGTTGTCAGCGATATAGTTTCAGACGAATTGAAACAAAGTCTGTTTCGGCACGACTTGCCCAAATTGCAAAAGGGGAGGGCATAGCTCTTTCCGAAAAAGCATCTGCACTTTTAGCAAGACTTTCTGACGGCTCTATGCGTGACGCTGTTTCACTTCTCGACCAATGCGCTTCTAAAGACAGCATAGACGAGGAGGACGTACTTTCCGCTATGGGCTTATCGGGTGCTTCACGCACTATCGAGCTGTTAGAGCTCATTTCTAAAGGCGACACAGCATCTTCCATCACACATTTTAAAAATATGTGGCTTGATGGCAAAGAACCTGCAACTCTTTTGAATGAACTTTCCGCACTTTTGCGTGATATTTTGATGTGTAAAATTGCACCAAAAACTTACTCTGAGCTTATAGTCGGTGGCTATGATAATGAAATTTTAACTAAACTTTCAAAAACATTAGCGAGCGAAAAAATCTTAAATAAACTTGAGATTTTACGCTCAGCACAAGCCGAGATGAGAATAACTCAAAACCCAAGATTGACGGTTGAAATGTGTTTAATTCGCATGACCGAACCAAAGCTTTCCGGCTCGATTTCCGACATGGAGGAGCGAATTTCAAAACTTGAAGAGCACCTAAACAGTGGCGATTTTGCGATTAATTCGAATTTTTCAGCACCTGTTGACAGAGAAATCACCCCTATTGAAGATACTTCATGGACAGTCGAAGACGAGGCTTTCGCATCTTTAGTCGAAGAGGATTATTCCCCGATTGAGGAGAGTACAATCGGGGAAAACTATGTGCCAATTGTCGAAGAAAAAATTGTAGTTCAGGAAATTTCTGAACCCAAAATCGACATTGCACCCGAGCCTATTCAAGCTACAACAGCCCCAAAAGGCGAGCTTGACACAAAGCTTTGGATAGAAGCTTTAGACGAGCTTAAAAAGACTTTAGCGGTCGGAACATATAGCATGGTTTGTGACTCTGAACATGTTGACGCTGTTGTCAGAGGCGATGTTCTGACTTTATATTTAAAAAATATTTTCTCAATGAATATGATAAAAGCGCCAATCACTCAGGACAAAATCAAGGAGGCTGTTAGCAAAATTGCCGGTCGTCCAATAGCGGTTTTGTTTGAAGAGGGCGCACCCGAACGTGAAGCTAATAAAGTTGTAAATACAAGTAATTTAGATAAATTAGCAAAATTTGGAAATGTAACTATGGAATAACAGGAGGAAAAAATTATGGCAAAGGGAAAATTTGGCGGCGGCGGAATGATGGGCGGCGGCATGAATATGAACATGATGAAGCAAGCTCAAAAAATGCAACAAGAAATCTTGAGAGTTCAAGAAGAAATGGAAACAAGGACATACACAGCATCAGCCGGTGGTGGCGTTGTTTCAGCTGAGGTCACAGGAAAACGTGAACTTAAAAGTCTGACAATTCAACCTGATGCGGTTGATCCTGATGATGTTGAAATGCTACAAGACTTGATTATTGCAGCTGTCAACGAAGCATCAAGAATGGCAGAAACTTCAATGAGTGAAGGTATGGCAAAAGTAACAGGCGGACTTAATCTAGGGTTTTAATATATGAAAATTACAGTAATCGGCTGCGGCAGATGGGGTTCGTGCATAGCTTGGTATTTAAATCACATCGGCCATAATGTCAGCATGTATGGCAGAGCGCAAAGCAAAAATATGCAGCGTTTTATTGCAGAACGCAAAAATGATTATCTCGAAATTCCGTCAGAACTTGAACTTACGACGGATTTAAGTTCTGCGCAAAATTCAGAAGTTATTGTAATTTCGATTGGCTCACAGGCTTTGAATGCGCTTACGCAAGAGCTTGCAGAGCTTAAAATCGAAAACAAAACTATAGTTTTATGCATGAAAGGCATTGAAATCGGCACAGGTAGACGTTTAACAGAAATTGTCAAAGAAAACTTATCCAGCACTAATAATGTCGCAGTTTGGGTAGGGCCTGGGCATGTTCAAGAATTTTTCAGAGGCATTCCAAACTGCATGGTCATAGACTCTGATTGTGAAGAAACCAAGAAACTCTTGGTTGACTCTTTTTCAAGCGAATTAATTAGATTTTATTACGGAACTGACCTCATAGGCAGTGAAGTTGGTGCTGCTGCAAAAAATGTCATCGGCATTGCGGCGGGAATTTTGGACGGACTGGGCTTGAGCACATTGAAAGGCGCTTTGATGTCAAGAGGCACGAACGAAATCGCAAGGCTTATTGCTGCGATGGGTGGTAGCCAGATGTCTGCATATGGTTTGTGTCATTTGGGCGACTATGAAGCGACTGTGTTCTCTGTTTTCAGCCACAACAGAAGTTTTGGCGAAATGCTTGTAAAGGGAACTCCCCATGAGAAGTTGGCAGAGGGATATTATACGGTTAAAGCTCTTTTAAACCTTTCCGAGACATACAAGGTTGAGCTACCAATTTGTGAAGCTGTTCATGCTATTCTGTACGAAAACGCCGACCCAAATCAATCGATAACCGGACTTATAACCAGAACTATTAAGCAAGAATTTCTATTTTAAATTAAAACAGGCTTGTGCATAAAAGTAATATGCACAAGCCTGTTTTTTATTTGTCCAGATTTTTAAAATCTGGCTCGATCCAACTGAGTAAGTTGGTCGACCTCGCAAGGTCGAAACTCTCATTTTTATAAATCCTCTTCAAATTTTCCTTAAGTAACCAATTACATTCATCACGCAATCTGCTTCTCTCTTCATCATCAGCGTCCATACTGCGTGTAAGCAATCCAGCGACAATCAAGTTAGATGTCTTGCTTATAAAAACTGCATCCTCTTCCGATAGCATTTTCTTATTCGCCGCACGCTTTAGCATGACAAAATCACGTACTTCAATATCATCTTCAAACAACATTGTGTAGAAGTATGCAGGATATTTTTCAGAACCGGAGAAGGGGAACAGCTCAAAATATTCATTTACCGCTGCGGTGAAGTCGCGCTTATATTGACCCCAAACAAGTCTGTAAAAAATATCAGGTCTTGAAAAAGCATATTTATTAAAAAGCTCCCAACCTTTGATATATGCTGCGACTAAGTCTGGCTCTTCATCCAATAATTTTCCATATTCTTTCATGTAATCGTCCATAAATTTAATAGACGTTACAGCGATTAAATACTCTAAGCTCTCAAAATGTCTGTAAAGTGCTGGCGCAGAGCATCCGTTGTCACTAGCCAAGTCACGAACAGTGATTGTTGAAGCGTTGTGCTCGGTCAATTTGTTATAAGTAAGAGTTATAAACTTTCTCTTTGTATCAAAGCCTTTTGCGTAAACTGGCATAATTTATCACCTTCCATTTTTAATAATTAATTTAAAATCAAATCTTATCTGCTTAAATCCAAAACATCTTTGTTTTTAATAAAATATTCAAGTCCTGAAATTACTGTCGTAATAACAATAATGGAAATACAAACATTATCCGCCCAAGTCGGAATTTCAAAAATCATAATCATAACGCAAATCATTGTCGCAAAAGTCTTGATTTTCCCCGACATCGCAGCCGCAATAACACGACCACCCTCAACAGCCACCAAACGCAATCCTGTAACTGCAAACTCACGTGTTAAAACAATCATAAGAGACCATGCCGGCATGCGTCCCCATTCAACAAAAATGAGCATAGCAGCAGTCACAAGCAGTTTGTCCGCAAGTGGGTCTATAAATTTTCCGAAATTAGAAACTTGATTATATTTTCTCGCAATATAACCATCAAGCCCGTCTGTAAGGCTAGCAACAGCAAAAATAATCAGTGAAACTATACGATTATTTTCAAATTCCCACAACATTGTGACAAAGAAAATTGGTATCATAAAAATTCTTACTAGAGTAATTTTACTTGCTGTGGTCATATATCAATGTCCTCCCTTGGAATTTTTCCATACAAAATCCCATCTTCATATGCTGTTATTTCAACCCCGACAAACTCGCCTGGCACACAATCACCGCTAAAATAAATCAGCCCGTCAACGTCAGGGGAGTCGGCATAACTTCTTCCTACAAAACAATCCTCTTCTTCGTCGAAATCATCGCAGAGAACCTCAAGCGTTTGACCAATTAACTTATTGCAAAATTCATCCATAATATCAGCCTGAATTTCACGTATAAGTTCCGCTCTATGCTCTGCAACTTCCGTTTCAGGAGTGTTCGGCATAGTCGCAGCCGATGTTCCCTCCTCGGGTGAGAACGGAAAAACTCCGGCACGTTCAATTTTGGCTTCACGCAAAAATTCGCATAATTCCTCAAATTCAGCTTCTGTTTCATAGGGCAAGCCCGCAATAATACTGGTTCTGATTACCGCATTTGGAATACGCTCACGAAGCTCCTTGAAAAGCTCACGTACCATGTCGCCCGAGCCACGTCTATTCATAATGCGCAAAATGTCATTATTTATATGCTGAATTGGAATATCCAAATATTTCACAATTTTTTCTTGCGTTGCAATCACTTCGATTAGCTCGTCCGTCATCTTGTCAGGGTAGAGGTAATGCGCCCTGATCCAATGAAGTTTTTCGATTTTACATAGCTCTTTTAAAAGATTTGCAAGGCTTTCATTTCCATCCAATTCGCAACCATACATCGTCGTATCCTGTGCAATTAGAATAATCTCACGCACACCACTTTCACAAAGCGCTTTCGCTTCGTCAATAATATTCTGCATAGGACGGCTTCTGTATCTACCGCGAATTTTAGGAATAGCGCAAAACGCACAGAAATTGTCGCAACCTTCGGCAATTTTTAGATATGCCCACGATGGTCCTGTGGACAAAACTCTGCCTGTTTCTTCAACAGGTGCGCTGTTGTCGCCATATGAAGCGAAGCGCTCGTCTTTAAATGTACGCTCAACCGCACTTACGATTTCATCAAAACTTCCCACACCTAAAACAGCATCAACTTCGGGGAACTCGTCCAAAATTTCTTCTTGATACCTCTGCGGTAGACATCCTGTGACAATAATTTTCTTAATATTTCCATTTTTCTTAAGTTCAGCCATTTCCAAAATATGCGAAATCGCTTCACTTTTTGCACTGTCGATAAAACCACATGTGTTAATTATAACCAAATCACAATCACCGACATCAGGTGCAATTACATTACCTGCTTCGCTGAGCAAAAATAGCATTTGTTCACTGTTAACTAAATTTTTTGCACATCCAAGCGATATCATACCTATATTATATGACATTAAATCCTCCTGTTAATACCCGTTGAAAAATCTATTTATAGCTTCCTTAATATCTGAATAACTAAAGCCACGTCGAAGTAAAAAATCGGAGGCTTTTTTAAGTTCAGCACGGTCTGGTTCTTCGCTTTTTAGCTTAGAACGCAGTAATTTATCAATTTTTTCTGTATCTTCACCCATCTCTGACAGGGCATCTTCCCATAAATCACGCTCAATTCCACGGCGAAATAGTTCATTTTTAACCCTAGTCAAACCATAGCCCTTAGCGCAATAATGCCTGACAATCATAGCGCCATAATCGGCATCATTTAAATAGCCAAGCTCTTTAAGTTTTTCGGTGCAAGCCTCGGCATTCTCCTCGGTTTCACCTTTCTCAATCAATCTGTCACGAAGCTCCTTGACGGACATCGCACGACTTCCGATAATTCGCATTGCACGTAGCAAAGCACGGGATAATTGCGAGGCGGAAACAAAGGATAAATATCTCTCATTATCCATTGTTTCGCCGTTTTTCACCTTGTATTCTAAGACAACATTTAAGGTCGTTTTAACTATACTCCCATCGGAAAACACCACACAATAGCGCTCACCATGGGAGTTTTTTATATCAGTAACGGTCATTAGCCCTCAAAGTCATCTGCGGAAATATCAACCGCACGTCCAGCCGCTTTTGCCGCTGCTCTCGCCTGTGGGCTCAAAAGTTTAAATGCATTTTCACGAATTTGAGCTTCGAGTTCGTCGGCAATTTCTGGGTTTTCCTTGAGGTGATTTTTAACCGCATCTCGGCCCTGAATTCTTGTTTCACCGACAGAGAACCACGCACCAGCCTTGTCAATAATTTCAAGTTTGACAGCAAGGTCGACGATTTCACCGACTTTTGAGATACCCTCACCATAAACGATGTCAAATTCTGCCTCTTTAAATGGAGGCGCAACTTTATTTTTTATAACCTTTGCACGAGTTCTGTTACCGACCATTTCAGTGCCGGATTTTAGTGTTTCAATTCTTCTAACGTCAATACGCACACTGGAGAAATATTTCAGCGCACGACCGCCTGGGGTTGTCTCGGGATTACCGTACATAACGCCGATTTTTTCACGCAATTGGTTGATAAATATAACAATTGTTCTTGTTTTTGAAATAGTACCAGCCAGTTTTCTAAGCGCTTGTGACATAAGTCTTGCAACAACACCAACGCTGGAGTCACCCATTTCACCCTCAAGCTCAGAACGGGGGAGTAGTGCCGCAACGGAGTCGACTACAACAACATCAAGTGCGCCTGAGCGTACAAGTTGCTCTGTGATTTCCTGTGCTTGCTCACCTGTGTCGGGTTGTGAAATTAGAAGGTTATCGATATCAACTCCCAAAGCTCTTGCATAAGCAGGCTCTAGGGCATGTTCTACGTCGATAAAAGCGACTTCACCGCCCATTTTTTGCGCACTCGCAAGAACATGAAGCGCAAGTGTTGTTTTACCCGAAGATTCAGGCCCATAGATTTCTATAATTCTTCCTCTGGGAACGCCTCCTATGCCCAAGGCAAGGTCTAGTGAAAGTGAGCCTGTTGATATAGCCTCAACATTTACAGGTAAATCATCACCCAAACGCATGATTGCACCTTTACCGTAGTTTTTTTCGATTTGTGCAATTGCGGTTTCTAACGCTTTTTTCTTATCGCTCGCCTGTCCGACTTCCGTGATAGGCGCTTTTTTCTTTTCTGCCATTGTTTATTTCCATTCCTTTCTGCTAAAGCACAGTATAAGTATAAAAAATACTCATAAATGCTATATTCAATATGTCCTAAACTCTACCTACGACAACTCTATCAATTCCGCCTGTATCTTTTATAGATTCAACGCCTAAAAATCCTGATATCAGCATCATAGTTTTAACTTCTTCCGCTTGGTCATACCCAACTTCAAACATCAAGAGTCCGCCATGACGGAGAACACCTTTCCAGTTTTTGAGCACAGCTCTATAAAATTCTAAACCATCTTCACCGCCAACTAAGGCGAGTTTCGGTTCGTAATCTTTGACTGATTTATCAAGTTTATCATAATCTGATGGAGTTATGTACGGCGGGTTACACATTACTATATCAAAGTTTCCAACGAGCATGGGAGGCGGTTTCGTTGCGTCAGCCTCCATACATGTCACTCGTGGGGTTAAACCCAGTCTTTGCGAATTTTTTCGGCTTATACTCAGCGCATCGGGGCTGATATCCACCAAAAGCAGTCGTGAAGCCGGCAAATTTGCCGCCATAGCACAGCCAATACAGCCACTGCCGGAGCAGAGGTCTAGTATACGTGCGTCCATTTTTTTGCCACGCAAGGCTTTAAGCGCAGCATCGACCATAACTTCCGTATCCACTCTTGGAATGAGCACATTTCTGTCAACCGCAATAGGTAAACCATAAAATTCCCACTCACCGGTGATATAAGCAACAGGTTCACCTTGAAGTCTGCGTTGAAGCATGGGTTTTAAATTTTCAATTGTTTCGTCCGATGTGTATAGCATTAAATCACGAATTAAAGTGTCCGTTGATTTGTCGGCAGCCTTGGCAACTAAAATTCTAGCCTCCAAGCTATGCGCCTCTATCCCTGCATCCCGAAGAATTTTTCTTGTAGCTAAATATAAGTCATTATATCTTTTTGCCATATATTATTGTCCTCGTATCACCATTTATCTTCGCCGTCATTCTCGGGGAGAACTTCGGTGAGTGCTTCAATTGCAACTTCAATCATGCTGTCGTCAGGCTCGTTTGTTGTGAATTTTTGCAACATTCTGCCCGGCCATGAGAGAAAATCTGAAAATGCGCCATCGTGTGCGCCCACCCAGCGGTTCATTTCATAGCTCAGTGCAACGACAACAGGCAGCATCAAAAGATGCAGTCCCATGCGGATTAAAACTTCGTCCGAACGGATAAACGCACCTGTTAAAATGCTTAAAAATATTACAACAAACAGAAAGCTTGTTCCACAACGTGGGTGAAGTCTTGTTTGTTTTCTGACGTTTTCGACCGTCAAAGGCAAGCCTTTTTCATAGCACCAAATCGCTTTGTGCTCAGCACCGTGATAGCCAAAAACTCTTTTGATATCATTCATTTTTGAAACAGCGGCAAGATAGCCAACAAAAATGAAAATTTTCAACAAACCTTCGAAGAGGTTTCTTAAAACATATTGACCCTCAATATCAGGGATAAATCCCGCTAAAAAAGTGGGTAGTAAAACAAAAAGTCCAACAGAAAAAAGCATACCTAAAACAACAGCAATATATATAACAAACTGTTGCATTCTATCACTACCGAAGCGATTTTCCATCCATCTTTCGAACTTTGTCGGTTCTTCGGATTCATCCTCGGGGAAAAATTCCGCTGAGTACATCAAGGCTTTAACTCCGTTTGCCATAGACGAGCCAAATCCGAAAATGCCACGTATTAACGGCCAGCCCAAAATCGGATATACGTCTCGAATTAGTTTTAAATCCGTGGTTTTCGTAACTACTCCATCGGGGGAACGGACAACAATTGACTGCTTTTTCGGGCCTCGCATCATTATGCCCTCAATCAATGCCTGACCGCCAATGGAGGTTTTATAAGGTTTTGGAGATTTTTCTCCCTTGTTTATTTGCATTTAATTAAGTTTCTCCTTAGATTACCGTATTTTCATCGCAAACCGGAAGTTTTATAGTCGTTAAAACACCTGCATTGGGGGCATTTTCTATGGTCAGCGTTCCTTTATGTTTAATAATAATTTCATCGCAAACCGCAAGACCAATTCCGCTTCCACGCTCTTTCGAGCTACCTTTATAAAATTTTTGCTTAACATAGGGCAGTTCTTCCGCAGGAATGTATGGCCCAAAGTTCAAAACAGAAATTTCTATATAATTTTCAATTTGCTTCAAGTCAACTTCGATTTTTTTCGCTTCACGACCATATTTCGCGGCATTGTCGAGTATGTTCAAGAACACCTGACGCATACGCTCAGTATCAGCCATCACAGGTTCTAATACATCATAATCGGGGTTATAATGAAGCTGTATTCCCTCTTGTCGTAAAAGTTCGCCATAGGTAAAAATCGCCTCTTCAAGTTCCTCCGCAATGTCAACAACTTTCAGAGAGAGATTAAATCTACCATCTTGAATTCTTGTAAATTCAAGCAAATCTTCAACCATTTTTGTAAGTCTGGACGCTTCTTTGGAAATAATCGTAATTCCGCGCCGACTGTCTGCCTGTATCGCTTCGTCGTATAAAAGCGTCTCACTCCAGCCTGTTATTGCTGTTAGGGGCGTTCGCAATTCGTGTGAAATCGAGGAGATAAATTCTGTTTGCATTTTTTCAGAATCGCCAAGTTTTACAGACATATCGTTAACACTGTCAATCAAATCACCAATTTCGTCATCATGCTGTTTTATCGCTTGCATACCATAACTACCGTTAGAAATTTGTTGTGCAATTCCCGTAAGTGTCAAAACAGGTGCGGTTATTGTTCTGATAAAATATAGGTTGATTAAAACAATAAAAATAACGATTAAAAGCCCAACTGCAACACTTGCAATGCCATCTCTAAAGACTGCACTTTCAACCAATGCCAAACTGGTCACGTATCGAACAAGTCCAATAACAGAGCCGTCAGGGTTTTTTAGCGGTGCAGAAACTGCCAAAATTCTCTCACCCGTTTCCGTAAAAACACCTTTCCAGCTCCGCATTTCACCGGTTTCTAACGCTTCTGCAATATCGGGCGTCGCCGGACTCGTACCTGCTGTCAATCCATAACTAGAGGACACAACAACGCCATTTCCGCTCAAAAATTGTAACTCAATGCTGTCTTTTTCCTCAAACTCTTCGGTGTAATTTGTAGCGCTTTGGTAAAACTGGGCATATGTTCTAAACATATAAGAAGTAAAAAAGTCAGAGGCCGTCGTGGCTTTTGCCTCCAAACTCGACTCAACAGATTGATAATAATTGTTATAAATGCCTGTTATAATTATCCAAACACCTATCATGACTATAAAAACAGTTACACTGATGCCTGTGATAAAAAAACGGCTTTTCAAACCCCTAAGTTTCATTAAAATCCTGCTCCTTTAGCGCTATACCTCCCATTTATAACCATATCCCCAAATGGTGGTTATAAAAGACGGTACAGTGGGGTTATCTTCGATTTTTATGCGCAATCGCCTGATATTTACATCGACAACTTTAAGTTCACCAAAATAGTCACGTCCCCAAACACTGTGTAAAATATCCTCGCGTGACATGGCTTTTAGAGGATTGTCCATAAAAAGTTTCATGATGGAATATTCGATTTGTGTGAGTTTAATACGAATACCATTTTTCTCCAAAGTTCGGTTGCGTGTGTTCAATTTAAACGGCCCTTGCGCCAAATCTGTTTTGCTGTTTGGCTCTGAGTCGTTTCCAATTCTCCTGTAAAGTGCGTCAATTCTCGCCGTGAGTTCCGTAGGGGAGAATGGTTTTGTAACATAGTCGTCAGCGCCTGTCATTAACCCTGTGACTTTGTCCATTTCTTGACTTTTTGCAGTTAGCATAATTATTCCGATTTGAGCATCTGATGCTCTTATGCGTCTGCAAACTTCAAATCCGTCAATATCGGGGAGCATAACATCCAAAAGTGCAACCCTTGTGTCGGGATTTTTTCGAAGTTGCTCCAAGGCTTCTTCGCCTGTTTCTGCCTCTATAGGCTCATAACCATTTCGTTTTAAATTTATAACAACAAAGCTTCTTATGCTCGCTTCGTCCTCTAATACCAATACTTTTTTCATATTATGACATTTCCTTTTAATTTACATTACAGGACTAATCCACTCATATTGTATTGAATGAAACCTGTCTTTAATATCCTCTACACTAAAATCGTCAGAGTGTAGTTTTACAGAGTAAATTGTCGCCTCATCTTGAGATAGGATAACTCTGCCACCAAATTCCGCCCGTTCATGTCTGTTTTGACCTGTTAATGTGTATATTGAAAACAGGTCTACAATTTCGTCGTCACGAACTTCGGAAATAACAATAACGCTTTCACCCGAAACAAAGCTCTCACGTCTAACCGAAAAGGAAAAACGCAGAGACTCAGGCAAAACGAAATACCAACTGTCGTTGTAATTATGAAATGTAGTTAATTTATATAGTGTGTTTCCCGAGGAATTGAGGGTTCGCCAGTCGTAAAGCATATAGTCACTGCGATTTGCTTTACGAGTGTATGGAATTTCGATAATTCCATCGCCGTCAATATCTTCGCTGAAAACCTCTTCGTCACGTATGCTTACAGGGCTTGGCTCGGCAGGGTCAGAAATATTGACAAATTCCCCACTTTTGAAAATAAAAACATCTGTGATAGTTTTTCCTTCGGCATTTTTTCCCTCGACTACAAGAGCTGATGTCGTTTCGGAAATAACTTCTTGACTCATGCGTGATGCCGAAACAAAGTCAGGGCTTAAAATCGCAGTACTGGGCATCATTTCGCCTGTTGAGTTTAGGTTAAATAGTTGGAGAGAGAACATTCCATCTGCATCTTGGCTTAAAACAGCAAGTTCTCTTTCTCTTTCAGAGTTTAACTGAGTTACTGTAAATCCATAGCTCTGTGCAGTCAATAAAACAGATGATGACCAGTTAATTTGAGAATATACATTCAATATACTAACTCCGCTACCCATTTCCCACGCGACCAAAATTTCAGAAATTCCGTCGCTGTCAAGGTCTGAAAATTCTATGCGCCCTATGCTAGAGGCATCGCCTGTTATAAGGCTGACAGGGGAGTAGTTCACTCCGTCAAAGCTGTAGATTATAATTTTCAAAGTTCCGTCTGAGGTTCTGAAAAAAGCCAAAGCCTCGCTCTCACCCTCACCGTCAATGTTATATAGCTGAACCGACTGCCTATTATTCCCTCTAGTCGGTGCTGCATAGTCGCTTCCCTCATCAAGCTCTATATCAATCAAAGCCTGTAAGCTCAAATACTCATCCGATAATTTCGGCAAACTGTAAAGCTCAGATGTTTGAACAGAGGCGCAACCTGATAAAAACAACAAAATAGGCAGCAAAATAACTGCAAAAATTCGCATTATAGCAAATATTCCTTTTCAAAATATGTATCACATCCGATTATAACATATATTTCGTCAAATTTAAATAGTGTTTTTTGTTTATTTTTAAAGTTATTTACATTTAAATATATATGTGGTAGAATGACTCTGACTGAAAGGATGATTTTATGATTGATAAACTTCAAAAAATAGAAGAAAAATATGTAGAAATCGAAAATAGAATGGCTCAACCTGAGGTATACTCAGACCCTGCCGCCTATGCAAAACTTGCAAAAGAGCTAAAGGAAATTGAAGCTGTTGTCGAGGCATACAGAAGATATGTAAACTGTCTTAAAAAAATCGAAGACGCACAGGAGCTTATGAGTGACCCCGAAATGCGTGAAATTGCACAAGAAGAATTCGAAGAGGGCAAGGAAGAAAAAGTCCAGCTTGAAGACGAACTCAAAACACTACTTCTACCTCGTGACCCCAACGATGACAGAAACGTAATTGTCGAAATTCGTGGCGGTGCCGGTGGTGACGAGGCTGCACTTTTTGCAAACAGCCTTTACCGCATGTACTCCATGTATGCAGATTCCAAACGCTGGAAAACAGAAATTGCAAATATCAACGAAACCGAAATCGGTGGAATTAAAGAAGTCAGCTTTATTATTGAAGGTGACGGCGCTTACTCACGCCTAAAATTTGAAAGTGGCGTTCACAGAGTTCAGCGTGTTCCCGAGACTGAAACTTCAGGACGTATTCACACAAGTACGGTTACTGTTGCGGTTTTACCTGAGATGGATGAAGTTGAGTTTAATATCAACGCCGCCGACCTACAAGTTGACACATTCAGAGCCTCAGGCGCAGGCGGTCAGCACGTCAATAAAACCGAGTCTGCTATCCGTATTACTCACTTGCCAACAGGCACAGTTGTCGAGTGTCAAGACGAGAGAAGTCAGCACAAAAACCGTGATAGAGCTATGAAAATCCTCGCTTCTCGCCTTTATGAAGAGGAGCAAAGAAAGCAAATGGAAGCTCTTTCTGCCGAGCGCAAAAGTCAGGTTGGAACTGGTGACCGTTCTGAGCGTATCAGAACTTACAACTTCCCTCAAGGACGTGTTACAGACCACAGAATCGGACTTACACTTTATAAAATTGAGCAAATCATGAACGGTGCTATCGACGAGCTTGTCGACGGACTTATAACAGCCGATCGTGCGGAAAAACTCCGCCTACAAGGGGAGGAATAAACCTTGGCACTAGTCACCCAAATTTTGGGAGAAGAAAATTTAGATGTCGCAGTCGAACTTCTTGAGAAGGGCGAACTTGTCGCAGTTCCAACCGAAACGGTTTACGGACTTTGTTGCGATGGTTTAAACGAAAATGCCGTTCGTGAAATTTACGAACAAAAGGGCAGGCCCGAAGTTAAGCCCTTGAGCCTCATGATTAACTCATTTTCCGAGGCTGAAAAATACTGCGACAACATCCCAAAATCCGCTTATTTTTTAGCTGAAAAATATCTTCCCGGCCCACTGACTATTGTTTTGAAATCAAAGCCAATAGTCCCTGAAATTGTCAGGGCAGGTGGCGAAACCGTCGGGCTTCGTTGCCCAAATCACGAACTTACTTTGAAGCTACTGGAAAAGCTCAAAAAGCCTCTTGCTGGCCCGTCGGCTAACCCCTCAGGTGAAGAAAGCCCCAAAAGTGCACAGAGAGTTTTTGAGTATTTCAGCGGAAAAATTTCAGGCATAGTCGACGGCGGTGAGTGTACAGTTGGAACGGAGTCGACGCTTATTGACATGAGCAAAACTCCATATAAAATCTTGCGTGAGGGTGCTTTGTCTGAGCATGAAATTTTTGCTTCACTTAGGGAAAATCTAAGTGTAATCGGGGTCACAGGCTCGACGGGAGCAGGAAAAACAAGCTTCCTTAAAACTGCTGAAAATTTCGGTGCTTTGACTTTGGATTGTGATAAGGTTTATCATGAACTTTTGCAGTCAAGTGAAGAGCTAAACCGAGAACTTCGGGAGCAGTTTCCCGAGGCTTACACCGAAAGTGGACTCAACCGCAAAAAACTTGGAGAAATTGTTTTTATAAATGCCGAAAAAATGGCAATATTAAATAGTATCTCCCACAAATATGTAATTGACGAAACTGAAAAACGCCTTTTAGATTTTGCCATAAACGGGGGAGAGTTTGCAGTTATTGATGCCATCGCATTAATAGAGAGTGGTTTGGCTGAAAAATGCACCGCAAGCCTTGCTATAACTGCCGACACTGAAATGAGAATCTCACGTATTATCAGCCGTGAGGGCATCGACAGAAAATATGCCGAAATGAGAGTTAAGGCGCAAAAAAGTGATGATTTTTATTTAAAAAATACGAAGTACAGTATTGAAAACAACGGCGATGAAACAGAGTTTCAAAAGAGTTGCCGTGATATAATTTGCAGAATTATCGGAGGAAATTAACTTGTCTGAAATTACACGAGATGAACTTTTTAACAGCCCAAAACATGGCTATGACAGAATAACTGACGCTGAAAAACAAAGCATTTTTGAATATGGCGAAGATTACAAAGCATATCTTGACCGTTCAAAAACTGAAAGACTTTGTGTTCGTGAAAGCATCAGACTTGCAAAAGAAGCTGGTTTTTGTGAGTATAAATTTGGGATGGATTTGCCTGTTGGGACAAAAATATATAAAAGCGTTAAAGATAAAGCGCTAATGCTTGCCGTAATCGGCGAAGAAAAACTCGATAAAGGTTGCACGATTTCTGCGGCTCATATCGACTCACCAAGACTGGATTTGAAGCAAAATCCAGTGTATGAGGATAGCAATCTTTGCTATTTTAAAACTCATTATTATGGTGGAATTAAAAAATATCAATGGCTGACTGTTCCTTTAGAGCTTCACGGAATTGTTGTTTTGAAAGACGGAACAAGCAAGGAATTTAGCATAGGTAACGAGAAAAATGACCCACAATTCATGATTACCGACCTACTTCCACACCTCGGTGCTGACCAAGCAAAGAAGACACTTAGCGACGCTGTTGCAGGTGAGGGACTAAACATTTTAGTTGGCTCTGTACCCGATGCCGAAGAAGGTTCTGACAGAGTTAAATTTGCGATTTTAAAAATCCTAAACGAAAAATACGGCATGACAGAAACTGATTTTCTATCTGCTGAAATTTCTGCTGTTCCAGCACTTGATGCAAGAGACCACGGCTTTGACCGCAGTATGATTGCAGGATATGGGCACGACGACAGGGTTTGCGCTTATGCTCAATTGCGTGCAACACTTGAAGCTGTTAAGCCACGCAGAACAACAATTTGCATTTTAGCCGACAAAGAGGAGACAGGCTCTGACGGTATTACAGGTATGCAAAGTCAAGCTTTTGAGTGCTTTGTTGAAGATTTATGCGACACTCAAGGCGTGAAAATTCGTCATTGTTTGGAAAATAGTATTTGCATGTCAGCTGATGTTGCGAATGCATTTGATCCAAATTACCCTGAAGTATCTGAAAAGCGTAACAACGCATATTTCAACCAAGGTGTCACTTTGGTTAAATACACAGGTTCACGCGGAAAATCTGGCACAAGTGATGCAACTGCTGAAGTTGTTGCATTTTTCCGTAAGATTTTTGATGAAAATGGCGTTATTTGGCAAATGGGTCAACTCGGAAAAGTTGACCAAGGCGGTGGTGGTACTGTCGCAAAATACATGGCAAACCGCAATATTGAGACAATTGACGCGGGTGTACCTGTTTTAAGTATGCATGCCCCTTATGAGCTTGTTGCAAAATTCGACTGCTACATGTCATACAAGGCAGTTGTTGCAATGATAAATTCATAAATTTCTTTATTCACTTTCCGCACGGCGCGAAATATCCTAAATATTTAAACCCCATTTGCACATACTAGTGTAAATGGGGTTTTTACTATTTGGAGGAAAAATGATGAACGAAGAAATACGAAGTAATGAAACAATACCACAGGACGAAATTTCTAACATGGGTTCAACGACCACGAAATCTAAAAATGGGACTATACATTGTCTTACGATTGTCGGGCAAGTTGAGGGCCATCAAATTTTAACTGACACAAAAACGACAAAATACGAGCATGTTTTGCCTGTACTTGCAGCTGTTGAAGAGTCTGATGAAATCGAGGGACTTTTAGTTTTACTCAACACTGTCGGTGGAGACATCGAAGCCGGTTTAGCGATTGCGGAGGTAATTTCGAGCATGAAAAAACCGACAGCCTCGGTGGTTTTGGGTGGAGGTCACTCCATCGGTGTACCACTTGCGGTTTCGGCAAAGCGTAGCTTTATTGTGCCTTCGGCGGCGATGACAATACATCCTGTAAGGCTTACGGGTGTTGTGATTGGAGTACCTCAAACTTTTAATTATTTCTCAAAAGCACATGATAGAATTATCAGTTTTGTCACGAGAAATTCTAAAATTAAGCGTGAAAAATTCACCGAATATATGATGCGAACTGAAGAGCTTGCTAATGATGTCGGCAGTGTAATTGATGGCGAAGAAGCCGTTAAAAGCGGACTCATCGACTGCCTTGGTGGCATGAGTGACGCCCTAAGCTACCTACACGAAGAGATTAAAAAAGAACAAAAAAACTAAAGTTTTTGTCCACTTTTTTCAAAAAGTGGTGGGTCTTTAGGGCAAAGCCCTAAATCGTCTGTCGCAACTGACGAAACTCCTCTGTGCTTTAGCACACAAAAATATTTTTAGAAATACTTGTCTCCCTTGGCGAGGGAGTTGCGCTTGTTGTGACAAGCATTTCGTGGGATTTTTTGTCGCCGACGGCGAGGGGAGTTGCGCTTGTTGCGACAAGCATTTCGTGGGTTTTTTTGTCGCCGATGGCGAGGGGTTGCGCTTGTTGCGACAAGCATTTCGTGGGATTTTTTGTCGCCGATGGCGAGGGGAGTTGCGCTTGTTGAGACAAGCGCCTCGGGGACGCTGTCCCCGAGACCCCTGCAATTTTTTGAAAAAAATTGAGTAAAACTTTTGTTTTATTTCTTTTTAAGTTTTTACGGGTTTTGAGTGGGCAGTTTTTCCAGAGGAAAGATTCTTTACTGCGCTTTTTATAAGTAGTAAGAAGAAGATTGCCCCAAGCACAAGGTAATACCAAGGCAAATTTTCACCATGTGCATGACTTGCATTTTGAGAAAAGCTCACACCCAAATTTACCACAAGCACATCAAGTAACAATCCAAACAACACTGCCAAAATCACAACACTAGAAATATAAATCGCTGTAATCTTCTTACCCAAGGCTTTCGCAATTACGATTATCGATGCCATATTAGAAACAGGACCCGTAAACAAAAATACAAATGCCGCTCCGGGTGAAAGCCCCTTCATCACAAGTGACAATGCCACAGGAATCGAAGATGTCGAGCAAATATACATAGGCAATCCAACCAAAACCATAAGCAACATAGACATAATGCCACCATCAAGTCCATAACTAATGAAAAAATCTTCCGGAATAACAGTCGAAATTAAAGCAGAAATTAAAATGCCTACTATAAAATGCCCCGCAATCTCATCAAGAAATGACCCAAAACCATATGTGAAAACCTTCTTGAACTTCGTTGCAAAATCACCATTAGAAGCCTTACTCGGCTCTTCACAACCACAGCCACATGAACTCTCAACCTTTACAACCTCTTCTTCACAGCCACAACCGCAAGAACTCTCAACCTTTACAGCCTCTTCTTCACAACCGCAACCGCAGCCGCCAGTTGGAGTGTTTATTTTTACATCTTTTCCAAAAATATTGACCGCAATTCCGCTGACAATACCGGAAATAAATGCCGCAATCGCTCTAAAAAATGCCATAAAAGGCCCTAACATACCCCAAGTAGCAACTATGCTGTCAACACCCGTCTGTGGAGTAGACACCAGAAACGAAACAACCGCACCATTAGAACCACCAAGTTTTTTTAGTTCAACGGCTGTCGGCACAACACCACATGAACAGAGGGGCAGGGGAACACCGATTAAGGATGCTTTTATAACCGACCATAAACTATTGTTACCTATTTGATTTTTAATTTTTTGCTTATCAACAAAACTATTTAAAATTCCAACTATAAACAAACCGAGCATAATATACACAGACATATCCAAAAAAACTAAGTATAAATTTTCTAAAAATCTCTCTAACATAATAATTCCTCCTATTTGCATCCTAAATGGGTACGCGCTAAAGTTAATACTTCATATATATGCTCGTCGTTTAGCATATAAAATGATGATTTGCCAACTTTTCTGACTTTTACAACTTTGTATTGTCTAAGTGTTTTTAATTGATGCGACACCGACGACTGACTCATATTTATAATTTGAGCAATATCGTGTACACAAATTTCTTTATCAAGCATAGCAAAAAGAATTTTCACCCTTGTGCTGTCTGAAAAAATTTTGTAAAAATCGGCAATATCAATGCATAAATTATCATCTGGCATATTTTCCAGTACATCCGAGGCATGGTCGCAGTGAAAATCATATTCCTTTTTATCCATAAGCAGTTCTCCTAAAATCGTATAATATTAATATGAATACTGGTTCATATGTCTTTGTGTTCATATGTTATCATAAAAAATAACCGCTGTCAATACTTAAATTGACAGCGGACAAACAAATTTTCCGACAACCCTATTTCGCTTATGTACTTACTAGAACTCGTCCAAGCACGTAAAAATTTTCTTCCGCATAAACTTGAATATCTCCATACTTCTCGTTTAATGATCGGAGCAGAATTGTGCCTTTTTCCAAAACAAGCTTTTTGATATAAGCATTGCCGTCGTACACAAAAATACCAATTTCATTGTTACTTAATGTGTTGCATGACTGAACCCAGACAGTTTGTCCATCTGTAAAAACTGGCTCCATGCTGTCACCTGCAATACGCACACCGAAGTTTGCGGTTGATGGGACGTTGTCATATACGTCCACATCGTTAAATGTGCTGTTTTGGACAAGTTGCCCTGTACCCGCAGAAACTGCTAAATCGTAGAGAGGGAGTCTGCGTGCCATTCGTTTTGGAATGCTCTCGTTATACAATCCGCTTCGGCGAAGAAGACCGGCATATTCGCCAAGTTTTTCTCGCCCTTCCCTGTTTAGTCCCGAAGAGAGTCCCGTACCCAAAAATTCACCGGATATATCAACGATATTCAAAACGTGGCAGAGTAGTAAAAATTGCCATGCATTTGGTTGAGATATTCCGTTTTCCCATTTCGAGACCGCCTGATTTGTGACCTCCACACCTCTTTGCGT
>CAYJLH010000035.1:0-22411 GCA_964370925.1 uncultured Oscillospiraceae bacterium | reverse complement strand
ACCTTAACAGCCATTGTCATAGCGTGCATTGAAGGTTTGTGGTCTTCAACTCTCCAGTCTCTATCAGGAGTTCTTCCGTATAGGACGAAGTCTTTACGCTTTGGAACTGTTTTGAGGCAGTTTTCTATAACAGCGCGTGGAATTTTACAAATATAGTTATCGACTGTAGCACCGGCTTTTTTGAAGTATTCACAAGCTTCATCGTTGTGAAATTTCATGCCTAGCTTTTCGAGCATGGAAAGAGCAGCTTCGTGGATTTCTTTGATTTGTTCATCTGTGATAAGTTTAAGTTGGTTTTTCATGCTAAATCCTCCTAAAAATTCCTGTTGTTTATATTTTTTGACATCATTATTAATGTCAATGCCTACGAATTAAATGGGTCTAAGCTTTTGCTGATTTTGGTGACTCAACCGGCTTTGCAGCTGCATTTTTTTGAGCCATTTGTCTTTCGGCGATTCCAAGTAGGAAAACTGAACCGATAATGATAAGTCCACCGACAACTTCGTTGACTTTTGGTGGTGTTCCGTATACCAAAAATACAGAAACAAGAGTTGCGATTGGCATAAAGTTAAGGAAAATGTTTGACATGTTAACACCGACTATTTTAATAGCATAAACATTCAAGAACTTTCCTAAAGTTGCATTAAAGAAACCTAGGATAACGATAGCAAAGACGATACCGCCCAAGTTTTCGCTGACTGCAACTGTATCCATTGGGTAGATGATTAGGAACGGAGCGGAGCAAATTGCACCGACTAGTGCGTTCCAGAAAAGAAGAACTGTTTTCTCGTATTTGCCTGAGATTTTATCAGCTAGGAAGCAGAATATAACCCAAGCGAGAGCTGAACCAATTGATAGACCGTAACCTAAAAGGTTTGTGTCTGCAAAAGTTTGTGGTGTCATTCCTGTGACGATTACAAGTCCCGCGATACTGAGCACAACTGCACCCCAACCAAGCATATTACTTTTCTTTTTAAGGAATATTGCGTTGATGATTAGTGAAAACGCAGTCGCAAGTCCGAATACCAATGAAGGGATACCAGCACCGACGTGTGATACGCTTAAGTTAGTTAGAGTTTGGAACAAGAACATTCCAACGAAACCCGAGAGAATCAGCATAAATGCATCTTCTTTTTTAAATTTCATGCTTTTTTTAGTTACTGTGTTGTAAATGAAGAACATCACGGTCATAACAGCGAGCATAAAAAATGTGATTGCCGTTGGATCCATTGCGTTTGTATCAGTGATAATATTTCTGGCGAGATATGATACACCGTAAATAATTGCGGAGAAAGTAATTGCCAGATAACCGAGTGCTTTGTTCTGTTTCATAGTTTCTACCCTTTCGTTTTTAGAATGTGTGGTTAGTTTAAATTAAGTCCAATCATCCTACATTTAGCGTATAAGAAAATATAGAACTGTTTGATAATAATTTAACCAATTACCCAAACATCCTACCTTTTTGCTACAACAAGACTATAACACGTTAACTATCGAATTGTCAAGCCTGTTTTGTTATTTTGTTAAATTGTGAAGATTTCGCTTATGGCAAATTGTGCTTTTTGCACATCTTTTTCGCAAACTGCCTCATATAACTCCTCGTGCATGGTTTCGATTTGTTCATTTGTCATCCTTGTATTTTCAGTTCTTATAAAAACATGGTGACTTAAATGGAAAGCAAACGAGTTGTAAAGCTGAATCAAAATATCATTGTGACAACCATCAGCAAGCGCCATATGAAATTCGACGTCGGCTTCTGAATCCTCTTTTGCAGATTCGTTTAACCTTTTTCGTTTGTTATATGCTCTGGTGATTTTTATTAAGTCCTCGTCTGTCCGACGAAGACAGGATAGAGCGATTATGGTTAGTTCTAATGCTCCACGAGCTTCGTTGATATCTTTAATTGAGGACTGAGAAAGTTTGTGGTTAATATTTGCCATAAAACGGCTTTTACTTCGGACATAAGTTCCGTCGCCTTGTTTTGCCTCCAAAACTCCAGCTAAAATAAGAGACTGAATAGCTTCTCGGAGTGTGTTTCGGCTAACTCCAAAAAACTCCATAAGCTCAGTCTCGCTTGGGATTTTTGTATCAACTTCAAACTTTCCGCTTTCAATCATATGTTCTAATTTATCAGAAATTTGCCTTGAAAGAGAATATCTCTTGAGCTTTGAATTGTCCATCTCAAATCCCTCGTTTCTAATTTTGTATACTATATATAATAATAATTTACTACAAAAAAGTGGAGTTGTCAATTACAATGAGTAGTAAAATAGGTTGATTTTGTTGCTAAAATGTTAACTTTTTATACATTATAATAAAAAATCTAGTTTTTACAATTTGCATTTAGTGTTAAATCATGGTATGTATAATTAGTGCTTGACTTTTTGTCACCTTGTATATATAATTTAGGTGACAAAGGAAGGTGGATTTAGGAATGTATAAAAAATTTGAAACAAAAACCGAAAGAATAACACTAACTGCAATGATGACAGCGCTAATTGTGATTTGCACTTGGGTGAGCGTGCCGACAACGGTGTCGTTTACTATGCAAACTTTTGCGATTTTTGTAGCTTCGGGAGTTCTGGGGATGAAGTATGGAACACTTAGTGTTTTGGCATATATTGGTTTGGGTGTGGCGGGGTTTCCAGTGTTTTCAAACTTTACGGGTGGACTTGGCGCACTTTTGGGGACTACCGGTGGTTATATTATTGGCTTTATATTTTTAGCGATGATGGTTGGATATTCAGCCGAAAAATTCAGCAAAAACTACCCTGCTTTATTTGCATCCATGGCATTAGGCACGATAATTTGCTATAGTTTCGGGACGGCGTGGTTCATGTTTGTGTATATGAATACGACTGGCGCTGTCGGACTGATGACGGTTTTATCTTGGTGTGTATTTCCGTTTATCATTCCGGATTTAGTGAAAATGGGGCTGGCTATATTGGTGCTAAAACGTATGCATACTGTGCTGAAAATACATTAGGGTAAATTTGATTAGTTTACAATTAATGTTAATATAGGTTTTTACCAATCTTTAAACTCCCACAAAGTTATGAAAAACCACAGAAAAATGCGTTTAGGTACTTTTTCGTCGATTTTTGGTTTATAGCATTTTTAATCGCGATTGTGATGTCGACTGCACTTCAAAACTACTATATGCTAGTGGTTTTTGGGATTTTTGAGTTATTGACGGTTATAAATATCATTTTGAAATATAAAGTCACAGCGGTGAATATTAGGCGTGAGAGTGTGGCGTTTGTAAGGGGTGCTTACTCCAAAAATACCATGCTTGTGCCCACAGATAGAATTGAAAGTGCCGAGGCGATTTCATCAATTTTTAAGAAAAAGCAGGGTGTTTGTCATATCAGGATGAAGTATTTTGCTCCGACACAATTTTCGAGTTTAACTGCAAAAAATATGAATTATGAGCAGTTTTACGAACTTGAAAAAGTTTTAAAGCTCTAAAATTGGCATAGTCTATAAAATTTTTGCAATCTATTGTTAAGATTGACTAAGAACACAGCATATACTTATTATGTTAAACTTGCAAAATACTTGTAAGTATGGTATATTTATGCATGTTGGAAAATAATATAATGTATTATGACTACTTAAAATAAATTTACTGGAGTGATTTTTATGTGCGGAATCGTTGGATATACAGGTGTTCTAAATGTCAAAAAAATACTGATTTCCGGTCTTGAAAGACTCGAATATCGTGGCTATGACTCTGCCGGAATTTCGGTTTTCGACGAAAACTCTCAGCTAGTGACTCACAAAACCATGGGTAGAATTGAGAATTTGAAGAATGTGACCGATGGCAAAGTTGAAACTGCGACTTGCGGTATCGGACACACGAGATGGGCAACTCACGGCATACCGTCGGATGTCAATGCTCATCCACACTCAACCGAAAAATTATCGCTGGTACACAACGGAATCATCGAAAACTACCTAGAAATTAAGAGCTTTTTGATGGAAAACGGCTATACATTTCAGTCTCAAACTGATACTGAAATTGCGACAAAATTATTTGACTACTATTACCATGGTGATGCGGTAAAAGCGATTGCCGACACAGTTGAAAAACTTGAGGGTGCATATGCTTTTGCGATTATGTTTAGCGATAGAGTTGGCGAAATTTTTGCTATAAGAAAAGAAAGTCCACTTGTTGTCACAAAATCTGACGATGGACTATTCCTCGCGTCTGATATGCCGGCTGTTCTTGAATATACAAATAAATATTTCACCATTGAGCAAGGCGAGGTTGCTCACCTAAGACCCGAGGGCGAGAAGTTTTATAAACTAGACGGTACTGAAATTTCTAAAGAAGTTAAAATTTCTCATTTAACATTTGAGCAAGCTGAAAAGGGTGGATTTCCACACTTTATGCTTAAAGAAATTCATGACCAACCAAGCTCGCTTGAAAAGACTGTTTTTCCAAGAATATCGGAAAAAAATCTGCCTGATTTCAGATCAGACTTGATTGACGATAGCTTTTTCTCAAGCTTTAACCACATATATGTTGTTGCATGTGGAACTGCTTTTTATGCAGGGGACTTGGGTGGACAAATCATGAGACAGTTTGCAAAAGTGAATGTAACTTCTGTGATTGCCTCTGAATTTAGATATAATCCACCGATTTTTAACGAAAAAGATTTAGTTATTGTGCTTTCTCAATCCGGCGAAACTGCCGATACTTTGGCGGCTTTGAAGCTTGCGAGAGAAAACAAAGTCGCAAACCTTGCCATGGTAAATGTCAAAGGCTCTGCGATTGCGCTTGAGGCTGACAATGTTTTATACACCCATGCCGGGCCGGAAATTGCGGTTGCAAGCACAAAGGCATTTACGGTTCAGGTTGGATTGTTTTATCTCTTTGCCATCAAAACTGCTATGGCGAGAAATGTAATTTCTGAGGCTGAGGCAGTTGTTTTGACAAACGAATTAATCGAAACAATAAGCGAATTTAAAACTGTTTTTGAGCTAAATGAGCAGTGTTTAGAAGTATCAAAGACATTCACAGATGCGCACAGTATGTTTTATATCGGACGTGGCTTGGATTCGAGCTTGTCACAAGAAGCGGCGCTAAAATTGAAAGAAATTTCATATATCCACAGTGAAGCGTATGCTGCCGGTGAATTAAAACACGGAACAATTTCTCTAATCACCGAGGAAACACCTGTGATTGCTCTTGTTACCGATGGGCGTCTTGCACCTAAGACAATTTCAAATATGAAAGAAGTCAAGGCTAGAGGTGGAAAAATCACAGCGATTGTCCTTGATGGTGTTGAAATGCCTGAGGACTCGTATGATGAAAAAATTGTAGTAAAAGCGAAGTATCCAAGATTTGCGGCACTAAAATCTATAGTACCGCTACAACTTCTGGCTTACCATACCTCGGTTTTGAAGGGTTGCGACGTTGATAAACCAAGAAACCTAGCGAAATCTGTAACGGTTGAATAATTAAACATTACTATATTATATAGTAAGAGATGAGAATGTGACGAAATCTGAGCCAAAATGCTAATATGAAAAAAATCCGCCAATAGGCGGATTTTTTTCATATTAGAGTATGGAAATTACGATAAATCTTTCAATCTACTGTTTTTCACATTTTTGCGGTCTGTGCATTGTGTCACAGCCTCTTTATTTTGTGCTGAAAAATTTAGATTTAACATAAGTCGAAATATTTAATCTAAAATTTATAAAACTAGAATTATTTCGAAAATTTGAACTAAACATTAACAAAAGTTTTAAGCTATAAAGATGATTAACGTCTAAAAAAGTAATATAATAACCAAGCGAGAAAAAACTCCTCTCTATGGAGTTAAACTCTGAAACATGAAAATAACAAGGAGATTTTTAGATTATGAAAAAGCTTAAAAAGGTTGCATCTCTATTTGCGGCAAGCACATTGCTATTGAGTATGGCTGCATGTGGTGGTGCAGATGCAACAGGCGGTACTGAGGGTTCAGAATCAGGCGATAAAATTGAAATTGAATACTGGCATATTAACTCAGAAACATTCGCAGGACCAACGGTTACAGAAATTGTTGAAGACTTTAATGCTTCACAAGATAGAATTGTAGTAACAGAAAAATTTGCAAGCAACTACATGGCTATCATGCAAGACCTACAAGCAGATGCGGCGGCAGGTACTTCGCCAGACCTAGTTCAAATCGGATGGTCTTACCTTGAATACTTCGGAAACAACTTCGGTTATACCGACGCAAACGAACTTTTCGCAACATATGGCGGAGAAGAAAATGCAAACTTTGTTAACGATACATTCGAAGAGTCAGTTAGCTCTCTAGCAATACACAGCAACGGTGACATGCTCGGCACAGCTTACGGAATGTCAGTTCCTGTGATGTTCATGAACACTGAGATACTCGAAGAAGCCGGTGTTAACCCTGACGACATCAAAACATGGGCAGATGTTGACGAAGCGGCTAGAAAAATTTCAGAAAGCACAGATAAATACGGCATTTACATCGGTGAATACACTTATGTGTGGGAAATGCAACAAATGGTTGAAAGCAACGGCGGTAGCTATATAACAGACGGTAAATCAAGTATTGATTCTCCTGAAGCAGTTGAAGCGATTGAACTTTATGCAAACCTAGTTAATGACGATGTTGCACTGCATGTTGTTTCTGACGAGGGCAAGAGAGCTTACCTTGCAGGTGAGGTCGGAATTTACATGGATTCTGTTGCATACGCAAATTTGGTTCTATCATCAGATGTTGTTTCAGAAGTTATAATTGCTCCATCATGGGAGGGCGAAGAGCTAAAACTTCCAATCGGCGGTAACTTTTTAGCAATCACTTCGGCTACAGAAGAGAAAAAAGAAGCAACAGCAGAATTTTTAACATTCATGTACGCATCAGAAAACATGCTTAAATGGAATGGCGCAACAGGTTATATTCCACCGATTAAATCAGCGGCAGAAAGCGACTTCATGACTGAAAACCCTGTAACAAAAATGGCATATGACAATCTTGGTTCAGCAGTTCCTTGGGCGGCGTTTCCAGGAAATGACGGCTTGCAAGCAGAACAACTTATGATTGCACTTAGAGACGAAGTTCTAGCAGGTGAGGACGTTCAAACTGCGGTTTCTAAGGCACAAGAAGAAATAAATAAACTCTACGAGTAATAGATAGGAGTCATCCATGGAGCTAACTACAAAAGGGAAGTTGAAGTCGTTTTTATTCCTCAGCCCTGCTATAATTTGCTTTGTAGTATTTTTACTAATACCAATGCTTTACACAATTTATCTCAGTTTATTTGACTGGAACATGATAAGACCGACAAAAGAATTTGTTGGATTTGAAAACTACATAAAATTATTTGAAGATGAAGTGACTTATAAAGTGTTGGGGAATACGTTTTTATACATCGCGATTATTTTGGTGTTAAACTTCTGCATCCCTTTCGTGTTCGCTTTTGTATGTAAATTTGTATTGAAAAAATTTCAGAATTTTTTCAAGGTGACAATGTTCTTACCCGGATTTATTTCACTGATAGTTGGCTCTATCATTTTCACATGGATATTAAACCCCATCGTTGGCCCGGTTGCATTTATTCTCGAAGCATTTGGATTAAAAATGCCAATCTGGTCAACGACTGAGGGACTTGTAATTGTGGTTATCAGCTTGATAACCTCTTGGAAATCTTTTGGATATAACTTCATTATGCTGTACTCTGCGGTTGGCGGAGTGTCTAGCGAAGTTATAGAGGCTGCTTATTTAGACAATATTCCAATGCACAAAATTTTCTTACATATCGTAGCACCGATGACAGGTTCGACTTCTTTTTACCTGTTTATAATGACCATTATTCAAGGCTTAACCTATGTCATAAACCCTATAGATGTTTTGACAAATGGCGGGCCAAACTACGGAAGCAGTAATATTGTTTATCATGCATATTTCAAAGCGTTCAATGTTTTTGATACAGGTGGGGCGGCGGCAATCGCTGTTTTAACATTGCTTATCTTTGGTGTTGGGCTTTACATTTTAAACACTGTAGTTGGAAAGATGGTGTATTATGAAAACTAATAGCGCATGGGAAAAACTATGGCAAATCATATTTATTGCGGTGGTTTGCATGATGTTATACCCCATATTGTTTGCGGTTGATAATTCTATGAAAACAGACGCAGAGGCATACAGCGGAACGGCTGGACTTTTCAGCAACGGCATTTCGTTTCATAACTATTTCAAAATTTATGAGAGAGTTCCTCTGGTTAAAAATATAATAAATACATTTATGATTTCTACAATTAATACGCTTTTGACAATGACGGTTGCATTTTTGGCTTCATATGTTTTGGTGTATTACAAATTTAAAGGTAGCGACAAAGTCGTATCGCTCTTTATATGGTCGATGTTTATCCCATTTACGGTTACGATTATTCCACATTATTTGATAATTTCGGAAATGCAACTTGTAAACACTTGGATTGGTGTAGTTCTTCCGCATATTTTTTCAGGCTCAGCTGTTTTTCTTTTGATACAAAGCATGAGAAATATACCGATTTCACTTATAGAAGTCGCAAAGCTCGACAACATAAGTGATAGAAAAATCATGTGCCATATAGTTTTGCCACTGGTAAAACCACAGCTAATTGCGACAAGTATATGGTTTTTTGCATTAACATGGAATGATTATATCTGGCCGAATCGTGTTTTAAAAGAGTCTGACGAGTATACACTATCGCTGGTGTTGCAATCATTTATTGCCGGAGAGGGCGGAGATGGATTTACCTCGGCGATGGCTATGTCGGTCATAACGATGATAATTCCATTGATTTTGTATCTGATATTCCAGAAGTATATCATCGAAACTTTTACAAATGGCGGAATTAAATAAGGAGCAAAAATGAACAGAATTGAACTAATTAATATAAAAAAATCATATGGCGATAATGTCGTTATTCCTAAAATAAATTTCGCAATTGAGGACGGCGAGCGTTTGGTTCTCCTTGGGCCATCAGGTTGTGGAAAGTCAACACTTTTAAGAATGATAGCTGGATTTGAAACAATTCAAGACGGTAAAATGGCAATCAGCGGAGTTGATGTAAGCACAGTTTCGCCCGGTGAACGCGATGTTTCCATGGTTTTTCAAAACTATGCGCTTTATCCGCATATGACTGTTGAGGACAATATAACCTACGGTTTACGCCAAAATAAAGTGCCAAAAGACGAGATTGAAAGACGTTTAGATGCGGTTTTGGCTATGCTTGATTTGCGTATGTATCGCAAAAGAAAACCAAAAGAACTATCCGGTGGACAACGTCAAAGGGTTGCGCTTGCGCGTGCGACAGTGAAACACAGCAAGGTGTTTTTGCTTGACGAACCACTTTCGAACCTAGATGCACAGCTCCGTGTTTCTGCTAGACAATCGCTACTTGATATTCACCATGAGTACAAACAAACCATTGTTTACGTAACCCATGACCAAATAGAGGCGATGACATTTGGCACAAAAATCATCCTACTGAACAAGGGTGAAATTCAGATGTACGACTCACCATACAATGTTTATCACCATCCGGCGAATGTTTTCACGGCTAAATTTATTGGCTCACCTCCCATGAATATTGCAAAAGAAATTTCGATTGTGAAGAATTTTATTCGTATTGGTGGACAAAAAATCATGCTTTGTGAGGAATGGAGAGGATATATAAAAGAGGACGTGAACCATTATATGGGAATTCGTCCGGAGTATATTCAGCTATCCAGAACACCAAACGGCAAGGAATACAGCCAACTGGAGGCGAAAGTTCAATATGTCGAGAACTTAGGTGCGGATTTTGCGGTTTACTTGATGGCTGAGGGGAATTTGTTTGTTGCGGTTGTTAAAGACTCGGAGTATAAAGTGGATGACATTGTGTATGCGGAGCTAATGCAAGACCATTTACACTTTTTTGATTACGAAAATGAGAAGAACTTAGGCAGACCAAAAAGCCTACGTTCGCAGAGGAAATAGGGGAGCTTGATTATGATTTTCAGCGGTTTTTCAGAAAACGGCAACTGGTACAAGGGGAATTTGCATTGTCATACGACGATTACAGATGGAAAAAAACAAGCACATGAAATTGCAAAAATATATCAGGATAATGGATATTCATTCATTGCGATAACAGACCATGATATTTTTTATGACCACCGTGAAGCTTTGCAAAATAAGGATTTACTTATAATTCCGGCGGTTGAAATTTCGGCTTATTTAGTTGATGATAAAGAGCATTTTGAAAAGGTGTCGCAGTACGAAAATGCCGACAGTCTTGATATCCTTTGGGATGAAAACAAGATGAAAAAATGCAAACAAACTCACCATGTAAACGCATTTTTGGGTACATCACAAATGCAAAAAAATGCAACATTACCCATGCTTTCTCAAGGTGAGGTTGTACCGCCTCCTATGTTTTTTGGTGAGTGGAATGCAAAAGAAGTCCTGCAAAAGATGGTGAATTCATTCGCTGACAGAGGATTCTTTATGTCATACAATCATCCGAGTTGGTCAAATATTATGCTTGACCAAGTGTCAGGCGTGTCGGGTCTGTGGTCGGTTGAAGTGTATAATCATAGCTGTCAAGTCCACACAAGTAATGGATTTGACGACAGATTTATTGATATGATGATTTCAGATGGCAATAATTTTAAAATTTTGGCAACAGATGACAATCATAATGTCAATGGCAATAGCGACAGTTTTGGCGGTTATGTCATGGTGAAATCCGAAACATTGGAGCATGATGACATAGTTAATAATCTACTTAACGGCAACTACTATTCTTCAACCGGTTGTGATATTTATGACTGGGGAATTAAAGACGGAGAGGTCTATATAGAGTGCGAGGACTGTCGCGCGATTAGGTTTGCTGTTGGTGGCAGGGTAGGCGATGGCAAGACTTTTAGAAGCGACAACGGCACTGCACTTATCGGTGCAAAATATAAACTTCAAGGGCATGAAAAAACGGTTAGAATTGAGTGTTTAAACAAAGTTGGTCAAAGAGCTTGGACAAATATTTGCTACATAAATAGATAAAAAATAGTCCCAATCCGATGAGTATAACTCGTTTGGATTGGGACTATTATGTATATTAATTCAATTATTTTGAATAATTTTTCTGGCAGTAGCTGGCGCAATTCCCAGTGAATCTCTGTATTTTGCGACAGTTCTTCTTGCGATAGTGATGCCCTCGGATGAGAGTTTGTCGGCAATTTTTTGGTCGGATAGTGGCTTTGTCGGCGACTCATCCGCTATAAGTTTAGAAATTTTCTGCATGACTTCATCGGAACTTGCGCTACAATTTTTAGATGCAGTGTTACAGAAAAAATCGCTCAATTGATATGCTTTAGCGTTATGTAGCATGATTTTACCGCGAACTGCACGGCTGATTGTCGACTCATGCATCTCTAATTCATCCGCAATGTCAGATAATTTAAGGGGACATAGCTCTTTGCTTTCGCTGAAAAAGAACTTTTTTTGATGATTTACAACAAAATTAGCAATCCTCAATACAGTGCTGTGCCTGAGTTCAAGGCTCTGTTGGATTTTTCTGGCTTTGTCTAGGTGAAATTTTAGATATTCAGATAATTTAGGGTCTTTGTTTGTCTTCGCCAACTCAATATAATACTCATTTAAGCTGACATGGGCTTGGTTTTGTTTAATTTGAGTGATATGCCACTCGCTTCCATTGATGACCAGCTCCAAATCAGGTATCACATATTCGGGCATTTGATTATTAGAAAAATTTGCTCCGGGACGAGGGTTAAGCTTCAAAATTTCTGAACATGCAATGCGGACATCAGAGTCGCTGACACCCAAGGATTTTGAAATTTCATTATAGTGTTTTTTGCCTAAGTCTTCGAGATGATTATTGATAATCGCCTCACAGAGCTCGTCTCCGCCGAGATTTTCAACTTGCAGAAGCAAACATTCTTTTAAGTTGCGCGCATATACGCCCACGGGCTCGAGTGTTTTTAAAATTTCCAGTGCTTCTTCGATTTTACACAAAGGGAAATTTTTAGATGTCGATATTTCTTCTATATCATCATATAAAAGTCCGTTAGAATCGAGGGAATATGTCAAATAATGCATGATAGCAAGCATCTCTTTAGAAACCGACAGCGTGTTTATTTGAGATAAAAGATGCTCATGTATTGACTCTTGATTACCATTTATAAGCACGAAATTTTCCATGTTCCATTCATTATTTGCGTACTTATACGAGTCGCTGGGATTGAGTGAACTATATCGCCCATCGACCCTAATTATTTTTAAATCCTTGCTACTAAGGTCGGACAACTCAATAAATGGATTTTCTTGAGAAAGCTCATTGACATGCTCTAATAAATCCATAGAGTTCATCTGTAATATTTTGTTATACATTAACATATGCGGTGAAAGATTGGTACTTGTTTTGATTTCGAGTTTGTTAAACATGCTAGATACCTCGCTGTTATCATTGGCTAAACTTAGTAAATGCTTATAAATAGAAGGTTGATGGAGACATACGCTGATTAAGAATTTTGGTCATTTATTTATACGTTTAGGATAACACAAAAGTCAAAGCTGTGCAATACGATTTGATATATTTGTTTTTAAATGTATAAAATTGAGAAATGTTAGAAATTGCCTTGAATTTTTAGCATTAAAGTGCTAAAATAAGTATGTGTAGAATTCTGTCGAAAAGGAGCATGATTATGGAACGTGGCTTAGAATTTAATGAAGCTCAAAAGCAAATGGAAGAGTTTATTAAAGAACAACTTAAAATTGGCAAGGATGCTTTTTTGTCTACTTTGCAGAATTTGCCAAGTGGCATAATTTTTATTGACAGAAATTATGAAGTCGCAATGGCTAACAGTAATGCATTTGAGTTTTTTGGTAGTAAAAATGTCTCTGAGTTTGCACTTGGATTTATAAATAATTTTCCTAAATATCAAGGCGATGGAGTGAATTCAATTCAAAAGTACAAACAAGTTGTCGACGAAGCTTTTGAAAAAGGCAGTGTTGCAACTGACTGGCTTTGCTTTAATCAATATGGCGATTTGGCGATACTCGATGTCACTTTGACGAAAATTGAAAATGATGAGCAGGGTCAAAATGAAGAATATTTGTTGGTTTGTGTCAAGGATATAACACCTTATATTTCACAAAACCAATTTACCGATACATTTCTGGCGATTGTTGATGCATCGCCTCTTGCGCTAAACTTATGGGACGAGAATTTTAAAAATGTTATGTGCAACAAAAAAGTTCTCGAAATGTTTGAATTGAGCTCGAAAGAAGACTATTTGAAGAATTTCTTTAAATTTTCACCGAAATATCAACCAGATGGCTCGTTGAGTAAGGACATGTCTGCTATACATTTCGAGCTTGCGAAAAATGTTGGTCGACATAAATTTAAATGGATGCACCAAAATCTTAAAGGCGAAGAAATACCAAGCGAAATCACCCTATCGAAAATCAAAACTTTTGGAAATCGAGAGTATATCGTCGGTTTTATTAGGGATTTAAGGCAAGAATTCTCATACAAAAGCATTGATCTTGACGATGAATACTACTTCATGGACATAATCCCAGAGAAAACATTGCTGACAAAAGTTGCAGAGCTTACGCAGGAATGGTTTTTCGCTTATGATACAAGGACAAAGAAGATATCTTTTTATGGAGAAAGTGCGCGAAAAAATAGCACTAAGTTCGAACTTGAAGAGCTACTTAAATTTGGCGTAATACACCCTGACGACATTGAAAAGTACAATAAGTTGGCGTGGAATTTGGAAAATGATGTCTACGAACCAATTGACATTCGATATCTCAGGGAAGATGGCACGTTTAATTATTTTAGATGGGTTTATAAATCCGTTTATAATAAAGAAAATGTGCGAGTTTTTGTTGTTGGAAAAGGTCTGGATATTCACGACCAAAAAATGCTCGAAGAGCGCTCAAAACTTGACTTGTTAACAGGATGTTATAACAAATTTAGTGCTGAAAGCTTGATAACAGAAAAACTGACTGACAATGAGGGCAAACAAGGCGTTATTTTTACTGTGGATTTGGATAATTTTGGTGTAGTCAATGATAAATTTGGGCACTTCTTTGGTGATGAGATTATCGAAGATGCCTCACAAAATTTGAAAAATTGTTTTAGAGACCAAGACATAATTGGTAGAGTTGGTGGCGACCAATTTATTGTATATGTTGAAAATATAAATAGTATGGAGCTAATCCAAAGAAAAGCTCAGGCGATTTTGAAAAATATTGATAAAACTTATAAGCTAAATGGCGATGAGTTTAGAATAACAGCCAGCGTTGGAGTTGCGATGATTACCGATGACGAAAATGATTTTGAAAAATTGAGACAGTCTGCGGATAGAGCTTTGAATAGTGCAAAATCACTCGGAAAAAATGAATATGTAATCTTTAATGAATCAATTTCAAAAGGAACTGTCAAAAATCTTGCAAAAATTGAAAGTAGCGAGAAGATGATGGGCAATAACTTGGATCATGAACTTATTTCGGCTGTTTTTAACCTACTTTATGAGAGAAATGGGGATGCATCCGCAATTAACTCCGTCATGCGCTTTATTTGTCATAGATTCGGCGTTGACAGAAGTTATATTTATGAGACATTCGACGGAGCGAAAACATATAAAAATACTTTTGAATTCCGCCTTACTGAAAGCGAAAAAGTTGAATCTTTAGATAATATTCCTGTTGAAAAATTGAGAGAAATTTTTGGTGATGGAACAAATAATGGTGTTTTCTTTGTCAACGACCTTACATATTTGGCAAAGCAAAACAAAGCGTATGAAAGCGTTGTAAATGCCGGGATTAAATCATTTGCACAAACACATATCAGAAAAGATGGGGAAATTGCCTTTATTTTAGGTGTTGATATGTTCTCGAGCGCTAGGATTTGGAGTGAAATCGAAGTCAATAGTCTCCAATATATCGCTAAAATCATTTCCATAATATTACAAGGAAACCATCTGAGAAGTGAGATAAAAGAGCTTACAGAATATAACAAAGTTTCTGCGTATGTTGCCGATAATACGGATGATATGGTTTATATCGTCGATGCGGACAACTATGATGTATTGTATCTCAACAGAGCTGCGATTAATTTGCTTGGAAACCCGAGCGATGAGGAGTGGAAAAACGAAAAATGCCATAAACTTTTGTATGGCAGTGATGTGCCTTGTTCGTTCTGCACAAATCATCTTGTGAATGAGCATGATTTCTATGAGTGGACTTTTAAAAATCCAAGGTTTAAGAAAACCTATCTCATGAAAGAAAAAATCATAAAACTCAAAGGTAGAAGGGCAAAACTTCAAATTTCCACCGATGTTACGAAGCTAACCAGCCTTGAAAGAGAGCTAAAAGACAGGCTTGAGGAACAACAACTGCTTGTTCAAGGCATAAGGATGTTGCATTCGGACGATAGCCCTGATGACTCTATTGTAAAATTATTGAAGCTTATAGCCTCTTTTTATGGTGCGGACAGAGCGTCGCTCTTTGCGGTCTCGGCGGATAAAACAAGTTTTGCAAATACTCATGAATGGTTTGCCGATGGCTTAAAACCTAGAGTCGAAAAACTGCAAGCTGTTCCAATGAGTATGGCGGAAAAAATGTTCAAAGCATTTGCAGAAAATAATGTATTTTCTATTGATTCTTTGGGCGAAAAATTTGATAAAAAAGAGCAGGTCAGCCAAGTTATAGGCAAAGTGGACACAGAAAATTTGATGGCTTGTGCAATTCGTGATACAAAAAATGAGATTATCGGGTTTATTGGAATTGAAAATTCAGAATTAAATTTCAAAAAATACTTGGTTTTAGACTCTTTGTCTGTGTTTATTGCCGACTTCCTTAACAAAAATGAACTGATTTCAATGCTAAACAACCTGAGCTATTATGACAGATTGACTGGTATCAAAAATCGTCACAGCTATAGGAAGGCTTTGGAAGAAATTGAAATGTTGCCATTGAAATCACTGGGTGTTGCTTATGTTGATGTCACGAGTTTGAGCACTATTAATGACGCAAAGGGTGCGGCATATGGTGATGAAGTTATTAAGCGATTGGCAAATATTCTCAGTGAATTTTTCGGAGAAAATGTCTATCGTGTCGGCGGGGACGAGTTTATAGTTCTTGAGCTTGATATGGATGAAAAGTGCTTTGAAAGCAAGATAAAGGACCTAAAAAACAGGACTTTTGAACAAAAAGATTTCTCTGCAACTATTGGTTATACATGGAATAAGAGCTTTGAACATGAACTGTCTGAAACGACATTTAATAAAAATTTCAGTGCTCTATCTGAAAACAAGAAATATTCTTCAATGCTGTCAGGTAACTTGGAGAATGAAATTCAGGATGGAAAATATGTTGTTTACCTACAACCTCAAATCGATTTTCAAACCGGCGAGGTTGAAGGGGCAGAAGCTCTAATCAGAAGAATTGATGCAAATGGTGCAATCCAACCACCGATTTCATTCATTCCTTTCTACGAAAAAGAGGGAATTATATCCAAAATTGACCTCTGCGTTCTTGATACGGTTTGCAAAAAGCTCAGCGAATTAAAGGCTGAGGGTGTTGGACATCAGATTAAAATTTCAGTCAACTGTTCACGTGTCACATTGATTGAGGATGATATTGTGCAGAAATTCTGTGATATTTGCTCGAAATATGATGTTGATAGGTCACATATTATAGTTGAAATCACTGAAACAATCAGTGGTTCATGCGATAATATTCTTTCAAAAATTATTGCGAGCTTCTCAGATGCTGGATTTGGAATATCTCTGGATGACTTTGGAAGTGGATACTCTAACCTCTCTGCATTGAAAGCTTCTGATTTTGATGAGTTAAAAATCGACATGAGTTTAACCGCAGAAGTTCACACAGACGAAAAATCAAAAACGCTGACAAATGTTGCTTTGAATATTTGCCAAGAGTTAGAAGATTTAGTCTCAGTTGCTGAGGGAATTGAAACTAAAGAGCAATTTGATGTGCTGAAAGAAATGGGTTGCCATAGAGGTCAGGGTTATTACTTTGACAAGCCTATGCCCATAGATACTTTTGTTAATAAATTCCTTATTACACAGTAAAATAATATAGTAAAAATGCTGTAATGAAGTTAAATTCATTACAGCATTTTTTATTTATCCATTATAATTTTTTCGCATGTCCAAAGTTCGTTAGTCTGTCTTATCAAGCCATCGGTATCAACAATGGGGTATTCTATATCATTAGGCATAACATGTTTGATGATTCCAAGTGTTCCATCAGAGAAAAGTGCAGATTTTCCGAGGTAGCAAATAGGTAAGTTTTTGATAAATATTGCAAGTAATCGCTTGTCTAAATTATTGAAAAAACCATTTGAAAACTGACCCAAAATTGCAAAAGGTCCGTTTGAAGTTTTATAGCTTCTTTTCGATACCATTGCATCAAAAACGTCAGAAATTGCAGTGATTCTTGCAAAAATAGGAATGTTATCACCGCATAAATTATCGGGATATCCACCTCCGAGGTAACTTTCGTGGTGATATCTTGCAGCAAAAACTATATCATCACAGAATTTTTCGTTGTTTTTAAGAATAGAATGGGAGTAAACAGGGTGGTTTTTGATTATTTGAAACTCCTCGTCGGTTAGTTTTCTGGGTGCGTTTAATATTTCTGAGGGAATTCTCGTCTTACCGATATCGTGGACAAGCCCTGCCATAATCAATGTTTCGATGTCCTTGTCGGTATATCCAAGCCATTTTCCCATCAATCCGTTTAATAGTGAGACATTAAGGCAGTGCCTTTCTAAGTCGTCATCCATTGGGCGTGGGGTGCTAATGCACTGTAAAATATTAGCAATATTTTCGGTTGGAAGCGAGTCGAATAAGCTCTCTGAAAGTTCCTCGACCTGTTCGATTTCAATAAAATCAATACTTGCAGCAGTGCTTAAAAAAGATTTAACACCGCTTTGCAAATCGGCATAGCCCGATTCTTTTTCAAGTCGTTGAGAAGAAAATCTATCATCGCTAGAACTGTGCTCAATCAAAACTGCGTATGTACTAGGTGAAACGAAGATGTTTCGCATACTTTTGTTGAACTTTTTAATTCTACGAATTTTCGGGTCGTCCAAAACATCACCTTTTTTTACAAGCAATAATTTTCGGTCGAAGTTGTATATTTCATCAGGGGCTTGCATACCAGCATATAAATAATCGAGCGCAATTGGAATAAGATGATCTGTAGGGTTACTATGATTCATTTGGCAAACCTCCTACAATGTGGTTATGCTCGACAGGAACAAATTCACAGCCATAATTGGCAGTTTCTGCATCGAGTTCATTCACACGCACGACCAAACACATCAGTTTCATTTCAGAACCGTTGAGCTCGAGATCCAAGGAGAAAATAGAGCCCTTGAAGAAAGCATTTGGCAAAGTGCGCACCAATGCACCACTACTGGAAATGTTGATAACATTTACCATAAGTGGTGTCCTTAGAGTTATAAACTGGCGAGAAATGCACAGCGAAGAGACAAGTCCACAACTAGAAATATCATAGCGAGGGTTTCGCCGATCTTCTTTGTGCTTGCCGTTATAAATAGCAATCTCAATCGTGTTTATATCAAAACTTTTTCTGACACTACCCATGAAATGAAGTATGTCGTCTTTGGTGAAAATTACAATAGAAATATGAGTTAATGAGCTTATGAAATTTGCACCGTCAATTTTGATTTTAATAGTGTGAAATTGTCTATTATGTTCAATTATTTTAGTTTCGTGAGAGCTGATACCCATGTCCGTAAAAGGTATGACCACACGACAACCTGTGAAATCATACAGAGTATCATAAATTTTGTCATTATTCTGAGGTGATTGCATAAAGTACTTCCTTTGTTATACTTAGAGTATAAATTATACAATATTTGTGTTGCCATTACAATATCAATGCTGTAAACTCGAGTGTGTATTAATACCAAATTTAATTATGGTGCAACGTGGGTACGGATATAATCTGCCCAAATTTTGTAAACATCTGTGTTTAAGTGAACTCCATCCCAAGTATAGTTAGACGGCAAATAGCCCTCATAATTTGCTATAGCCTCGTGTACATTTAAGTAGTGGACACTTTTGTCACGGCATAAGTTTTGTAAATATAAGTTAAAATCTGTAATATATTGATTTTTGATATTTGACTGAACATTTTCATTTACAGGCAAAACAGACTGCACATAAATGTCAGCATTTGGTGCATAAGTTCGTATAGAGTCGATTACTTCTCCATATTCTACCATTAAAGTGTCGTAATTACCACCAATTTCGTTAATTCCAAGCATTATGTAAACTGAAGATTTGCCTGTAGCGGAGCTTGTGTAGTTTGTGGCGGTGTAAACGGTCATTCCAACTGCTGATTGATGCGTTCCTTGGGTTAACCCACTATATGCCTTGAAACCATCGCCAAGTGAATTTCCGAGAAAAAGAGCGTTGGCGAAATAGCTGTCATCAACAATAGGGGAGAGGGGGACAGGGTCGCCAAAACTATATTCAGTGCTCGCTGTTGGGCGAGTGTCTGGATAAAATAACCTCACTGCAACAACAGAAGCTTCGGCACGAGTTAAGGAGCTATTACCTCCAAAACTTTTGTCAGAAAATCCTGTTAAAACCTTCGCTGTGTAAGCTTTTAGAACACTATCTATATAATTAGCTGGGATTTTTTCGAAATCAGATATTCCATATTCAATTCCGTCGGCAATCAAAATGTTCTCGCCTCGAAAAGCTAGGGTGTTTGAGGCAATTAATGCCATCTCATAGCGGTTTACAGGGGCGTTCCAGTCTGTGTTTTGGTCAAAACCGTTTAAAATACCTATTTCAAAAGCTTTATTTACATAAGCTTCGTACCAAATTTCTGTTTCAGTTACATCGGTGAGCATGGCGGTTATAATCTTCACAAGTTGAGCTTTTGTCATACTGCTGTCAGGGGCAAAAGTTCCGTCGGGCATACCGTTTATGCCTCCGCCATTGACTAAAATTTTAACTTCATCTGCATACCAAGCATCGTTTGGGACATCCGAAAATGTCGCATTTGCACTTAGGCTGATGCTGAAAAAAGTAGCAAGAGTTAAAATAAAAAATAATTTTTTCATCTAAAAATTTCCTCCAGTTGACCTTATTATTAATTATAGCACAAAGTTTAAAGTTTGGAAATAGACAAGTCGTACAGAAAATGTTATAATACCATAAAAAGGAAGTGAAAAAATGTCAAAAAAAGAACTAGAAACAATAAATAATTTGGTAGAAAAGAAGAAAAAAATCATTTCAGTTGCAAATGGAATTGAAAAAGCTGACTTAGTGCTTAAAAATTCCACATATTTGAATGTATTTACACAAGAGTTTGCGACGGGTGACATAGCTATAAGCGAGGGAATTATTGCAGGAATTGGGGAGTATGAAGGCGAAATTGAACTCGATGTCGTCGGGAAAATCATAACGCCTGGGTTTATTGATGCGCATATCCACCTTGAAAGTTCTTTGGTTTCACCCTCGGAATTTGCCAGAGCAGTGCTTCCTCATGGCACGACAACAGTTATTTGTGACCCGCATGAGATAAGCAATGTTCTGGGTGTTGATGGTATAAAATACATGCTTGAGGCGACTGAAAATTTGCCTATTGATGTACAGTTTATGTTGCCGTCATGTGTGCCGGCGACCCCACATGATGAGTCCGGTGCAATCCTAAATCATGCGGATATAGATGAATTTTATGGGCATTATAGGGTGCTGGGCTTGGCTGAAATGATGAATTTTGTCGGTGTTATGGAGGGTGACAAGGACGTATTAGAAAAAATTTCCGGTGCGCAATGTCATCACAAAAAGATAGACGGCCATGCGCCTGAACTTTCGGGGAAATCTCTGTGCTCATATATTGCGGCTGGTGTTTACTCCGACCATGAGTGCTTAACTTTAGAAAATGCCATGGAAAAATTGAAACTCGGGCAATTTATAATGATACGTGAGGGCACGGCGGCGAAAAATTTGGCGGCTTTGTATCCGTTGCTCGCTGAAAAAACAAACTCACGCTGTATGTTTTCGACTGATGATAAACACCCCTCGGATTTGCTCACTGGAGGACATATTGACTACTGCGTGAAAACTGCTGTGGATTTCGGGATTGACCCGATTTTGGCGCTGAAAGCTTCCTCGCACAATGCGGCTAGATATTTTCTGATGAACAATAAAGGTGCAATAGCGCCGGGGTATTTGGCTGATTTGGTCGTATTATCCGACCTAGCTGAGTTTAAGGTTGAAAAAGTATTTAAAGGCGGAGTTTTGAGGTTTGATGGTAAGGTTTTGCCATTTGAAGAGCCGATAATTGACAGTGAGCTACAAGAAAAAGCGGAACATAGTTTTAATTTGAAAAAACTTACAGCATTAGATTTTGAATTAAAGAGTCCGAGCGGTCTTGTTGGGATGGTTGCAAATGAGATTGTCACAAAAAACCTTGGACTTACAGACAAAATTGATGTCGAGGAAGATATTTTGAAAATTGCAGTTATTGAACGACATAAAAATACTGGGAATATTGGGTTGGGATTTATTAAGGGATATGGCTTAAAAAGTGGGGCGATTGCGACCAGTATTTCACATGATAGCCATAATATTATTGCAGTGGGTGCGTCTGATGATGATATTGCACTTGCGGTGAATAGAGTACGTGAGCTGAATGGTGGAATTGTTGTGGTGTCGTGTGGAAAAGTGACGGCTGAGCTTGGTCTACCGATTGCGGGACTTATGAGCGCTGAAAGTCTACAAAGCGTAAACCGAGAGTTGGAAAACGCAAAAGAACAGGCGATATCACAGGGTGTAAACCGAGATATTGACCCATTTATGACCTTGAGCTTTGCGTCATTGTCCGTAATCCCTGAACTTAGGGTGACGACAAAAGGCGTGTTCGACGTTTTGTCGCAAAAATATATCTAAAAGTTTTACTAAATATTTTTCAAAAAATTTCGGTATCCAAAGGCAGCGCCTTGGTCGCTTTCCGAAGAAAGCGAAAATCTCCGTTTTTGTCGCTTTAGCGACCTAACTATGCTTTCTAATATTATTAACTATTGGTAGTAAAATGTGTAATTAGCAGAAAACGAGAAGCTAGTGAAGTGTGAGTTGTTAGGCGCTATCGTGCAGAGATTTTCGACCGTTGCGACAGTCGATTCAGGGCTTTGCCCTAAAGACCCACCACTTTTGAAAAAGTGGACAAAACTTTTAATGAAATGTCTACGACATTTTCGTGGGTGGGTTCTATATATGCAAAAAAGCTAGTCGCATTTGCGACTAGCTTCAGTTTGGAGACCCCATAAAAATTTGTGTAAAAGTGAATAAAAAGCTTCCTTGCGGTCAAA
>CAYJLH010000034.1:0-22749 GCA_964370925.1 uncultured Oscillospiraceae bacterium | reverse complement strand
CTGCGTTGATTGATGTGATAGCATCTGATGAGCTTTCGTATGAAGCAACAGAAACACTGCCTATACCTAGAGAAGCTGCACTCATGTCACCAACAACAACATTTAGTTTGTTGAATTCATCAGATGTGTCACCAACTTGCAGTGATAGACCTTCGCCGCCCTCTGTACGGAACACTAATCCAACACCAGCTGCATTAGTTGATGCAAGGACGTTTGTAACATCAAGACCAGTTTTGTTAGCAACTGCTTGAGCAATTGTTGCATAACCGGCAGCTGTTGCAGAATCGGCAATAATTACAGTAGTGTCTTTGTCGGTGATTCTGTCAGCTGTAGCTGCATCAGCTGCAACTGCAAATTTCATACCATTTACTTCAAATGTAGCAGCTTCTTCATTTGAACCATCAAAAGCTGTAACAGTATAACCCTTAGACTCGTCAGTACCTTTAGTTGGGGATATTACAAGTTCCTCGGCTGTAACTGCGATGTCGCCACCGACAGACGCAGCTGTAAGCTTAACAGTAGAACGACCTTCGTTTGTAGCTGTGAATGTAATAGCACCAGATGCACCCTCTGTTACATCAAATTTAGCTGAAATATCACCCATTTTTGAAAGTTCAGCAACAGTAGCTTTAGCGATTTCAGCAGCTGTTTGTACGCTTGCAGTAGAAGTTGCATATTCAGTACCGTCTTCAGCGATCATAGCTTTTCCGTCAGCAGAAATTGTAAATTTAACTGTAGCTGATGAGCCATCGTCAAATGAGAAATTCATTTCAATTTCTTTTCCTGCAGTAACTGCACCAGCAGTATCTACAGCTGATACTGAATAGATAGCATCTTTACCAGCGATAGTTTCCGCAGCGACAGCAGTTAGACCATTAATTTTTACATTATCAACGTCTGTTCCACCTAATGTACCATCAAGTAGGTTGATTCCGTTGAAGTTAGTTGCTTGAGAAATACGGTCAATTTCGTCTTTAAGTTGTGTAACTTCAGCATCCATTTTCGCACGGTCAGCTTCTGTATAGATACCGTTTGAAGATTGTGTTGCTAGCTCAACCATACGGTTTAGCATTGAGTGAACTTCAGTTAGAGCACCCTCAGCTGTTTGAACTAGAGAAATACCATCTTGAGCATTCTTTTGAGCTGTTTCAAGACCTGTGATTTGTGATCTCATTTTTTCAGAGATAGCAAGACCAGCAGCATCGTCACCAGCGCGGTTGATTCTATAACCTGAAGAAAGTTTTTCTAGGTTTTTAGAAACTGCACTGTTATTGATTCCGAGGTTACGGAATGAGTTTAACGCTGTAATATTATGTTGAATACGCATTGAGATTTTCCTCCTTGAATTTAAGAGAGCGTCCCTGCTCCCATTTTTTATTTTGTAGTACAGAAAAAGCATGGCGCGCATCACACTTTTTCGTGTTCACTAATTATATCGGCTGTTTTTTTAAAAGCTTAAGTAAATATTTGAAATTTTTTCAAATATTTTTAAAAATTAATTTTTACGATAAACAGCCGGTTGGACATATTTAAAGCCTGATTCATTTTCGACAATGTTCTCAGAATGTCCAATGAAAAGATGACCGCCATTATTAGAAGCATCATAAAACTTCTTAATAAGTTTTGCTTGCGTATCTCTATCAAAGTAAATCATTACATTTCTGCAAAAAATTACGTCAAATTTTAATTTGAAATTAAATTTATCCATAAGGTTGAAGGGTCTGTAGATTACATTCGACTTGATTTTATCCGTAACTTCACAATAACCACGACCATCAACAGGGCCGAAATATTTTTGTTTCCATTCGGTTGGCACTTTCGAAACAGCATCACTTTTGTATTTTCCTCTTTTTGCAATATTCATCGCCTTTTCGGAAATATCAGTAGCGAGAATTCTTGTTTCCCATCCCGATTTATTGCCAAAGTGATCCATTATTAGCATAGAAAGCGTATAAGGCTCTTCACCGGAAGAACAACCCGCACTCCAAATACTAAGCACCTTGTCTTTTCTTGTTTTTTCAAGATTTGGTAAAATGATATCCTTGAAATAGTCGAAATGACTGGTTTCACGCATGAAATAGGTGTAATTTGTTGTCAAAGCATTGACGATTACATCAATATCATCGGGATTTTTTGTTGTCTCAATATATTGCACATAATCTTTAAACGACTTAAAACCCATAGAGGCGACAATATCTGCAAGCCTGCCTTGGATTAAATCCTTTTTTTTGTCAAGATTTATGCCATAATTTTTCTTCATGAAAGTGACAAGTTTTTCAAAGTCTTCTTGTAAAAGAGTTATCACGTAAAAACCTCCGTTAGAACTCGGTCTCGATTATCAATGAACAATTTAAAAGTAGTGCTACAGATTCATCTGAAAGCCTAATCATTGTGTCGGCTAATGCATTTCCGTTTTCAACCGGAACAGGGGAAACTTCGTTCATATCAACGCTTTGAACCTGTAAAACAGAGTCGACTATAAGCCCAACTTCGGTTTCATCAATGTCGAGGATGACTACGCAGGTTTCAGAAGTGTACTCCTGAGGTGCTTTGCCCATGCGTAGGCGCATGTCAATAACAGGAAGAACTTGTCCACGTAAATTAATAACACCTTTGATAAAATCCGGCAATTTCGGAATTGGACGTATATTATATGTTGCAATAATTTCTACGACTGTTTCAGCACTAACACCCAAAACAAGTCCGTCAGTTGTGAAAGTAAGGTAGCTTTTTAAATCTTTAGCAATAGGCTCTAACAATAGCGCATCATGCTCTACATTTTTTTGCATATCAAAATCTGTCATTACGCCCACCTCCTAAATTCTGTCATGCTGGGTTGAAGCATATAAATTACCAATGTCCAAAATTATACTGATATTACCATCTCCCAAAATTGTGCAACCACTGATACCTGATTTTTTAATGTTGAAAATATTTAGATAGGCAGGTAGAGGCTTAACAACAACTTGTTGCTCGCCGTGCAATTTGTCAACGAATAGGCAATATGGTTTTTCATTGGCTTCGACCAATATTAAAATACCATCTGCAATATTTGTTGATTGTGCAGGGATTTGGAGCGCTTCATAAAGTCTGACAACAGGATAAAAATCGCCTTGCCATGAGATGATTTCGTTTCCTGATGAGTCGAACAAAACATCTGAGTTTTCAGCTTTAAATGACTGTCTGATATTTGCAATTGGAATTGTAAATGCCTCTCCGCCGACTGATATTTCCATACCGTCGACGATTGCAAGTGTGAGTGGAATTTTTAAAGTGAAAATAGTGTCTGAACCAGGGTCGTTTGTGATTGTAACTGTTCCGCCTATGGATTCGACATTTTTCTTAACAACATCAAGTCCAACGCCACGTCCTGAATACTCAGTAACTTGTGCGTTAGTCGAAAATCCCGGTAACATAAGCAAAGCAAGAATTTCTTTGCGTGAATATTCTTCCGGTGGTTTTATAAGAAGTCCTTTTTTGCCCGCTTTTGCCAAAATCTTATCGGCATCCATTTCGCTACCATCGTTTGAAATTTTGATGATAACTTCACTGCCTGTGTGCTCCGCTGAAAGTGTGATGCTTCCTTGGGCGGGTTTTCCTTTTTCAAGACGCTCTTTGACACTCTTTTCAATACCATGGTCCATTGCGTTACGCACAATATGCATAATGGGGTCGGCGATGCAGTCGACAATTGTTTTGTCAACCTCGGTGTCCTCGCCTATGATTGTGAGTGAAACGTCTTTGTTTAAGGATTTTGACATATCTCTGACGATGCGGTTCATTTTCTGGAAAACCGCAGAAACAGAAACCATTCGAAGAGACATGGCTATATCTTGTAAATCGTCTGTCAGTTTTCTTAGCTGACGAGTTGATTTCAAGAAATTATCGAGCTTCAAACCTTGTAGCTCCGGAGAGGATGCTACCATAGATTCTGTGATAACGATTTCTCCGACTAATGCCATAAGTTTATCTAGTTTTGATAGGCTGACACTAATTAAGCTTTGCTTAGAACTACTCAAAGCTTTTAGTTGCTTAGACATATCTTTTTCAGGTGCAGGAGCGGCTTTTGGTGCTTCTACAACAGGCTTTACCTCAGCTTCAACGTCTGGAACAGGAGCTTTTTCTGCTTCGGCAACAGGAGCTTGGGCTTCGGCTTCCTTTTCGCCTTCTGCGTCGACATAAGCCGGATTCATAAGCACTTCGAAAGATCTAACATTGGAAATTGTTGCAAGTGTTTTCATTGCAGGCTCAACTCCCTCCTCGTCATTAAAGATGAGGAAGAAACCATCGTTTATAATACTTTCTGCTGTGTCGGGGTTTGTTTCGATGTCTGCTGGGAAAAAGTCAAAGTCCAAGCCATTTTCTTTTAAAGTGTTTACAACGATAAAAGCTCTTAAATGCTCCATACCGCAATCTACATCAAAGAAAACATGGATGAAGAAAGGACTTTCGCTCTCAGGGATATTTCCGATATGCTGGTCCAGCTCGTTTGAAACAGTTGAACTGCTGTCACTGGGCGCAACAGCCTTGTCGGAAGATGAGGTGTCATCATGTGATGACTTTAGGAATGAATCAATCTCAGTGATAAAGTCGTCTATATTTTCACTGAGCTCCTCACCGTTTTCAACTCTCAAAACATCTTCTTTGAGCCTATCATTGCATTTGAACAATAGATTAAACAACTCGCTTTTTTTAGCTTGGCTAAAATCGTCCATGCCGTTTTCACGGATAGCAAAAAACAAGTCTTCAACATGATGGGCAATTTCCATTAGGGGCTTAAATTCCATCATTGCAGATGAACCTTTGATGGTGTGCATGCTTCGGAAAATTTCATTAACCGCATCCTCACTCAGGTCACCCGAACTTTCTGCGTCCAAAAGAATTTCGTCCAACTTTTCAAGCAATGAATTTGTTTCAAACAAATACGCCTCAAATAAGCTGTCATTAATATTGCTCATTAATATGGCACCACCTTACGTTAAAATACAAAATAGATTGCAAACATACCACCCGATATGTTAAAGTATATATGATAGTTGAAACCAAAGCTCAATGAATGATCAAATTCTTTGGTTAAACGTATATATATTCACTATATCACAAATTATCGAAAATTGAAACAATAATTTTTATGTAGGTGAGAAAATGTCAAATATTTTAAAAGTAACAACCCCTATAAGCGGTTTTGACAATGCAAATCAGGTGAAAATAGGCCCTGCTAAGACTGCTGATCCTGCAATTCAAGGGCAAATCATGCCTGATAAAGTTTCAAAGCCTGACGCAAGGAGTGATTCTGCGCCCAAAGATAACGGCGTTGGTTTGAAATTCCGATACGATTCGAACTTTGAAAACTTCGTCCAACAGACAAATATGCTTCCGAATATGACGGAAGAATTTTCAAAACTGTTTTTCCAACGCTTTGCAACATTGGTCGAGTCTGGAGTGGGAGAGCAATTTGCGCAACAGATTGCAGAGTTTTTCGAGATGATTGGCATGGAAGAGGGACAAGTTCTAAATCATATGCAAAACCAAGCCAATGTTTCTATAAAATTTACAGGCTCGTTTTTCTCCTTGCTTAACCAAGTTCTCGAAAACACAAACTCAGTCGAGCTTAAAACAGGAATTCTCGATTTTTTGAGAAGGTATACAGACATGACGGAAAGCTCTCACCTTATGCATAATGTAACGGATATGCTCACTCAAATTGATTCTAATTTACTTCAATCGTCAAAAGGTGATTTTAGAGCTATTTTAAGTATACTCAACTATGACATAGGGACTAAAGGCGAGGGCATGGCTGAAAATGTAAAAGTCCTCAAAGAACAGATTTTACCTTTCTTGAATAATCAGATAAACCGATTGAACGACAGGGGAGAGCTTAGAAACCTAACTGCCTCACTTGCAACGCTAATTGCCAGATGTGAAAATGGCTCGGCGGAGCGGGTTGTGGGAGCATTTGAACAGCTTATGAAGTTTCAAGCCATGCAACAGGAGTTTCAAGGGTTTGACTCATCCATGTTACTGCAAATTTTAGAAAATACGGATTACAAGAAAAATGCCGAGCAACAAAAATGGGCAGACAGCATGATAGAGCTAATACGAAATGGTGCATCGGGTGATGCAGGTGTTGAAAACAAGGCAGTTTTTAAAAATTTATTGCAGTCTATCCTCTTAAATGAGAGCGTATATATGCCGGTTTTACATATGATGTTGCCACTTCAAGTTGGAAATAGACTGATGTTTTCTGAAATGTGGTTAGACCCCGACGCGGAGAACAAAAAGAAAGATGGCGGACGTGAAAAAACTATTAAAGGGCTGGTTAAATTTGACGTACAAGAAGTTGGATTTTTTGATATGTTCTTCATGTACTCAGAAGATAAGATAAAGCTTCAACTAAACTGCCCTGAAGCCTTAGAATCGGATATGCCACAAATTAAAGAGGATATTGCTAAAATTTTAGCTCTGAATAACATAAAAACAGAAGAGCTTTTCGTCGAGACGGATAAACGCTCGATTCCAATTTCTTCTGCATTTCCTCAGGTTTTTGAAAGGAGAAATTCTGTAAATGTCTCAATTTAATGATGTTTTAAATCAAAAAGCTGTTGCGCTTTCATATGACGAGGCGGGAAAAGTTGCGCCTGTAATTGTCGCCTCGGGCATGGGTTATCTTGCTGAAAAAATCGTGGAAGTTGCAAGGGAAAATTCCATCCCCGTCTATGAAGATAACTCGCTTGCGACTATGCTGACTCAGCTAAAACTTGGCTCAGAAGTTCCCGAGGAACTTTATCGTGCGATAGTCGATATTTATGTGTATTTTCTTAATTACAAGCCCAATTCGATAGTTTCTCAAGCTCTGGAGGGAGAAGAAGTCGAAATAAAATCAGAATAACAAAAAGCTGTCAAAATTAAGGTTAATTTTGACAGCTTTTATTTTAGCTATAAGCTTGACGGTGGAGCATTTGTTGTCTGAAAACAAAGTTTCGTATAGCTGTTTCGGTGGCATTATTTACATTTATGAATTTACAGCCATAGCCAAATTCCTCTATAGTTGAATCTTCAAGTGGTTCAACGACGCGAAGAATTTTAACGCCTACCTCTATAGCCTTATCTGATGAAATTGGGAGTAAGATTTTAAATTCACTTGTTTCCTCGATTTCGCATAAGCTTGTGATGAAAATTCCACCGGCGCTTAGGTCGATAGCCTTGCCGACAACCACGTTGTCACCACGTAGCAGATCACCCTGAGCGAACTCCTCAGGTATGGGAACGGTAGGGGGGATTAACAGTCTAATAGGAATTTCGACATGAACCTTAATGTCAGAACGTCTTTGCAGAACAGAAACTTGCTCCTTTAAAACACACTTAAGCGCTTGTTTATATCGCCTATCTCTGCCGATGAATTTCTTACCGCCACTTAATAAACATGTGTATGTAATAAGTCCGCTGACCTCGTCATAAAAGGTAATAATCATCTCAGATTCTAGCAAGTCAACATCGTCCTCATTGAAGATAAGTGTTGCAGAATCACTTTCAATCTCCCTGACAAGAGCTTGGCAGATTATGGTTTCTCCATCATTATCAAAAATTGCCGCTTTTTGGCATAATTTTAATCCCATAGCAATACTCCATTCCGATGTTTTTTTCTTGGTGTAATATTTTAAATTTATTTCTCGTGAAAGATATAAAAATAGATGCATAATAAGTATACATTATTTGGGGTAATTTGACAATGCTTAGTTTTAAAATTACCAAAAAAATTTCTAAATTATACCTGCTAAAATATGAATTGTGTTAATTTATTCAAAAATATGTCGGAATATGCAAAAAAATGTTGAAATAAAGTGAAATAAGATGTATAATGAGTTATCTATATTTAAATATTTTTTCCAATTAGGAGGCGTGGCTATGAATACTCTTTACGGAAATTCGATAAATATGCTCAATAAGTCATTAGACTATCTTTGGCTAAGGCAAGGTGTCACTTCAAGCAATATCGCAAACAACGATACTGTGGGCTATAAATCGCAGTATGTGACATTTGAAGAGGAATTTCGCAGTAAAATAGACTCTGCACTGAAAGCCGGTGAACAAGACAAGTTAATTGACTCTTTGAACAGCTCAATTGCAGAAGTACACACATCGGAAGTTGAAGGATTGCGACTAGATGGTAATAATGTCAACGTAGAAGTCGAAATGATAGAACTTACCAGAACATCTTTTCAATACAGATATGCACTGGATGCTGTGAGTCGAGATATTTCGAGACTTAGATCTGTTATTAAAGGCTAACTCTTAAAATTAATTCCGGAACTCGAACTGAGAACAAAACGAAAGGCGAGGATTATTATGGAAACTGGATTTATAGCTCCTATAGAGAGGTTACAGACGTTTACTGAGATAAAAGAAAACACGCTAACAAATGATGATGAGGGAATATTCCAGAGCATTTTTCAAAATGCGATAGATGACGTCACCGATACTCAGAAGAATTTAGAACATAAGCAGTATTTGCTTGCTACAGGACAACTCGACGATGCCCACACGGTTACAATTGCCGCAGAGGAAGCTCAGTTGTCCGTTGACATGCTTGTAGAGCTTAGAAATAAGGCTCTTGAAGCTTACAACGAACTGATTCGCATTGGCTTATAATTTTACTGAGAAGGTTAGGCAATCATTATGGAAAAAATAAAACAATGGCTCGCCCAATCGAAACAATACTTACAAAAATTTAGCAAAAAAACACTGGCACTAATAATTGGTGGCAGTGTGTTAATATTACTTCTTGCCGTCATTACGGCAGTAATGCTTAACAGAACTACGTATGAAGTGTTGTTTTCCGGTGTCGCTCCTGACGAAGCCAGCCAAATTACTGCTAAAATTCAGGAACAAGGAATAGAATATCAATATATGGAAAACGGCGATATACTCGTAGACAGAAAAGTTGCGGAAGAATTGCGTGCGAGTTTGGTTTATGAGGGATATCCCGAAAGCGGTTTTGCATATGGTACATATTTAAATAATGCTGGTGGAATGTCCACTGACGCAGAAAACCAACAACTGGAAGTTTATGACCTACAAGACAGAATTGGCTCTACCATTAGACTTTGGGACGGAGTTAAAGATGCAAAGGTCAATATTGCTCTCGCTGAAGAAGACCAATATATACTTGCTCCGTCTACAGACAAAGTGAGATCAAGTGCTTCCGTAACCATGATTATGCAAGACGGAAGAAGCCCCTCTCCGGAGCAAGCACAGGCGGCTCAGCACTTAGTTTCTAAGAGCGTTGCGGGAATGATGGCTGATGATGTCGTTGTCATTGATGGTAATGGACTTAAAGTTTCAACAACTGTTCTTCCGGATGGTCAAATTTCTGCCGAAGAAACACTAAGACAAATGGAAAATGACTTGGCGCTAAAAGTTATCAATGTTTTAGCACCGTTTTATGGCTCTGAAAATGTTAGAGTTTCTGTTTGGGGACAACTCAACACAGAATCTTCTATAAAAGAAACAACAACCTACTCAACACCTGAAAAAATTGATGACCAAGATAAAACAGGTATTGTTTCTCAAGAAACAACATCGACAGATGAAATTCTTGATGGAGCCGCAGGAAACCAAGTCGTCGGAACAGAGACAAATGCCGAGGCAACACAATACAATGGTATTGACGCCGCTGGCTCAGGAACTATTATAAGTTCTGATGTCGACAGAGATTATTTGGTCAATCAAACTATAGAGCAAACCGAGCAAGACGAGGGCGCTACAATTCAAGATTTATCCGTTGCTGTTTCAATCAATAGCTTTGAGGCGACAAATATTGATGAATCATTGCTCAGAGACTTAATCGGAACTGCCACAGGTATTGAAGACCTCAACAGAGAAAGAAAAATTTCAATCATTGCTGCACCGTTTTATGGTTCGGGCACTGATGTTAGCGTTATTCCGGTATCACCACTGGAATATATCCAACAAAATCCGCTAATCGCGGCAATTGGCTTGGGTGTTATTATACTTATTATAATAGTAGCAGTTATACTTGCTAAGAAAGCTAAGAAAAAACGTCTTGCGGCAGCGGCAGAAGCAGCAGCGGCAGGCGAAATCGGTGGCTTTGTCAGTGGTATGGGCGAAGATGGAGTTGGATTTGGCGATATTCTGCCTGATAAATCGAAAGAGCTTCGTGAAATGGTTCGTGCCTTTGCAGACGAAAACCCCGAAATTTCTGCTCAAATGCTTAGACTTTGGTTGAATGGAGGAGAAGAGAGTGGCACGTAATTCAAAAAAAGAAAAAGAAGAAGCAGAAGTAGAAAAAGACACTGCGGAAGAAACCCCGAAAGAACAGGTAGCCAGTATCGTTGCGAATTTAACTCCTCAGACAAAAGCGGCGGTTATAGTTGCAGCATTGGGAACTGACCATGCCTCTAGGGTTTATAAATTTTTGAGCGAAGAAGATGTCGAAAAAGTCACTTTAGAACTTGCAAAACTTGGGCACATGTCCTCGGACGATACATCGACAGTTCTCGATGACTTTTACAAGGCTTGCTTGACACAAAAAGTCGTTACTGAGGGTGGCATTGAATACGCTCGTGCTGTTCTTGAAAAAACCTATGGTGAAGCGGCGGCATCTGAACTCTTGAAGAAAATGAATAGATTTCTTAAAAATCGTTCATTTGAATTTATACAAAAAATGGATACGAAAAGCCTTTATTCAGCTCTTCAACGTGAGCGCCCACAGGCGATTGCACTTATTTTGTCCTATGCCGAACCTGGGCAAGCAGCGGCACTTATTGCTGAATTGCCCGAGAGAACTCGTATAAGAGTTGTCCAGAGTATAGCACAAATGGAAAGCGCCTCACCTGAGGTCATTCGTGCAATTGAAGCTCGTCTGCTTAAGAAGTTTGATAACGTCCTTACAACAGATTACACAGAAATCGGTGGCATTGATTACATCGCTGACGTCATGAACCACATGGACAGATCGAACGAAAAGTACATTTTCGACGAGATGAGCAAGGTGAACCCCTTGCTTGCAGACGAAATTCGCAAAAAAATGTTCGTTTTCGAAGATATTTTGCTCATGGACAGCCACTCAATTCAGCGTTTTATCCGCGATTGCAACATGAAAGACATTGTCTATGCGCTTAAAAATGCTAGCCAAGAAATCCTCGATGTTTTCTATTCAAATATGTCTTCCAGAATGGCTGAAACCGTTAAGTCTGACCTTGAAATTACATTTAACGTAAGACTTAGAGATGTTGAAGAAGCTCAACAACGTATAGTTAATATAATCAGAAAGCTCGAAGAAGCCGGTGAAATTATTGTCGGCAAAGGCGGCGGAGGGGATGATATTCTTGTATAGGGTTATAAAAACCGAAAACCCACTTGGAACCGAAATAAGTCAATACATACCGACCGTACTGCAAATTGAAAACGACCTCGATAAAATTGAGGAGATAGAGCCTGAATTAGAAGAGGAAGAGAAAGAATTTGCGCCCGAAGAAGATGTCTTTGAAGAGGAATTCTCGGTTGATGATATCATACAAAAAGCGATAGACGATGCCGAAGAAATAATCATGAGCGCCAGAGCGGTAGCCGCAAAAATTACTGAAGAAGCAAAAACCGAAAGCGAGAGAGAATATATCATGGCTTCTCGAAAAGGTGAGCAAGATGGATATGCCGAGGGATTGAGGCGAGCGACCGTTGAGGCAGGAAAAAAACTTGAAGATGAACTTACTAGTTTTAAGGCACGAATTGAGGACGAAATCTACAGTATACAGGACGAGAAACAAAAGCTTTTAGATTTATACCTAGAGGACCTGAAAAATGTTTCCCTATCCATAGGTGAGAAAATCGTTCAAACAAGCCTCAAATCAAGTAAAGATGTCATTGAGCGTATGATTTTGGTCGCTACCGAAAAGATGAAAAAAGTAAGTTGGGCGAAAATTTACATCGGAAATAATCCGGAATCTCAAAAAATTCAAGGCGATGCGGCTTTCCTCAAAAGTGTTTCAAGAATAGCTGACAGCGTAAAAATTGTAGTTATTGACGAAAACGAAGCGGGAACTTGCATCATTGAAACGCCTGAAACAATTATGGATATCAGTGTTAAAACTCAACTTGAAAACATCAAGGAAATATTAAATAACGCAAGACTTTAAGAGGGGCAACTTATGTTAAAAGATATACCCGCAATGATAAAAAATGCCGATACGGTCAGCTATATCGGACGAATTGAAAACGTAACGGGTCTATCTATGAGTGCCTCGGGAAAAGGCGCTAATATTGGCGATATTGTTCTCATATATAATGAGGAACTAAAAAAGCAAATTCCAGCCGAAGTTGTGGGATTTCAGGGAGATAAAATACAACTGATGGCATATGAAGACACCCCCGGAATTGGGCCAGACAGCTTTGTTAGAAACACTAAGAAGCGACTGAAAATTCCTGTAGGTCAATTCCTAAAAGGCAGAATTATCGATGCTTTGGGAAATCCCTTGGATGGAAAAGGTGCTTTCCCCTCGGAACGATACTATTATGTTGAAAGCCCTAAAATAAACCCACTGGACAGACCACCCATAAGAGAGAGGCTTCATTTTGGAATACGTGGAATAGACTCCATGAACACCATAGGAAAAGGTCAACGTATAGGTATTTTTGCCGGCTCTGGTGTCGGAAAAAGTACACTACTTGGAATGATTGCGAGAAATGCGGAATCTGACATAAATGTAATTGCATTGGTCGGTGAGCGTGGTCGTGAGGTACGTGAGTTTGTCGAAAGAGATTTAGGCCCAGAGGGAATGAAACGCTCTGTTTTGATAGTCGCAACATCTGACCAACCTGCTATGCTACGCATGAAATGCCCACTTGTTGCAACGACTATAGCCGAATATTTCAGAGACCAAGGTAAAGATGTTTTGCTGATGATGGACTCTTTAACGAGGTTTGCTATGGCTCAACGTGAAATTGGACTTGCAACAGGCGAACCACCTGTAGCACGTGGCTATACGCCATCGATTTATGCGGAGTTTCCAAAACTTTTAGAGCGTAGTGGAATGTTTAATAATGGCTCTATCACAGGTGTTTATACGGTTTTGGTCGAGGGCGATGACACGAATGAGCCTGTAGCCGATACTGTCCGAGGTATATTAGACGGACATATAGTTTTAAGTCGAAAAATGGCAAACGCAAACCACTTTCCGGCGATTGATATTAGCTCGAGTATATCGAGACTTATGCCGAATTTAGTGGATGAACAACAGCGGAAATCAGCCTCGGAAATGAGGGATATTTTGAGCGTTTACGAGCAAAATGAGGACCTTATTTCTATCGGTGCATACAAAGACGGAAGTAATAAAAAACTCAACCACGCAATCAAGAAAATTGATTCAGTTAAAAATTTCTTGAAGCAAGAAATGGAAGAAAACTGTGACCAAAAAACTATGTATAAGATGATGGATACAGTTTTGAAAGGTTGATTTTTAGGCGATTTACGGAGGTGTACCCTTGAAAAAATTTGAATTTTCTTTGCAAAAAGTTTTGAGCTATAGAGAGCAAGTTGAGGACAATATCCGAAATGAACACGCAGGAATTTTGAAGAGAATTTCTGACCAAGAACAGGTTTTAGCAGGTCTTGAACTCGAAGCTCGTGAATGTTCTCAAAAAATGGACGCAGAGAAACAAAATGGCTGTAAAATTTATGTAGTGCAAATGTACGAGGGTTATTTATCTAATAAAACCAAGCAAATCGAGAGGGCTAAGAAAATTCTGGCTGAGCTAGAGTTACAGAAAGAGAAAAAATTGGAAGAGCTGTTGTCGGCAAAAATTGACAGAAGCTCTATAGATAAGATAAAAGACAAGAGAAAAGAAGAACACTCCAAGGCGGTTATGAAAGCTGATGAGCTTTTTATTGAAGAATTTGTTTCAAATTTATCCGCCATTTCAAGAAATCAATAATTTTAACTGATTACATTTGAAAGGAGGTGAGATATATGCAAACTTCAATGCCACAGATTAGTTTCACATCAAGTTTAGGCGCTCAGGGCGCAACTGGTAACGCAACTTTTACTTCAGGTAACAGCACAGCTTTTGCACAGATGTTGACAGGAAAAACAGGTGGTTTTTTGCAAGCTGAGGACATAAACGCAATGTTTGAAAACATTACGGGAAACGCCGAAAACCTTGTAAATAGCTTGACTTTTAGCGAAGAGGAAGAAGTTTTTATGGCGGAACTCGTTCCGTTTCTATTCAAACAGCCGACACTTGAAACTCAAATTCCTGTACAGACAGATAAAGCAAATGCTGCTGTCGGTGAAATCGAAGTTTTTACAGTTGCAAATCCGACGATGCAGGCTCAAGATGAAAATGCAAGCTTGTTGCAAAATTCATTAAATTCTCAAGCACAGACATCCGAAAATGGTATTTTGTCCGAAACTTTAGTTACGGAAAAAACGATTGAAACAGACGGTGAAATAATCCTACCGACTGCAACTCAAATTAACCCCACATTTTCAACAGAAGTAGTTGCGCCGAAAGGTGAAGTTATGAGTACTGAATATGTAGCGGAAATTAAGGATGTTATTGCTGAAAAAGTTCTCTTGGGAAAAGAGAGTTTTGAAATTCAGCTTCAACCCGAAAACCTCGGTAAACTGACAATTAAAGCAGCAGTCGAGTCGGGTAAAACTATAGTCACCATCGTGTGCTCTGACCTTGATACCCTACAAACTTTGACACGAAACTCGGGCGATTTGGCAACTATTTTGGAAAATCGCTCAGGATCTGAAACACAGGTCATCGTCGAAACTCCTCCGAAAGATTTTATGCAACAGGAGAGAGAAAGCGAAAGCCAAGGTAGCAGACAACAACAGGAAAACCAAAAAAATGAAACTGACTTCGCTATGTCGAATGATTTCCTACAGCAACTGAGATTAGGTCTTTCGCAGACGTGAAGAAAGGAGAAGTAATATGTCTTCAGTAGACGGCGTTTCAACGCAAGGTTTTAACTCAACCGTAGTTAATAATAACAACAGAACCATTGACCCCGAAGCAGGAACACTGACCATTGATGATTTCTATACTTTGCTTGCAACCCAGATGAAATATCAAGATGCGGATAACCCAATGGACACTGCTGAAATGATGAATCAATTGGTTCAAACTCAAATGGTAGAAGCTATTACTCAAATGAGTGCGATTAATACGACGACTTATGGAATGTCTATGGTTAATCAAACTGTCACAGTCGTAGAGCTCGACCAATACGGAGTTCCTGTATTAATTGAAGGTGAAGATGGCGAACCAATTCAAAAAACAACCACAGGTGTTGTCTCTGGAATTTTGATGGGAACTATCCCAACAATATTTATTGGTGACCAACAATACAGCCTATCGCAAATTATGACTGTCGGAACTGTTCCCGGAGTTGGCTCTGGTGAAGAAGTTGTTCCTGAGGAAACTTTGCCCGAAGATGAAGTTCCTCCTGTAACAGACGGTGATGGCGATACAACAACTCCACCGACCGATGGAACAGATGGAACAGGCGGTGTGACTGACGGCACAGACGGCACTGATAACTCAGGTGGCACAACAAATCCAGACGGTGGAAGCACTGACGGAGATGGAACAACACCACCGACAACAGGCGGTGAAGCCGGTGTAACGCCTCCAATAACAGGTGACGGTGGAACTGAAACTGACGGCGATGGCTCAATCATACCACCAACAGGGGCAGACGGTACTGATTCAGACGCAAATGACGATACAAAAGTTCCCATTTTCCCTGACGAAACTGATACGACTGATGAAACAGGCGAAACAAAAGCTCCGATTTTCCCTGAGGGAAACGGTACAACTGACTCGACTTCTGACGATGCGAGACAGCTAATTTTCCCGAATGGAAACGAAGATGATAGTACAGATTCTGATAGCAATTCCGAAAATGCTTAAGTGTTTGGACGATTTATTGAGGAACGGAGGTCAACATGTCGGTAAATAATTTATCAAATATTTCCCAATTACGCCTAAATCATGACCTTCAACTACATAACACTAAAGACGACAAAAACTCGAGCTTTTCCGAGGTTTTAAATAGTGAGATTAAAAAGGAAGAATCGGTTCAATTTTCCAAACACGCACTAATGCGTATGAACGAACGTGGACTTAGTGTGTCGGATGAAATGCGAATTGACCTTGAACATGCAATTGGAAAAGCAAAGCAAAAAGGTGCTCGTGATGTGGTTATAATTGGGCAAGAAAGTGCTTTTGTTGTGAATATACCTAATAATACGGTTGTCACAACTATGAGCTCACATGAAATGAAAGACAGGGTTTTTACAAATATAGACAGCGCAGTTTTACTATAAAGCCGGACCATTATGGAGGCTTTCACCGTTGTGTGAATGACAACGGTAGCGCAAAAAAGAAAGGAATACTAAAATGGTTAAATCAATGAACGCAGCTATTTCGGGTCTGCGTACCCATCAATCCAAGATGGACGTAATCAGCCATAATATTGCCAACGTAAATACTTGGGGTTATAAATCCCGTACTGCAAACTTTCAAGATGCTATGTATCAAAATGTAACTGTCGGTAGTGGCGGTGACGAGGATGCTGGTGGTATCGGTGGTATAAACAGTTCGCAGCTCGGTTTCGGTGTTAACCTTGGATCAATCTCAACTAACTTCACAACAGGTAGCTGGGGATTCACAGGTGACGGCGGTAACTGTATGATCGACGGAACGGGCTTCTTTATCGTTGGACCGGCCGTTGACACAGTTGACGTAGATGCACTTGCACAAGCAGGTATGTCCCTATCTCGTGTTGGTATCTTCACGGTTGATGACAATGGATACCTAGTTGACGCATCTGGTAACTATGTTTATGGTTTTGAGCCTGACGACCCAGAAGCAACAGCCCCAACTTATCCCGTGACTGATAGTATTTCAAGAGTTCAAATACCAATCGAAACAGGAACTGATAGATATGATATTCAATCAATCGCTATCGGAACTGATGGTACTGTTACAGGTGTTGACATTAACAGTAAAAAAATTACAATTGGTAAAATCGCACTTGCATCAGTCGAAAACGTAAACGGTCTTAACCAAACAGCCGGATATCTATACGAAATCGGCGCAAACGCAGGTACAGTAACAGCTATTCAAACTACAGGCGCAACCGGTAAAATTTTGAGTAACTACCTAGAAATGGCGAACGTAGACCTTTCAACAGAAATCGCAAATATGATTACAACCCAAAGAGGTTATCAAGCAAATACAAAAATCATCACAGTTACAGACGAAATGCTAGAAGAATTGGTTAATATGAAACGCTAATTTGTGAAAATTTAATAGTGGCGAAGATTTATTCTTCGCCACACTTGAAAAGGGTGATTTATTTTGGTAGAATTAACAAAGATAAACGATGAAGTTATTATGATTAACCCAAACCAAATTGAGTATATAGAAGTTATCCCTGAATCAAAAATCATTATGATGAATAACAGATACCATATAGTGAAAGAAACTAAAGAAGAAATTTATGACAAGGTTGTAAAGTTCAGAAATGAATGTATAAATAGGACTTTCAGCTGGGAGGATTAGTCGATGGATGTAACTACAATTGTAGGTATTTTAGCAGGTCTTGGCGTTATTGTTTGGGGTATCGGTATGGATGCCATCGGCAACTTTATTGACTTCCAGAGCCTTGCTATAGTTTTGGGTGGTACTTTTGCTGCTGTTATCGCAAGTTTTCCGCTCGGCATGTTGAAGAACACTATAAAACATGGTAAAAAACTAATTGCAGGTAAGGCGTTTTTGCCCGAGCCTACAATTGAAACATTGGTCGAATTTGCTCAGCTCGCTCGTAAAAACGGTCTACTCGCACTTGAAGAGCAAGCAAATGCATTAAACGACCCATTTTTTAAACAGGGTATTATGTATGTTGTCGATGCCGTTGAGGCAGATAAAGTTCGTGAATTGCTTGAGAGCGAAGTCGCGACCATGGATAAACGACATGAGGACGAAATTGCAATTTATGATAAGCTTGCCGGCTACTGTCCAGCATTCGGAATGGTTGGTACACTTGTTGGTCTTATCAACATGCTTAAAGGTATGGACGTTACATCAGGCTCGTCAAATATCGGTGCTGATATGTCAGTTGCGCTTATCACAACATTTTACGGAAGCTTATTTGCAAACCTTATTTTTGCTCCAATTTCTAAGAAACTCCGTATACGAAACGAGGAAGAAATTCTGTATAAACAGATTATCATAGAGGGTGTTATCGGTATTCAATCCGGTGAAAACCCAAAGAACCTTAAAGAACGTCTAGCTTCACAACTTCACCAGAAGAAGAGAGGTAAAATTGTCGATAGCGAAGGCGGCGGCGGCGGCGAAGAAGGCGGCGGCGGAAAAAAAGGTAAGAAAAAATAGACATACTATACGAGAGCATTTACTTATGCCTTTAGGAGTTAAAATATGAAGCGATCAAAAAAGGCCCCTGAAAGCGGACCGAACTGGATGGATACATATGGCGACATGGTTACACTTCTTATGTGCTTCTTTGTTTTGCTGTATTCTATCTCAACCGTTGACCAATCGAAATGGATTCAGCTTGTTCAAAGCTTCAACCCTGACGCAACCGATGTTTCTCAAATTGTCGCAAACCCTGAAATTGAAGACGATGCAAACGACCCTGTTCCGGGTTCTGTCGAATTTGAATTTGCTGAACAATTTGAAGAAATGTATGCAGAGCTTCAAGCGATGCAAACTGAATTTGAAGATTCGGTTGATATTGAGGTTTCAAAAGGTGCTGACTATCAGTTTATCCGATTTAACGACAGTGTGTTTTTCGATGGTGACAGTTCCGTTTTAAGACCAGAGGGCGCAGTTGTCCTCGACAGGTTTACGGAAATTATTGGAGAAGCGCCCGAAGCTATAGGCGAAATTCAAGTTTTGGGACACACAACTCAGGCACATCCTGACCTACCGAACGAACTTATGTTCGACCGTGTATTATCCGCGAACCGTTCAGCGGTTGTTGCGGCGTACATACAAGAAAAAAATCTAATTGAACCCAGCAGACTTATCAGTTTGGGCTTTGGACAATTTCGTCCTGTAGCCTCGTTCGATACCGAAGAAGATAGAATTAAAAACAGACGTGTCGAAATTTTAATCACGAGATCGGGCGCAGTCGGAACTTTCGACTCATTCTATGATGAAGTTTACGAAGGTCTCGTAGATTCAACCGAGATAAACTAAGAAGAAAGCGAGGTGACTTCATGGCAGAAGTATTATCGCAAAGTGAAATAGACGAATTACTGAAATCCATGTCTATGGGAGGCGCAGAAGAACCGGCAGCGGCAAGTCAAAGCACAGCCGATGTTTCTGACGGCGGCGACAAGAATTGGAAGATGTATGACTTTGCCAGCCCGAAAAAGTTTAATAAAGAGCGATTGAAGCATTTGAAAAGCGTTTATGACAACTATTCAAGGCTACTTTCATTAAGACTGAACAATATGCTCAGAACAGTATGTGAGGTTGAAGTTTTTTCTGTTGAAGAACAGCGTTATTTCGAGTTTAGTAATATGCTGACCGACAACGATGTTATCATGATTATGAATACTAAAGCCCCAGGCGACAATATGGAATTTCCTATACTATTCCATGTCAACCCAGGTCTTATGATTAGTATGATTGACAGGATGATGGGTGGCGACGGAGAAGACGACGACTTCGACCCCCAATATGAGTATACAGAAATCGAACTTGTCCTATATGAAAGAGTTATGAAGTCTGTCCTTGATGTTACGACAAATGCGTGGAGCAACTACTTAACAATTCAAACGGGAGAGCGATATCTTGAAGAAAATCCCGCTCTGTTTCAAGAAATCAGCCTTGATGAACCTGTTGTAATTGTTCTAATCAACATTAAGTTAAACAATTTAGAGGGCATAATTACAATGTGTATCCCTGGCTCACTTCTCACCGATATGTTCTCGGTGGTCGACAAAAAGCGTTACACCGAAAGTATTTTCGGAGATGCTTTGTCAAGTGCTCGTGAAAGAATTATGGCGAGTGTTAAGAAAAGCACTATGGATATCCGTGCAAGCTTGGGCGGAGCCGTTGTTAACATAGAAGATATTTACAGATTACAAGTCGGCGATGTTATTGACCTTAACAAGCCAAAAGATTCTGAAATAACTGTATATGTCGAGGGTCAGCCTTGGTTTGAAGGAAAACTGGGTGCTTATAACAAAAACTCAGCAATTCAAATCAGCAGAAGGATTTCGGATGAGGATTTACCGGATGATGATAAAGACGAACCCGAAAATCCAAATGAATAAGCGCAAAATAAATTTAAATATTAAAAATACGAAAAATACCATATTCAGGAAAGAGGTATAAAAATGGCAAAAATAATGGTTGTAGACGACGCAGCATTCATGAGAATGATGATTAAGGACACACTTACAAAGGGCGGTTATGAGGATTTAATCGAAGCGCCCGATGGAGCAGCTGCCGTTGAACTTTATAAGGCAGAGAGCCCCAATTTGGTATTACTTGACATTACAATGCCAAATATGAACGGACTTGATGCTCTAAAAGCAATTAAAGCATATGACCCCAATGCTACGGTTGTTATGTGTTCGGCTATGGGTCAAGAAACTATGGTTATTGATGCGATTAAATCGGGGGCAAAAGACTTTATAGTAAAGCCTTTCAAACCGAACAGAATTTTGGAAGCTGTTGCCAAAGTGCTCGGCTAATAAAAACGAGAGGAGAGCGGCGTTATGGCATTTTTAAACTCACTGAACATCAGTGCCTCAGGAATGACAGCGCAAAGACTAAGACTTGATATTGCTTCTGAAAACATTAGTAATATCGAGACAACACGGACAGCAGACGGGACACCGTATAGACGTAAAATGGTTGTGCTTGAAGCGGCGGAGACTGATTTTAGCGCAATTTTAAACAGAGAGCTCCAAGCACAAAGTGATTATGGAGTTGTCGCAACACAAATTGTCGAAGATCAAACTGAATTGCCAGCCGTTTATGATCCCGAGCATCCGGACGCCGACGAAAATGGTTACGTTTATATGCCTAATGTTGACTTGGTTAAAGAAACTGCTGATGCTATGGCAGCAAGCCGTTCTTACGAAGCGAATATTACGGCTTACAACGCCTTAAAACAAATGGTTGAAAAAGCCTTAGAAATTGGAAAATAAATGGCTTCTAGTTTGCCGGAAAGAGAATGATGTATGGATAATGTTTTAAGCGCAATGGAAATAGACGCCATAGGCGAGGTTATGAACATAAGTCTTGGTTCTGCTGCGACTTCTGTTGCTAATATGCTTAGTACAAAGGTTGATATAACAACGCCAGTTGTTAAAATCAGGACCAGAAAAGAATTTGATTTTAAAGATATGGATCCTGCCATTGGTGTCGAAATTGAGAACGAAGCAGGTTTAACAGGTAGCAACGTCATGATTTTGAAAAGAAGTGACGTTAAATCAATCCTTGAAATGCTTATGTCAATGGAATTTGACGATGAAACTTTTGAGCTTGATGAAATGGCTACCAGTGCTATTGGTGAAGTTATGAACCAAATGATGGGTTCATCCGCCACTGCTTTGTCTGATTTATTGGGAAGATGTGTTGACATCTCAACTCCAAAAGTTTTCCCCATCGCAGACCAGGATGAGTTTAAAGCGAAATATTTTTCTTCAGACGACGTCATCGCCGAAATAGGATTTAACCTTCTAATCGGTGACAATATAGACTGTCAGTTTGTGTATCTAATTCCTATTTGCCTTGCAAAAGAAATTTTGTCTGGATTTATGGGAGACGTTATACCTATGGACGAGCCAGCTCCTGTGGTTGCACCAATTCCGGAGCCTGTTGCGCCACCACCAATTGCGCCTGTGCCTGAACCGATACCTGTTGCACCGCCGGTGGTAGAGCATATACCTGTTGCACCTCCGGTGATTACACAAGCGCCAATCCCACAAGCGCCAATTCCGCAACCATATGAAGCGCCTGTTGCCTATGCTCCACAACCACAAGCTGTGCCTGTAATTCCACAACAATTAACCGATACACTCGCTCAAATGATGGAATTAATGCGCCAGCAAATGGAGTTTACGCAGATGCAAATGGCAAGGCCTAGCGCTGACCCGAAAAAAATCAATGTTAACGCGCCGGCCAGACCAAATCTCAACAACTTATCCGTTGGCGGAGCTTATGACACAAATCTTGAGCTTGTTATGGGTGTTCCTGTTGAAGTTTCTGTTGAAATCGGACGCACGAAAAAGCTTGTTAAAGATGTTTTAGAACTTAACAAAGGTTCACTTGTTGTTCTTGACAGAATGGCAGGCGAACAAGTTGACCTTTATGTTAATGGACAATGCATTGCTCAAGGCGATGTAGTTGTTGTTGATGATAGCTTCGGTATCAGAATTACCGAAATTACAGCAAGTGAGATTAATATCACTGAATAAAGGAGATTTCAGATGCTTGAGGCAGCGCAAGCCTTGCTCGTTCTTGTATTGATACTTTATTGTGCATTCATTGCCTCCAAATATGTGGGGAAAATGGGCAAAATAAGAGGCTCACGTGGTCATATACGTGTTATAGACCAAATTGCCGTCAGTCAAGACAAAGCGATTGCCATTATAAAAGTCGCAGATAGTTATCTTCTTGTAGGTATAAGTTCTACGCAAATTACATTGCTAAAGGAACTTGATAAGGACAGTT
>CAYJLH010000033.1:21780-26147 GCA_964370925.1 uncultured Oscillospiraceae bacterium | reverse complement strand
TTAGTTTCTCATGATGAGTGGTAGGACGCAAGACGGGGGTGGAAGTTGCGGTTGCTGTCAAACCATATTGGAATTTTACAGTACTACGAAAATTTAAGTTATAACTAATAGAACTAAAAAAAGTATCAAGATTTATAATATTACCATTAAAACGATAATAAGAATTAGAATTACTTAATACACGAAAACCATAATTAGAGCTGCTATATATTTCGAAAATAAAATTAAAATCAATTGGAATATAATAAAAACCAACTGTATTGTTATCAGGGTTGAAAGAAAACATAATTTTATTATCATCAATATTAAAATCGTCAGGTAATTGCAAATCCCAATAAGATAAATCAGATTGATTTTCAACATCAACCGCCAATGAAGTCAATGTAGTTAAGTGCAACATTGAGAGCACCAAACAAATAAAAAAGAATACAAAGAGAAATTTCAAGAGAATGTTTTTTGATAAAAGATAAGATATTTTTAAACACATTATGACCTCCTTTATAATTAAACAAAATATTTCTTTTGTTTAATTTAAAATTGTCCCTTGTAAAATTCTATAAATATGCTATAATAGTATAGATTTTTATCCAACTGAAAGAGGGGATTACAATGAAATTATCCGAAAAAATTATCGAATGGACAAAAAATTGGTTCAAGGACAACGATAGAAAAACTGCCGTTTTAGGCATCTCAGGCGGAAAAGACAGCGCGGTTGTAGCGGCTGTTTTGGTACATGCCTTGGGCGCTGAAAATGTTTTCGGTGTGCTTATGCCGAATGGAATTCAAAATGACATTTCAGACTCTGAACAAGTCGTAAAAGAACTTGGAATTAGAAGCATAACTGTCAATATAAACAACGCTTACAGCGGACTTTTGGACGAAATCAGCTCGAAAGTCGGCGAACTCACATGTGAAGCTAAGATAAATTCTGCACCAAGACTACGAATGACTACACTCTATGCAGTTGCTCAAACTCTTTCAGAACGCGACGGAGCAAAAGCTTGCGTGGTCGGCACGGGTAACGCCTCAGAATGTTATGTCGGATACTTCACTAAATGGGGCGATGGGGCACACGACGTAAACTTGCTGAAAGACTTGTGGGTTGATGAGGTCAAGCAGATAGGGGATGAACTTGGATATTTTCCAAATATTGTCCACAAAGCACCCACAGACGGGCTCAGTGGCTCTACAGATGAGGCGAAACTCGGTGTTACATATGATGAAATATATAAGTTTGCACACGGAGAAGAGGTTTCACAAGAGGCAAAAGAGAGAATTGAAAAATTACATAAAATTGCAAATCATAAGGTAAATCCTGTTCCTTATTTTGATATGAAATAGATTTTCGTTACGCAAAAATACAAGCTCTAAGTTATATACTTAATGAGCTTGTATTTTTATATCAATTAATTAAACAAAAATTTGTTTTTGTTTAATTAATAAAATTTAAAAAGATACTAAATTTTCTGGTATTTATTTCTAAAATATGTTATACTTAATAAAATAATAAACCTTTTAAAAAGGAGTTTTTATGAGAAATCGTACTTTAATTCAGTTTTTTGAATGGTATTTACCCGACAGCGCTTCGCTTTGGAAAGAAGCAGAAGACAAGGCGCAATCCCTTGCAAATCTTGGTATAACCGAGGTTTGGTTGCCACCCGCATACAAGGGTATAGGCGGAAAAAGCGAAGTTGGTTATGGTGTTTATGATATGTATGATTTGGGCGAATTTGACCAAAAAGGCTCAATTCCGACCAAATATGGCACAAAGGACGAGTATATTCGTGCCATTAAAAAGCTTCAACACGCAGGGCTTCGTGTCTATGCTGACATTGTTTTCAACCATAGAATGGGAGCTGACGAGGCAGAAAAAGTCATTGCTAAAGTTTTTGACAATTCCCATCGTGGCCACTGCATCGGCGAGCGTGAAATTTCAGCTTGGACGAAATTTACATTTAAAAACCGTAACGGAAAATATTCTGACTTTATCTGGAATCACACTCATTTTGACGGAACAGACTGGGACGATTTAAGCGGTCAAAAAGCTCTATATTTGTTCAAAGGCAAAAAATGGGATGACCAAGTCGACATAGAAAAGGGAAATTATGACTATTTAATGGGTGCAGACCTTGATTTAAACAACAATGAAACCTTTGAAGAACTTGTCAGATGGGGAAAATGGTATCTTGATATCACTGGAGTTGATGGTTTTAGAATTGACGCAGTTAAGCACATAAATTTCCAAAAAGTCCTACAATGGATAAGTGAAATGCGCAAATATTCAGGTAAAAATTTGTATGCAGTTGGTGAATATTGGAACAGCACTTTATCAGCTTTGACCTATTATTTGGATAAAACTGCAAATAGTATGCACCTTTTTGACGTTCCATTACACTATAATTTTTGCAGTGCTTCAACAGGCCACGGGCATTATGATATGCGCAAAATTTTTGATGGAAGCCTAGTCAAAGAGCGCTCGAAAAGGGCGGTAACCATAGTCGATAACCACGACACCCAACCAGGACAGGCGCTTCAAAGTTGGGTCGAGGGCTGGTTTAAGTTGCATGCATACTCACTAATTTTGCTCAGGGAAGAGGGCATGCCCTGTGTGTTTTACGGAGACTTGTACGGCATACCACATAGCGGAATTTATCCTGTTGGCGAAAAACTTGATAGGCTTTTAAAGGCTCGTTATGACCTTGCATATGGTGAGCAAATCAACTATTTCAAAGACAGCTCCGTCGTCGGTTTCACAAGAATGGGCGAGGAAAAGTATATTTATTCTGGGCTTGCGGTTGTCATGACAGACAGCGGAAGTGGGTCAATCCGCATGTGTATGGGCGAGAATTTTATTGGAAAAACTATGGTTGATTTACTTGGGAATTGTGCTGAAAAAATTACTGTTGATATTGATGGTTGTGCTAATTTTCCTGTGAACGGTGGTAGCGTAAGTGTTTATGTTGATGAGCGCTACATCGCTAGCACTTAATTTAGTTTTGTACACACAATTTAATTTTATGGTTTTAAAGCGTGGGCTGTGGAGGAATTCACAGCCCCATTTTTTAATCTTGTAATTCATTGTAAAATATGGTATTATTAAAATAATATTTATTTTAGAGGTGATACCATTTCTCAGTTTGTAAACATATGGAATAGTTTGAATTGGAACTACTTAACCGACATTTTAATCTCAGTAATTCCGGCAATTATTTGCCTTTCAATCCATGAATTAAGCCATGGATATGCCGCCTATCTTTTGGGTGACGACACTGCAAAAGCGGATGGAAGAATTAGCCTAAATCCAATTAGGCATATAGACCCAATAGGGTTTGCAATGATGGTTTTTGTTGGATTTGGTTGGGCAAAACCCGTTAGAGTTAACATGTTCAAATTTAAAAACCCAAAAATTGGAATGGCTATAACCGCATTTGCTGGGCCTTTTTCAAATTTTCTGCTTGCAATTGTCATGCTCTTTGTTTATGGAGCATTTGCCACCAATGGTTTCGGCTTAGGTGGTGACCTTTTGTACTACGCTGACTACACAATTTCCAGAACTATCTTACTGAGCGTCAGCCTCGGAGTGTTTAATCTTTTTCCAATTCCACCACTCGATGGCTCGAAGATTTTAGAGGCCGTTTTCCCCGAAAAATTGTATATAAAATTTATGAAATATGAAAAATATGGTATGATTTTGCTTTTTATCGGCGTTATGAGCGGATATTTAACTATGCCATTAACTCAAATTTCAGGCTTTGTTTTAGAATTATTTAGCCCGATTTCAGAGTTTTCATTTAAACTCTTTGCAGGTATGTGATTATGGAAAATCCAACATTTTTCCTTGAAGGAATTGTAAAAAACAAAGAGGACTCAGAGGATTTCAACGGCCCTCTTAGCCTTATTTTGATGCTTCTGACGAAGAATAAAATAGAAATTCGTGACATACAAATTTCGCTCATTTTGGAGCAATATCTCGAACATATAGCAGAAATGAAAGAAAACAATCTCGAAGTTGCCAGTGAATTTGTGCAGATGGCATCGCAATTGGTGTATATCAAGACTAAAATGCTACTCACAAATGACGAAGATGTTTCGGAGCTTGAGCAGCTTATGGTCAGCCTTGAAATGCTAAAAAGCAAGGATGTTTATGTGGGCGTCAAGACCATTATTCCCCAGCTTTCTGTCGCATCAGAAAAAGGTCTTTTGATGTTTCCAACACCTGGCGAGCCGATTTCTGAATTTGGAAAATATGAGTATAAGCACGAAAACATGGATTTGTTCAAGGCATTTATGAAAATTTTGGTTCGTGGCACAAAAGTTTCAGACAAAGAGGAATTTTCTCCCTTTGTTCCGAGCAAAATAGTGTATGG
>CAYJLH010000033.1:0-21770 GCA_964370925.1 uncultured Oscillospiraceae bacterium | reverse complement strand
TGTTCGTGAAAAAAGTCTGGAACTTATAAATATTTTGCGTGAAAATGATGAGGTTAATTTAAATGACCTCTATTTAGCTTGTAAAAGTCGCTCTGAAATTGTCGCAACTTTTGTTTCAATTCTTGAGCTTTGCAGTGGCGGATGTGTCATTGTTTCTAATGAAAATGATGAATATACCATTCGATTTACAGGTGTTGAAACTGACTTTTTAAAGCGCATTGACGATTTGGAGTAAGATAATGAGAGAATTAGAACTAAAGCACGCTATAGAAGCTGTGCTTTTTGCGGTCGGTGACCCATTACCAATTGACAGAATTATGCTTGTCGCTGATGCAAGTTTTGATGAAATTTGTGTAGCAGCTGAGGAGCTGAAAAGGGAATATGAGGAAAATCACCGCGGTATCCGCCTTGTAAGACTTGAAAATTCACTTCAACTTTGCTCTGCACCTGAATTTGCGCAAAACATTTTACGTGCGACGGAGCAGAGAAAGCCTCCGAAACTATCCCAAACCTCGCTTGAAGTATTGGCTATAGTCGCATATTTTCAGCCGGTAACTCGTGCATATATCGAGCAAGTGCGAGGAGTTGACAGTTCATATACCGTCAGCCTTTTGACAGAGCGCGGACTAATAGAACCATGTGGAAAACTCGAAGCACCGGGCAGGCCCACAATTTATAAAACGGGCGAACTTTTCCTCAGAGTTATGGGACTTGAAAGCCTCGAAAATCTCGCAAAATTGCCGGATATCACTGGGGACGAAGCGATTTCAAAACTACAAGATGCGATAGATGCACTGAACGTCGAGGACGAAAATCAGATTAAAATTGAGGGAATTAATTAGAGCAAAAGGAGTTGATATGTATGACCGTTTTTTTAATAATTATAGCGGTAATACTATTAATTTCACTCTTGCCAGTGGGCGTAATCTTCAATTTTATAGACGGTGACGCGAAAGTTTTTGCAAAAATCGGACTGTTAAAAATATGTGTTTTTCCTTTCAAAAAACAAAAAAAAGAAAAAGTGCATAAAAAGCCAAAAAAGAAAAAAACTGTTACTAAAGCTAAAAAAAAGCCCTCCAAAACCAAGGAAAGCCCCAAACTTAGTTTAACAGATTATTTTTCCCTCGCAGCAAATCTTCAAAGGCAATTGAGGGCGAAATTAACTATAAATAAGCTCATAATTTATATCATTATCGCAAGCTCAGACCCATTCAAAACTGCAATGAGCCATGGGAAAACCTGTGCGTTTATGTCCAATGCCGTAGGCATTCTCGAAGCAGTATTTCATATAAAAAAGCGTGAAACTGTGGTCTGTCCCGATTTCCTTGCAACAAATGGCAGAATATATTGCGAACTTGATATAACAATAAGAATTCATCAAATTTTTTCGCTTGGAATAAGTCTTTTAATACAATTTTTAAAGGCAAAAAAGAAGAGTGAATTAACCCAAAAACTACAAGAAGAAAGGGTAGTATAAAAATGGAAAAACATCCTATAGGCGACATGATGGACACAGCGATGTCCAGAATCAAGGAACTTGTTGATGTAAACACAGTTGTCGGTCAACCGATAACCACTCCTGACGGCATAACTTTAATCCCGATTTCGAAAGTTTTAGTCGGTTATGGCTCAGGTGGAAGCGACTTTCCTGTTAAGGAAAAAAGCGGTTTTGGGCTTGGGAATGGTGCCGGAATTAAGATTGAACCCGTCGGCTTTTTGTCGATTAACAACGGAAATGTTCGTATGATTAACATTGCTCCGCCTGCAAATACGAGTGTCGACAGACTAATCGAGCAACTTCCTGACCTTGTAGACAAGGTTGAAGAGATTATCAATAAGTTCAAAGATAAAAAGTCTGACAAACCTGAAAGCGAAACTGTTGAAACAGAATAATTTTCAATTTTAGGTTATTTTTTTCAAAAAGTGTCAATAATAAGCACAGTTCTAATATAGGAGCAGTGCTTATTTATGAAAAAATTTATAACAGCGGCTATTGCCGTAGGCTTAATTTTCACTCAGTCAGCTCGTGCATTTTCTGTTTCTGCGGATAGTGCAGGGGCTGCAATTTTAATTCATGCGGAAACAGGCGAAATTTTGTTCGAAAAAAACAGTTCTGAGCAAATGTTAATTGCTAGTACGACCAAAATTATGACTGCATTAGTGGTTTTAGAAAATTGCGAATTGGACGAGCATGTCTTGATAAAACAGGAATACACCGGCATCGAGGGCTCGTCTATGTACCTCGAAGCTGGTCGGATATTCACAGTTGAAGACTTGCTTTATGGTTTACTGCTCGCCTCTGGAAACGATGCCGCAACAGCTTTGGCGCACCATGTCGCCGGCGGAATTGAAGAATTCGCAGAGCTTATGAACGACAAGGCTACAGAGCTTAATTTGGAAAATACTCAGTTTAAAAACCCACACGGTTTAGACGCAGAAGGGCATTATAGTTCAGCTTTTGACCTCAGCATTATCATGAATGAAGCCTTGAAAAACGAGGATTTTTGCGAAATTAATGGCTCTGGCAGTGTTGTCATCGGCGAGCTTACTTTTGTAAATCACAACAAATTAATTAGGTCTTATGACGGCTGTATTGGTGGAAAAACAGGTTACACTATCGCTTCGGGTAGAAGCCTTGTTTCCGCCGCCGAGAGAGACGGTTTAAAGCTAATTTGTGTCACCATTTCTGACCCTGACGACTGGAACACCCACGCAACTCTCTATGACTGGGCATTTGAAAATTATATTGCACAGGAATTGTCTATTGATAACCGAAATATTGAGTTGATTTCTGGTATGAGCGACACTATTGAGGTCGGAACTATTGAAAAACCAGTAATTTTACTACCAAAAGATTCAATTTTTTCCTTGGTAATTGAGCTACCGACATTTTTATATGCTCCTGTTTATGAAAATTCTGTTGTGGGCAAGCTAACGCTCACGGTGGGGGAGGAGCTTGTCGGCGAAAGCGAAATTGTTGCGCTTGAAAGTGCTGAGCTTGATGAAGAAATAAAGCTCAATTTCTGGGAGCGATTTTTGATATTATTTACGAGATTTAACGGCTTAGGAATTTACCATTCCTAAAAAATTAGGAAGGAATTTTTTTAATGAAAGAGCGATTGCAAAAGTTGATTTCAAGGGCTGGAATTTGCTCTCGGCGAAAGGCTGAGGAGCTAATTACAAGCGGACTTGTTACTGTAAACGGAGAAATTGCAGAGCTTGGACAAACCGCCTCGGCGGAGTCTGACGAGATTATAGTTGATGGAAAATTATTAAAAATAAAAGCCGAAAGGCTTTACATAATTTTGAACAAACCTCAGTCATATGTCACCACAATGGCAGACGAAAAGGGGAGGCGCAGTGTTTCTCTTTTAGTCGAAAGCCTCGGCGAGCGGCTTTATCCTGTCGGAAGACTTGATATGTACACTGAGGGTCTTTTACTTATGACCAACGATGGCGATATCGCTTATAAATTGACGCATCCATCGCATGAAATTAAAAAGACATATCACGCTTGGGTAACTTCCGAAAACATGGAAAAGTCCCTTGCTAAAATGGCTACATCACTCGATATTGACGGATATAAAATCAAGCCAGCAATCATAAAAAAACTCGCCGAAGAGCGTGGTAAAACTAAAATTTCTATCACAATTCACGAGGGTAGAAATAGGCAAATTCGTAAGATGTGCGATTTATCAGACTTAACACTGTACACCCTATGTAGGGTATCGGTGGGCGAGCTTGAGCTAGGGAATTTGGCTGTTGGCGAATTTAGAAAACTAACAGAAAAAGAACTTGATTATTTAAACAAAATCACAATTTAAATTTATAAAATAGAAACTGGGAGTGAAATGCTCCCAGTTTCAAACCATTATTTGTAATAAAATTTGAATTTTTACATAAACTTATTACATTATAAATCCGCCGTCAGGTGAAATTATTTGTCCTGTGATATAAGATGCCTCATCTGATGCCAAAAATGCTACAATATTTGCGACATCTTCTGGTGTTCCGAATCTATTTAATCCAATATTTTGCTTTAAATATGCTCGTTCGTCGTCAGAAAAATCACCCATCATATCTGTTTCAATCACTCCCGGTGCAACAACATTTACACGTATTCCCGATGGCGCTAGCTCTTTTGCAAGTGAAGTTGAAAAGCTTAAAATTGCACCTTTTGTCGCAGAGTATGCAGATTCGTATGACGCACCTTTTGTTCCGCAAATTGACGAAATATTGATAATTGTACCACATTTTTCGCGTATCATATATGGAACAGCTGCTTTTGTGCAGTTGAAAACTCCATCGACATTCACCGCAAAAAGTTTGCGCCACTGCTCAGCAGATGTGTCCGTTATCAGCCCTGCAAAGGCAATTCCGGCATTATTTACCAAGAGGTCAATATCGCCGGTTTCTTTAAACATCGCCTCGACCTGTGTAAAATCAGAAACATCTGCTTTAATCGCAATTGTGTTAAGTTCATGTGCGAGATTTTCCGCAAGTTCGGCAGAACCCGAGTAATTAATAAAAACCTTGTATCCTTTTTCGTGTAATTTTATCGCAATGGCTCTGCCAATTCCTCTTGACGAGCCTGTAATAAGTGCCTTTTTCACAAAATTCCCTCCAATTGACTAGTCTTTATATTATAACATAACAATAAAAAAAGTCAAAATTCTTTTATTCACATCCTTTTCATTGAAATTATGTAAATTTTGTGTTATTATAAAAAACGAGGTGAAAAATTTGAGATCTATTATTTGCAAAAAATGCGGCTCTCCTATAGATGCGGACTTGGGCGAATGCCCACTATGCGGAGCTGTTTACTATGTTTTGCCTGATGAAAAGGAAGAAATCGAAGAAACTCGAGTTTGGGACAACGAAACAATGAGCGTTGTCAAAGAAATCGAAGCTTCGCTTAAATCAGAGGAAGAACCCGATTTTAGCGAAACGAAAGTCGTCGATATGACCCAATTATCAAGTGGACTTGAAAAAAATGACAAAGGCTTTGAGGACACATTCGCACCAAAGCCAATCGAAAAAGTCAGCAAACAAACACAAACCCCTAAGAAAATCATACCGCCAAAAATTGAGAAAAAATGGATTTACATTGTTGCGGCAACGGTGTTACTTGCCATTGTGACTGTGCTAATTTCTGCCATGTCGGGCGCTTTTAGTTTTGAGGACGAGGAAATCGAAATGCCTCAATTGGTAGGGCTTGACAAAGAATCTGCATTAGCTCAGCTCAAAGAGCTGGGAATAACTCCCAACACCATAAGCGAACCAAGCGAAGAAGCTGAGGACACGGTTATTCGCCAAGCTCCCGAAGACGGCTCAATTATAAGCACAGATGAAAATGTAACTTTGGTTTTTTCATCAGGCATTGAAGAAACTCCGGAACCTGAAAAAGAATATCTTATTGTTCCTGACGTTTCAGGCGAGAGTTTTGAAGTTGCAAAGGCACGTCTTGAGGGAATGGGATTTTTTGTTTCAAAAACCGAAGATGTTTTCAGCGAAACTGTCGAAGAGGGCGACGTAGTCCGACAAACTCCACTTGACGGAGCACAAGTCGAGAAAAACGGAACAGTCACATTAACAGTTTCAAAAGGTAAAGAAATCCTTGAATACAACCTTGTTTTGACAGCAGGGAAGGGTGGCTCGATTTCACCTGATGGAAATGTCACTGTTGAAGAGGGCGATGACCTTGTAATCGAAATTACACCCGATGAGGGTTATGAGTTTGTCGAGCTTAGAATTGACGATGTAACTGTTGAAGTAGAAACTGTCAGCGATATTGTCGGAGACAAACTTGAATACACAATAACATCTGTCGAAAAAGGGTATAGTGTGTATGCTGAATTCAAGATTTCAGCGGAATCACCTCCACCGACAACCGACGAGCCTGTTATAACAGGTTCACCAACCGAACCAGAAGAGAGCAAAAGACCTTCCTCGGCATCGGATATAAATTAAAAAATGTGGTAGCCATCTTGGCTACCATATTTTTTATACATAAAGTGTTCCAAACTCAAATTTTCCATCATTTGCAGTCAAAATCGCATATGATGGTGTAAGGCTTCTGCTAATACTTCCAGGGTTAAACAGATGAACTCCATTTCGCTCTTCGTGGTAATCGATATGCGTATGGCCAAATAAGGCAATATCACATCTCACGGTTTTTGCATGATTGTACAAAGAATTGACTGTACTTTTCACACTGAACTGATGTCCATGGCACATAAGAATTTTGATTTTTTCGACATCAAAAATTTCAATATCCTTAGCTCCGTGGTTGAAATCACAATTTCCTTTAACCATTTTGATTTGTGTATCAAAATGCCTTTTAAGTTCTAGTGCATCATCATAATTGTCACCTAGGTGTAAAATTAAGTCAGGATTTTGGGATTTTATGGCTTTTATCATCGGATTTACATCCCCATGAGAGTCGGATACTATCAGTATTTTCAAAAATATGCACCTCCTACAGGATTCGGAATATACTGAACTGAGAATAAAATTTGATTGGAGTGTTTATATGAGTGATTTTGAATCTATGAAAAACATGTTAAAACAGTCGGGCAAGGCAAATGATATAATGAACGCAATTTCACCTGATGATAACAAAAAAATCGGTGAATTAATCGACCAAAAAGCCCTGTCAAAAGCAATGACCAGCGGTGACACAAAGGCTATGGAAGACATTGTGCGTGGATTTTTAAACACAGGCGACGGCAAAGCAATCGCAGAAAAAATCGTAGGAATTATTGGTAAATAAATTACATTAATTTCATTTTTTTGGGGGGGTGAATGGTAGTGAGCGAGCTTGAGGACAAAATATCCAACATACTCAGCAATCCCGATGAACTTGTAAAAATCACAAATATGGCACGCTCGCTGATGGACAGTGGCGCAATTTTACCACCTGATTCAAGCGAGCAGGGCATTGATGCATCGCTCTCTCCAATGCTTAAAAGTCTAATGAGCAATGTAGGCTCTATGGGCGACCTCGGGTCACTTTTTGGTGGTGGTGGTGTGTCGAAATCAGATAAAACTGCACTTCTCGCCGCAATTTGCCCCTATCTCGAAAAAAGTCGAGGCGATAAACTGGAGCGTGCGATAAAGATTGCCAAAATGGCTAAAATCGCAAGAATGTTTATGAAAGAGAGACGAGGTGAGGAATCTGGCGACTAAAAAATATTCGGGAAACAGCGGAAAAATGGTCAGAATTCCCGATAACACCTCAGCAAATCTTCCTAATAATGATGTATTCCCAATACAAAGTCCTCGATACCACGACCAAAACAGGCAAATTTCCAGTCCTGTTTACAGTCAAAATCCTACTCAAAGAAACCGAAACTTTGCAAGTGGCATTTTCGGCAATTCTGAGACAAAAGCAAACTCAAAATCTGGGATTTCTTCTATTTTGAGCGGTATTACTGGCGGTTTTGGCGAAAAAATTGGTGGACTGAAAGATGGATTTGGAGACACATTCGGCGGAATATCCGACGGTTTAGGTGGAGTTTTGTCGAAATTCAAAAATTGGGAATTCGAAACCGAGGATTTAATAATCATGCTTATCATCTACTTGATGTACAGAGAAAGCAAGGACGAAGAGCTGTTAATAATCCTCGGTGTGATGTTGTTTCTATGACGGAGGCTTAAAAATATCAGCATTGGGCTCGCCGATTACAGGCTCGGTTGATGTCATGCGATAGACTAAAGTTTCTCCGTCATAACGCTCTGCGCCTATCAAAAGCCCAGTGTCAACCGATACAAAAACTCGGGTTATATACCCTAGATTGCCACTTGTGAATTCAGCAAAAACACAATCAAATCCATTGTATTTTTGATAAGCTGCCTCAGAAATTGCCTCAGGGGAGACTTTCAAAAGCTCCTCGTAAGTTATCATATGCGAAAAATTATCCGCTACAAACTTTGACTCATCTGCAAGTTGTTTGGAGAAAAAGCCACTTTGCTTGTCGTACCAAACATAATGTTCACCATTTGTTATGAGGTCAAAACGAGTTTCACTGTCGGTTTTTGTCTGAATTAATGCATTATCTCCTAAAATATAACATTCAGAGTTTGTTGCGCTACTACCAGTACTCCAAAAATTTTCAACTTGTACAGTTCTTGTATAGCTCTCAGCTCGCTCTAAAGTCGAGACAACTGCCTGCACAGTTTCATTCGTAATGCTTGCAATGGTGAAGCCGTCTCCATCTTGCCCATTGGGGTTTGTTATATTTTCTTCACCTGTTACGGGAGTTGGCAAAACTACAGGAGCAGTTTCGCCGGCTGTGTCATAAAATAGAAATATCACCGCAAGCGCAACCACAGGAATGATTAATGCCGGAGTAATCCATCTACTTTTTCGAGATTTCATGGCACAAAATCTTCTGGCGCATTGCCAATTCCAAAGAGGCTTAAAATTGCATCTGCAATTCTTGCGCAAGCATTTCCATCACCATATGGGTTGGTGGCTTTTGCCATTTGCGCATATTTTTCCTTGTTGTCCATGAGTTCACAAGCGAAATTGAAAATTTCGTCCTCATTCGTACCTGCGAGCAAAACAGTGCCGGCTTCAACCGCCTCAGGGCGCTCTGTTTCACGTCTAAGCACCAAAACAGGCTTACCGACTGACGGAGCTTCCTCTTGAATTCCACCTGAATCGGTCATAACCATATAACTTTTAGAAATAAGCCTGTGCATGTCAAGTGCGTCAAGTGGTTCAATGAGTTTGATATTACTGCACTCTGACAAAAATTCCTTAGCTGTGTCACGAACAACAGGACTTAAATGAACGGGATAGACGAAAAGTGCATCGCTGTATTTTTCAGCAAGACGCCTGATTGCCTTAAAAATATTATGCATGGGTTCACCATAATTTTCACGCCTATGGCATGTCAATGTAATCACACGACTTGTACCGAAATCAATTTCTGAAAGCTCCTGAGAGTTAAAACCCTCACCTTTTACAGTGTAATGCATTGCATCAATAACCGTATTTCCTGTGATAAAAATGTTCTCAGATATGCCCTCATTTAGCAAATTATTCGCATTTTGTGCTGTTGGACAAAAATGGCAATGTGCAATTTTTCCGACCAAAGAACGGTTCATTTCCTCGGGGAAAGGGGAAAATTTATCAAAAGTGCGAAGTCCGGCTTCTACATGTCCAACAGGGATTTTTGCGTAAAAAGCCGCCAAAGCACCTGCAAAAGTTGTGGTTGTATCGCCATGGACAAGCACAATATCAGGCTGTCTTTCAGCAAAAACTTTCTCAAGGCCTTTAAGCGCTTTTGATGTAATATCCGACAAAGTTTGTGCCTTAGACATAATATTAAGGTCGTCTTGTGCCTCAATTCCAAAGCAAGACATGACCGAGTCGAGCATTTCTCTGTGTTGTGCTGTAACGCACACTAGAGAGTCAATCTCTTCACGTTTTTGAAGTTCAAGGACTAATGGAGCCATTTTTATCGCTTCGGGTCTAGTTCCGAAAACGGATAAAACCTTAATTTTTTTACTCATTTTTTTCACCTTCCTTAGTTTTTTCGTCTGTTCGGTGATTATTTTTACTTTTTTCAGCCATACGAAGTCCAACTCCGGCAGCTATGCAAAATGCAAAAATGAAAAAGAAAATTTTAATATCGTTTGTTGTTGCGAGTACAACAGCGGAAACTCCCAAAATTATGCTGACCGTATACAAAACCGAAACAGCTTGCTTTTGGCTCATTCCCATGTCGATTAATCTGTGGTGTAGGTGTCCTCTGTCGGGTTTCATCGGGTTTTGACCTTTTAAAATTCTGCGTAAAAAGGCAAATGATGTGTCGATAATTGGCAGTGCTAACGCAATAATCGGAACGAAAAATGAGACAACCGCATAAAATTTGAACATTCCTATAACAGAAACGGTTGATAATACATAGCCAAGTAAAAGTGCGCCTGTATCACCCATAAAAATCTTCGCTGGATTTAGGTTATAGGGCATAAATCCAATGCAAGCACCTGAGAGGCAAGCTAAAATTATAGCTGTGCTTGGCTCTGCAACTACTAGTGCAACGACAAGCATAGTCACCGAAGCAATAGTGGAAACTCCGACAGCAAGACCGTCAAGACCATCGATTAAGTTTACGGCATTTGTAACCGCAACTATCCATAAAACGGTCAGTGGGGCGGAGAACATTCCCAGAGAAATATGCTCTGTTTCGGAAAAAATATTGGGGTTCATGATATTTTCAATTGTAACGTCGTGCATAACTGCGATAATCGCAACTACAATTTGAATTATTAGCTTAGGCAATGCCTTCAAGGTTACGATATCATCGACCGCACCTGTTGCGACGATTATTACAGCGCCGATTAGAATACCTCTAAGTTGAGTTGTAATTTCACAAAATAAAATTACGCTCAAAAGGAAGCCAATAAAAATTGCAAGCCCACCCAAACGGGGGATGGGAACTGTGTGAACTCGTCTTTCATCTTTTGGTACGTCAATCGCGCCGACTTTTTGTGCAAACGCCTTGACGGCAGGGGTTGAGACATAGCTGATGATAAAAGCTGCACCCAAAGCGAGAAGAATTCTCAGTAGTAGGTCGCTGTCTATTTGCATGTAAAGTTTACTCCTTTCGGAAGTTCGAGAAATTATCAATAAAATTTAGGCTATTTTTGTACGAAGCCGATTTTTTTATAGACTTTTCTAAGTGTTTTATTTGCAGTATAAGCCGCACGTGCAGCACCATCTTTGTACACACTTTCAAGATAAGCCTTGTCTTTTGTTATGCGCAAAGTTTCCTCACGAACCGGTCTTAACATTTCGATAACCGCTTCACCGACTCTTGGTTTAAAGTCACCATAGCCCAAACCGTCAAACTCTGCTTCAATTTCACTCATAGTTTTTCCTGTTGCGACAGAATAAATCTGCATAAGATTTGAAATTCCGGGTTTTTCCTCAACATCATAACGAACTATTGTGTCGCTGTCTGTAACTGCACGTTTGAATTTACGAGCAAGCTCCTCAGGTGTATCCATAATTCCAACGCAACCTGTTGGGTCGGAGTCGGATTTTGACATTTTGTTAGTAGGCTCGGAAAGGCTCATGATTTTTGCACCGATTTTTGGAATATATGGTTCTGGAATTGTAAAAGTGTCACCATAAACTCCATTAAATCTATTTGCGATATCACGTGTGATTTCGACATGCTGTTTTTGATCTTGTCCAACAGGGACAACATGTGGCTGATAGAGCAAAATATCAGATGCCATCAGAGCAGGATATGTGAAAAGTCCCGCATTAACATTGTCGGCATTTTTTGCACTTTTGTCCTTAAATTGAGTCATTCGTGAAAGCTCACCAAACATTGTATAACAATTTAAAACCCAAGCAAGCTCAGCGTGTGCTGAGACATGACTTTGTATAAAAATTGTATTTTTCTGTGGGTCAAGCCCAGCGGCGATGTATTGTGCAAGCTGATTTAAAGTACGTTTTCTAAGGTCAGCCGGATTTTGTCTTACGGTTATAGAATGCATATCAACTATGCAATAATAGCAATTATAGCTCTCAGAAAGTTCAACCCAGTTTTTAATCGCACCAATATATGAACCCAGAGTAAGTTCACCCGAGGGTTGAATTCCGCTTAATATATTTTTCTTCTCATCCATTTTGATTACCTCATTTCAAAAATTACAGACCGTAAGCGCTTGCAAGAGAGCGGAACTTACTTTCAGACCTTTTTATCATTTCGGGGTCAACGCAATAAGAAAGTCTGACATAACCATCACCGCCAAAACTGCTACCGGGGACTAGTAATATGTTAAACTCCTGCGCTTTTTCGACAAACTTAATGTCATCTCCATCAGGAGCTTTTAACCAGAGATAAAAAGCACCCTCGGGTTTTATAACATCAAATCCGCAGTTTTTCAACACATCAAGAATTAGTTTTCTGTTTTCGTCATAAAGTGAGATATCAACAGATGAATCAACACATTTTGCGACGACACGTTGGAACAAAGACGGCGCATTAACTGCACCATAAATGCGGTTAGCAAAAGTCAAGCAACCGATTAGCGTTTCAGCCTCATAAGCTTTGTCATGAACAAGAACATACCCCATGCGTTGTCCGGGGAGAGAAAGAGTTTTTGACCATGAATATACAACCAAAGTATTGTCATAAAAGTTTGGAATCCAAGGAACTTTAGCGCCGTCAAACGCCAGTTCTCTGTAGGGTTCATCACTGATAATTACAATGTTTGTTCCGTATTCTTTTTGTTTTTTGCGGAGCATTTCAGCAATATTTTTGATGCTCTCCTCAGAATAAATAACACCTGTTGGATTATTCGGTGAGTTGATTATAAGCGCTTTTGTTTTTGGTGTGATATATTTTTCAAGTTTTTCTGCGTCAGGTTGAAAATTTTCATCCGTTGCGTAAGCAACCGAAAGCTTTCCGCCGTTGCCGACGACATAGTTTTTATACTCAAAAAAGTAAGGCGCAATAGTGACAACTTCGTCATCTTGATCCAGTATTGTTTTCAAAATTATGTTAATTCCGTAAGCCGCACCGGGAGTCATAACAAGGTTGCTACCTGTGTAATTTCCGCCATGTTTTTTATTTAAACTCTCCGCAATTACTTCACGAACTTCAGGATAGCCAGCGTTTGGCATGTAGCCATGAAGTGCGTTTGGTGCAGTGTTTTCGATTATATCAATAACAGATTGTTTAACTTCCTCGGGAGCTGGAAAATATGGATTTCCAAGACTGAAATCAAAAACATTTTCTTTTCCATGGATAGCAGAAAGACGAATTCCTTCTTCAAACATTTTTCTAATAGGTGAATTGTTTTGTATTAAGTTAGCAATTGTCTGGGATATCATTGGTGTCACTCCTATATAAATAAAAATTATGTAAACTAATAAGGCATACTTTAGTATTTTATCACGAAATGGGAATTAATACAATAGAAATAATATCAGGCTACAGACAAAAGTAAATTTTCCGATTTTCGGAAGGAGTGGGAGTGTGAGGGCGAACCATTAGGGTTTGCCTTCACGTTGAAATAACCTGCGTCCGCAGACGCATATTTTGTGAATTTCATACAAAATTCTATGATAAAATAAAGAATTCAGAAAATGCCATTGCAAGGCGATGGAGCGAAGCTTTGGGAACAAAAAGGCTCGCGAGTCTTTTTGTCTTCAAGCTGATAATATAAACAAATTTCCGACCGTCAATAACAACACTTTAAGTTTTTATCAAGCTATAAAAAATTCTCTAGTTGACATTTTATATTTAGAATTATATAATCATTTCAGATAAAACGGAGGTATAACTAATGAATTTAGATATGAAATGGTTTGAAGAGCAAGAGCAAAAAATTCCAAAAGGCGAGGTTCGAACTCGTTTCGCACCCAGCCCAACCGGTTATATGCATGTTGGAAATTTGCGTACAGCACTTTACACTTACTTAATCGCACGTAGCCAAAACGGAAAGTTTCTTCTAAGAATTGAAGATACTGACCAAGGCAGATTTATTGAGGGTGCAACAGAGGCGATTTATCGCACTATGAAAGACTGCAATCTTATCCACGACGAAGGCCCTGATATTGGCGGTCCTGTCGGCCCTTATATTCAAACAGAACGCCGTGAACTTTACGGAAAATATGCCCAATTATTGCTTGAAAAAGACGGCGCATACCGCTGTTTCTGTGAAAAATCTGAGGAAGAGGGCGAGGCATTTGTCAAAACTCTCGACCCTTGCCGTTCATTAACAACCGAGGAAATTGAGGCAAAAATTTCTGCCGAAGTTCCTTTTGTAATTCGTCAGAAAATTCCTCAAGTCGGAGAAACTGTGTTTTCTGATGAAATTTTCGGAGCTATCACTGTTCAAAACGACACACTTGACGACAATGTCCTTATGAAATCCGATGGCTTGCCAACATATAACTTTGCAAACGTCGTTGACGACCACTTGATGGGAATTTCTCATGTTGTTCGTGGCAGTGAGTATCTATCTTCTGCACCAAAATACAACCTACTTTACGAGGCATTCGGTTGGGAAATTCCAAAATATGTGCATTGCCCACCTGTCATGCGTGACACTCAAAATAAGATGTCAAAACGCCACGGCGACCCATCTTACGAGGACTTAATTTCCATGGGTTATCTCACAAAAGCAGTTGTCAACTACATGGCGCTTTTGGGTTGGAGCCCGGGAGGAGAACAGGAAATTTTCACACTGGACGAGCTTGCTAAAACATTTGAAATATCAGGTGTTTCAAAATCGCCGTCAATATTTGACTTGGTTAAACTTAAATACTTTAACGCAGAATATATACGCGCTTTAAGCGGTAAAGAATTTGCAGAAATTGCAAGACCTTATATCCGTTCAGTGGTCAAAAACGAAGCCATCAGCGCAGACGAAATTGCAGAGCTTCTGCACCAAAGATGTGAAGTATTGAGTGATATCCCCGAAAAACTAGACTTTTTCGAAGAATTACCCGAATATGACATTGAACTTTTCGTACACAAAAAGTCAAAGTCTGACGCTGAAAGTTCCAAAGAAATGCTTATTGCTGTTATCCCAGCATTCGAAGCTATTTCAAACTGGGCTGATGAGGAAATTTTGAGCGCAATGACAACTTTGGTTGAAAAATTTGAAATCAAAAACGCAAAGCTCATGTGGCCTGTCAGAATTGCCGCTGCCGGTAAAAGCGTAACCCCTGGTGGTGCTGTTGAAATTTGCCGTATTTTGGGCAAAGACGAGACCGTCCGCAGACTAAAAATTGGTTTAGAAAAACTCTCATAATTACAAAAATTACATTAGTAATTCGCACCCTGTTTGGAGAAAATAACTCAAACAGGGTGTTTTTATTTTTAAGGGGGATGATTATGAGAAAGAAACCAGTAATAATTTGTGTGTCAATTCTGCTCGTAGCGATAATCGCTCTGGGTGGGCTATATTGGAAAGAGAGAGAACGGTCGGCAAGCCTTGAAAATGCGCTGGAAATCAGCCACAACCACGCTTTTGCAGAGCTTGTCACAGGGATAGCCGAGCTTGACACAGCACTGCAAAAAAGCCTGTACGCAACTTCGCCATCTATAATGAACGCAGTCTGCACCGAAATTTTCGGAAAAGCAATGACAGCGCAGATGTCCTTAGGAGCGCTACCTTTTTCGACAAATGAGCTTGAAAAAACGGCAGGGTTTATAAGTCGAGTCGGCGACTACGCTTATTCCTTATCCAAAACAGAGGAAATTTACACTGACGAACAGCTTCAAAATATGAGGCAATTATCCGAAACCGCAACTGCTTTGTCACATAATTTCAAAGCCTTACAAACAGATTTGACCGAGGGCGGACTTTCAATGGACAAGCTTTTAAAAGCTGAGGCACTGCTCGATGAAGCTGAGGATGAAACAATTCCCGACAGTTTGAGTGGTGGAATGAGAACCGTTGAGGAAGAATTTCCAGAAATCCCAAGTTTAATTTATGACGGTCCATTTTCTATGCATTTGGACGAGTCTACGGCAAAATTAATCGAAAACGAACTGAGGGTATCGGAGTCGGATGCAAAAAAGGTAGCTGCGGAGTTCATGGGAATTGACGAGGGGAAACTCAAAAGTTTAGGAAAATCCCAAGGTAAAATTCCCAGTTATCTTTTCGGAACTGAACAAGCGACAATAGAAGTTTCTGAGCAGGGCGCAAAAGTCATAAACTTCCTCAGTTCTCACCGAGTTGAAGAAAGCAAAATTTCTAAAGAGGATGCCAAAAAAATGGCAGAAAATTTTCTGATAGAGCGTGGAATTGAGGGCATGGTCACAACCTATAACATGCTACAAGACGGAGTTTTGATGCTCAACTTTGCATATCAAGATGGCGATGTGATTTGCTATCCTGACCTTGTGAAAGTGGGTATTGCGCTTGATACGGGGGCAGTTGTTAATTTCGAATCACGTGGGTATATAATGGCACACACGGATAGAGAAATTCCCGAGGCTGTCATAAGTCAAGAAGAGGCGCAAAAGCATATCACGAGTGATTTGACAATCGAAAGTCACAAGCTCTGCATTATTCCAACAAGTGGACAATACGAAATATTCGCACATGAATTCGTCTGTAGCGCGCAGAGTGGAGGCAAGTTCATTATTTACGTCAATGCGGAAAGTGGGGAACAGGAAAAAATCCTAATTTTGCTAGAGGATGAGAACGGAAGCCTTACCATTTAATTGACACATAATTTAGTTTATGTTAGAATTAAATGGAAGTCAGAATGTATAAAAAGTCTTATGACTTTTTATACATTCAAAAAGAGGTTAATTATGAATTTAAATACATTTTTCAAAGAAAATAATAAGATAGCACTGGCATTTTCAGGCGGAACAGACTCCGCTTTTTTGCTTTGGTCAGCTATAGAAAACGGCGCTGATGTCACAGCATTTTTTGTAAAATCTGCTTTTCAACCACAATTTGAGCTCGATGACGCTAACAGATTAGCCGAGGATTTGGGTGCAAAATTGGTAATTTTAGAGCTAAACCCACTAGCCGATGAAAAGGTCGCAAGGAATGAAAAAGACCGTTGTTATCACTGTAAAAACACAATTTTTTCGGCGATTTTAAATGCCGCAAAAGAGCATGGTTACGAGGCTGTTTGCGACGGCACAAATGCATCTGACGATGAAAACGACAGACCCGGAATGGTAGCGCTCAAAGAAATGAAAGTCCTTTCACCGCTAAGAATTTGCGGAATTACAAAGGCGCAAGTTCGAGAATTTTCTCGTAAAGCAGGACTTTTCACTTACGATAAACCAAGCTATGCCTGCCTTGCAACACGAATTGAAACAGGATGTCCCATAACAATTCCTGACTTAGAAAAAGTCGAAAAAAGTGAATACTCCTTGATGGAATTAGGTTTCTCGGATTTCAGAATTCGCCTAAGAAACGGTGACGCCGTCTTGCAATTAAGACAGTCACAATTTCCACTTTTTTCAGAAAAAAGAGGAGAAATCATAGAGAAATTAAACGGGACTTTTAACAACATTTACCTTGATTTAAACACCAGAGCGGAGGAGAACTAATGGATAATAAACACGAAATACTAAGCCTTTTACGTGAAATAAAAGACGGAAAAATCAGCCCCGAATCGGCTCTTTCTGAGCTAAAAATGAATACTTTTGAAGATTTAGGCTACGCAAAAGTCGACTTCCATCGCTCTATAAGACAGGGCGCATCAGAAGTCATTTACGGCGAGGGAAAAACAGCAGAACATATAAGCGGAATTTTAAAAACCATGATTGAAAATGGTTGCAAAAACATACTTATTACAAGATTGGACAGCGACAAAGCGGAAGAAATTTCAAAAAAAATCAATTTAAATTACACAGAAATCGCAAGAATTGCTGTCGCTAATCCAAGTGAAATTAAGCTACGTGGGCAAATTGTAATCGCCACAGGCGGAACAAGTGATATTGCCGTAGCGGAAGAGGCTGCAATCACAGCCGAAACCCTAGGGAATAAGGTAATTCGGCTTTATGATGTCGGCGTTGCCGGTATTCACAGACTGCTTAAAAATGTCGAGTGTTTTGCAAATGCTCGCTGTGTAATCGCAGTCGCAGGTATGGAGGGCGCTTTGCCGTCTGTTGTCGGTGGGCTTGTCGATTGTCCTGTTATCGCTGTGCCAACAAGTGTCGGATATGGCGCAAGTTTTGGTGGTCTATCAGCGCTTTTATCCATGCTAAATTCCTGTTCCTCTGGTGTTTCTGTTGTCAATATTGATAATGGTTTTGGTGCTGGTTTTCTTGCCGGTAGGATTAACCAAATGGAGGGCATTATCGAATGAGAATATTATATGTAGAGTGCAATATGGGCATCGCCGGTGATATGCTCATGGCTTCATTATTTGAAGTTTTGCCGGATAAACAGCTCTTTTTAGACATGATAAATAGTGCTGGAATTCCACATGTAAAAGTCAGTGCTGAGACAAAAAAAAGTTGTGGAATTTCAGGAACTCATATGCGCGTTGAGGTTCACGGACACGAAGAACACGAGCACTCTCACGGTCATTCCCACGAGCATACACACAGTCATCATCATGCGACTCCAACCAATATTTACAGCATAATTGATGGTCTGAATTTATCTGAAACCGTTAGAAAAAATGCCAAAGAAATTTATGCGGATATTGCCCGTGCGGAGTCAAAAGTGCATGGCGAGACTGTTGAACTCATACATTTTCACGAAGTGGGAGCATTGGACGCAATAGCCGATGTTGTCGGAGTTTGCCTCGCAATGGAGCTTTTAGCGCCACATAAAACCGTTTTTTCTCCAATACGTACGGGTTTTGGTTCTGTAAAATGCGCACATGGAATCGTACCTGTTCCCGCACCGGCTACGGCTGAATTGCTCTGCGGTGTTCCTACATATTCGGGCGATATCGAGGGGGAAATGTGTACACCGACAGGTGCAGCACTTGCGCATTTCTTTGCAGATGAATTCCAAAATTCACCTGTTATGCATACGCAAAAAATCGGATATGGAATGGGAACAAAAGAGTTTAGAATGGCAAACTGTGTTCGCTCTTTCTTAGGCGAAACAGGTGTTTATAAAACTGACCAAGTTGCAGAAATTTCTTGTAACATTGACGATATGACGGCAGAAGAACTCTCCTTTGCAAGCGAAAAACTCATGAGCGAAGGCGCTTTAGACGTTCTTACGCTACCGGCTTTTATGAAAAAAGGACGTGCAGGTTTTGTACTAAATGTACTTTGTAAAGCAGGGGAGGAGCAGAATTTTTCCGAACTTATTTTGAAGCATACAAGCACAAATGGTGTTAGAATTAAGACCATGAAGCGTATTAAACTCGAAAGCTCATTTAGGATGCTTGAAACCGAATATGGAATTGTTCGTATAAAAAAATCCGAGGGCTATGGCATAACTCACGAAAAAGCAGAATTTGAGGACATTGCAAAAATTTGTCGGGAAAACGACTTGAGCTATAAAGAAGTTTTGGAAAAATTGAAATAAATACAATAAAACCGACCCTCCATTTGCTAGATTTAAAATCTAACTTTCGGAGGGTCGGTGCATTTATTTCATTAAAATAATCTACAATTTTATCGAGCCTCGGGGCTTTCTTCAGGCATTACGCTTTCCTCTGGCATAATAGACTCCTCAGGTTCAAGACTTGGCTCGGCTGAGTCGTCAGGCATAATCGCATCTTCGACATCGTCTTTTGCGTCTTCCATGTCATCTTCCATGTCGTTTTTCGCGTCGTCCATGTCGTCCTCAACCTTGTCTTTGACATCCTCTGATGGCACTGGTGTTACGACGGGTTTTGGTGTTGCTGTTGGTGCTGGTGTTTCATCTGGCTCTGACGAACACGCTGTGAATACGACAGCAATAGCCGCTACCGTAAGGCAAAGTAATAGTAATTTTTTCATAAATTGTTCCTCCAAATAATAAATACAAACTTAGTATTCCATTTTAGAGTACAATTATAATAAAAATTTAAAATTTTCGTAAAAAAACGACCGAGAAATCGGTCGCTTTTTTCATTATAATGATCCATTAAATGCCATTACAAGTAGTGCAACTGTCGCAACCATAACAGCACCGGGTAAAATTAAAGAAAGTGTTTTTTCTTTTCCCTCAGCTTTTGTCTGCTCCGGAATTAGATTTGCTTTTCTCAGAGCCGCCATTATGGGTTTGTACAAAATTAAAGTAAGACCCATATTCAGGAAGCCTTTGAAAAGGTTAAAGGGTAGGAAAATGGGAACTAACATAGATGCAACAACTTCTCTTGGGGTTTCCATATAATAAGGTGTGATTATGTAATTCCACAAAATCATAACGACTGTCATGAGTGCAACGCCTAAAATCAGTCCGATGATTGCACCTTTTTTTGTGCGCATTTTGCTATAAACTAATGCGGCAACACAGGCAAACGAAGCTGTTGACAAAATGTTCATGAAAAAGCCAATCCAGCCTGTTTCACTGACGGAAATCATCTCAATCATAGAAACAACAAAGGCAACTAAAAAAGCCGAAAACGGGCCATAAATAAATCCACCGATTACAATTACAATATCCTTAGGGTCATACTTCAAAAAGCTCCACAAGGGAATACGCAGGAAAAACATTACCACGTAAGAAATTGCACAGAGCATGGCAAGAGCCACAAGGCGATTGGTTCTCGAAACTCGGTTAAGGGAACTTGCTGGGGCAGTTGGGTTTGATACTGACATAAAAAAATCTCCTCTCACATTTCGACAATCCCAATGTAGTCTCACGGGAATGTCGCACATGCAAAAGAAGTCATGCACAAACATCTTCTTTCATCCAGACTATAACTGTTGGTATCGGAGTTTCACCGATTCAACGCCGAAGCGCTCGCGGACTGTACCGCCAGTGGGGAATCACACCCCGCCCTGAAGACATTCATTTAATTGTCATTTTTCACAATATACCATAGTAAAACGAAAAAGTCAAGTGCAAATTGATTAATTTTCTTTGACAAATTTTTTATTTTGGCGTACAATAATTTTGAGGTGATTTTTATGGCAAACAAAGAAAACAGCTGTGCATTTACTGGGCACAGGGAAACAAAACTAGTTCGTGGCTGGCACGAAAATATGCCCGAATGCAAAAATCTTAAGGCAAAACTTGCCGAAACAGTTTTGGCACTTTATTTATCAGGAAAAACACATTTTATCAGCGGAATGGCGCATGGGTGCGACATGTATTTCGCCGAAGCTGTGCTTTATTTAAAGAAAAATCACCCAGATGTTACACTTGAAGCTGCAATTCCATTTTTAGGACAAGCCGATAAATGGAGCGGAAATATGAAAAATCGCTACCTTGAAATCCTGAAACTTTGCGACAAACGAACCCTCGTTCAGAGGGAATATACCCGAGACTGCATGATGCGTCGCAACAAATATATGGTTGATAACGCCTCGGTTTTGGTCGCAGTTTATAACGGTTCTGCCGGAGGAACTCGCAACACAATTTTGTATGCAATGCGCTCGGGAATAGAATTGGTAGAAATTACAATATAATTTTTTCCACAAATTTAACAAGGGCTTTAGCGAGCATATTTTGCCTTGCCCTCGTTGAAAATATTCCCACCCTTACAGTCTATGCAAACTGTTAGCGGTAGGTTTTTCACCATCAGTTTTTTAACGGATTCACAGCCTAAATCGTGAAAAGCAATTTCCTCAGCACTTTCAACACTCTCAGCCATAAGTGCTCCCGCTCCGCCGACAGCGCAAAAATAAACCGCATTATTTCTGCAAATTGCCTCTTCAACGTCGGCACTTCTTTCGCCTTTTCCAATAATTCCAAGCAAGCCCAAATCCAAAAGTCTGGGCGTAAATTTATCCATTCGACTTGATGTTGTTGGGCCACACGAGCCGACAGGCCGACCATTAACAGCAGGTGTCGGACCTGTGTAATATATGATTGCCCCTTCTAAATCAAATGGAAGTTTTTCGCCTTTATCAAGCATTTCGAAAATGCGTTTGTGTGCGGCATCTCGAGCAGTATAGACAGTTCCTGTTAGGGAAACTCTGTCACCTGATTTCAAGTTTTTTGTCATATTTGAAAGTTCACTGACTTTTATTTCTATCATAAAACACACCTACTTTTTTCTTATATAATAACATAATTTCATCACTATATCAACTATCTATATAGGTTTTCCACAGCAAAAAATCCGCCAAAAGGCGGATTTTTTGCTCAGCCTGAAGACAAAAGCACCTACTTTATGGTATAATAGAACCATAAGGTAG
>CAYJLH010000032.1:0-26834 GCA_964370925.1 uncultured Oscillospiraceae bacterium | reverse complement strand
CAGCAATTTCCTCTTTTAATTTTTCAATTTCTTGTACACGTTTTAAAATATACTCTCGGTTAATATTTCTAAGGCGAATTTCCGCAACATAATCCGCTTGAATTTCGTCAATTCCAAAGCCAATCATTAGGTTTGGAATAACGTCCGCTTCAAGCTCTGTTTCACGGATAATCTTAATCGCCTTGTCGATATCAAGCAGAATTTTGTTAAGACCGTTTAACAAATGTAGTTTTTCACGCTTTTTAGTGAGCTCAAAATAAACTCTGCGCTTGATACATTCAGTTCTCCACGCAGACCACTCTGTCAAAATTTCATTTATGCCCATAACTCTCGGATAACCGTTAATAAGCATATTGAAGTTGCATGAAAAACTATCTTGCAAACTCGTCAGTTTAAAGAGTTTTTGCATAAGCTTATCAGGGTCAGTCCCACGCTTGAGGTCAATCGCAAGTTTCAAACCTGAAAGGTCGGTTTCGTCACGCATATCGCTGATTTCACGGACTTTTTGAAGTTTTACAAGTTCAGAAACTTTGTCAATAATAGCCTCTGTCGTGGTTGAATATGGAATTTCATAAACTTCAATCAAGTTCTCAGCTTTAACGTATCTCCATTTTGCACGTACTTTAAAACCGCCTCTACCTGTGCGGTAAATCGTGTCTATTTCCTTTGCATCATATATCAGCTCACCACCTGTTGTGAAGTCAGGCGCTGAGAGCGTAGTCATAATATTGTGGTTTTCATCGTTTAAAAGTGCAATCGTCGTGTCGCAAACTTCCTCAAGATTGAATGAGCAAATCTGGCTTGCCATTCCAACAGCGATACCTGAGTTCGACGCTACCAACACATTGGGAAAGCTTGTAGGCAGGAGCGTAGGCTCTTTTGTTGTGCTGTCGTAGTTGTCGACAAAATCGACTGTATCTTTGTCAATATCTTTGAAAATTTCGGTGCAAACAGGCATTAACTTTGCCTCTGTATAACGAGAAGCAGCGTAAGCCATATCACGTGAAAATGTCTTACCAAAGTTACCTTTTGAGTCGATAAACGGCACTAATAGCGCCTCATTACCCTTGGTTAAACGCACCATGGTTTCATAAATCGCACTGTCACCATGGGGATTTAGTCGCATAGTTTGACCGACTATATTAGCGCTTTTTGTGCGTCCACCGGTCAGCAAATTCATTTTATACATGGTGTATAAAAGTTTTCTGTGCGATGGTTTAAAGCCGTCAATTTCCGGAATTGCACGAGAAACTATAACGCTCATTGCATATGGCATATAGTTTTGCTCCAATGTTTCGGTGATTGGTTGGTTTAAAACCTCGGCTTTAAGTCCCAAAACATTGGGATTTTCTTTTTTACTTGTATTGTTATCAGATTTTTTTCTAGGCATAGAAACCTTCATTCCTTTGATTTTTATCCACTCATATTATTAAAATATGAGTGGATTTGTTTGTCTAAATTAAGTAGTAAAACAGTGACAATAATTCCGAAGAAACGGAAAATTCGTCTGCGTCAGGTGCGGATTTCGGGGTTTTATCAGATATTTTTGTGTCGCTATTCATAGTGAAAGTTAATTCACCTAAATCTTTTTCCAAAAAGATCATAGTCACATCAGTTTCGTTTTTACCGATTTTAAAATCAAGGTCAAAATCGAAAACATAGTCACTGTCAGCTTTTGAAGCGACATCAAAAGTACCGCTAATATCTATAATTCTATCATTTTCCATAACTATGTCAATTACAACAGGTCCAGTTCCGTAGTCATCCGAAAAAGTATGCTCAAGCTTATAACCCTTATCGGTTTTAATCAAAGCTTCATCGCTTAAAAATTCTAATTCACTAAGCTCTGACAAGTAATAATCATAATAGTCTATAAAGTTAACCCTGTAGAACCGACTGTCGAAAAAATAATAGGCATGTTGTTTTCCAAAAGTAAAACTATCTTCTCCCAATATAAGCCCAGCATAAGTAGGCATATACTCATAAGTTTCGCCGTAGTCATAGGAAATCCAAATGTCATTGCCACTTACCTCAACTTTTTCCAGTAAAAAGTCAATAACATCTCCGTTAAAATACATCATTAGCTCTGTTTTGTCAAGTAAAAAGCTAATTTCATCGCTATCAATTTTGTCAAAAATCTCTTTGAAAAATTGCTTTTCCACATCACTTGGATAGCTGTTGCTACTTTCCCAAAATTCGTATGCGCCTATAAGTTCAAAGTCAGCAGTTGCTTCTAATGCGTTTTCATCCTGCAAAATGTCAACAATTGCACTTACTTCAAGGCTTTGTTCTTCTTGGTTTTCAGAGCCAAAAACTTTCAACTCATAGGTCATTTGAGTTGAAGTTTCTAAGGTTTCTTCAACATTTTTCAGCTTGTACATATTTAAAAACTGGTTTAAAACAGTAAACTTTTCATCAGTTTCAGCGCCAATGTTTTCAACGTCAAAAATCACCGCAGTTTGATAATCCTCGTCCCAATTTACAGTATATCCAAAAGCTTCGCCTATAGTTCTAAGCGGAATAAACATTCTGCCATCTTTGATATAAGCTGGGCTGTCGAGTTCGCTTTCTGTTTCGCTGTCAGCATTTTTCAAGGTGTAAGCTTGGGAATTTTCGCTTATTGTAATTTCGATTTCATCTAAAGTTATAGTCGCTGTTTTGGTTTCGTCGTCATATTCAACAGTTGCACCGAAAGTTTCGGTGACTGCACGCAGTGGTATCATGGTGCGACCGTTTACGATTTCAGGCACAGCATCGGTAAATTCAATTGCCTTGTTTCTAAACATGACATTTATGTCATGAACAAGCCCTCTTTCGGCTTTTGTATTTTCTATTAAAAGTTTTTCTCTTTCTTCAATTCCGATAAAAAGAAGTTCAAATTGTTCGTCTGTCCATTCTTCCTGAACAATTGTTTGATACATTTCTTCGTCAATTACAAAGAAGTCTAGCATTTCTTCTTTAGAAAAAAAGCCCCATTCTTCCCACAGGGGAGTGCCTGAGTTTTCTGTCGCAAGGGAGTTAACAGAAAATCCTGTCAGCATGACTATGGTTAAAATAGTTATAATTATCTTTTTCATAAATTTGACCATTCCTTTGTTTTATAAGAATACAGTCTTTATCCACTCACATTATTAAAATGTGAGTGGATAAGTTTAAAATATTACTCGGCAGCAGGTTCTGGGATAGTTACTGTAATTTCTTCGGTAGCTGTTACTGTTGAGTAACCGAAATCTCCCATGCTTTCAAGAAGTTCCATATAGTTTACAATATTTGCGCCTTCAGGAGGAGCTGAAGGAACTGTAGCATTGCTTTCATCAAGCTCTGCATCAACTGTGAAAAGAACGTCAATAACGTCAGTCATCGAGAAATCAATTTCAATCATAGCATCCATAGCAGTAACTTCAAAATCAATTGCCATTTCAGTGCCAGTGCCAAAAACTCCACTGCCATCAATTGAGAATGTACCTGTGATAGATTCTGCAACATCGTCTTTAACAGTGATGTCAATGTCAGCTACATATTTGTCGCCTGAATATTCGTCTTCGAATGTGTACTCAAGAGCATAACCCTTTGAAGTTTCTGTGAAAGCTGTGTCTTTAACTGGTTCTAAGCCATAAAGAGAGCTTGTAATATACATATAGCTATATACATCGCCATAAGTTGTATTGCTCATATAGATAAGGTCACCAATAGTATATTCACTTGCTTCAACACCATAAGCCATAGACATAATTTCAGTAAAATTCATACCCAACATTGCGTACATGTCGTTTAGGTTAATTTCAAGCCATGTGTCGTCAGAAACTTCTTGACCCATTTCTTCAAGCATTACGTTGAAAATTGCTGCTTTGTAGAAAGCTGTGAAGTTTTCCACGTCTATGTTTGCTATGAATTCCATGCCATCATCTTCTAAAGCAGCAATAATTTCTTCCATCATAGCGACATCTTCTTCATTTGCGAAAGCTTCTACAGAAGCGTTTTCAAGGTATTTTGTCACGCCTGAAAGGTCGAAGTCAATGTCAGCGTGCATAGCTTCCATATTTTGCATAACATCGGCTGTCATAGACACTTCGTATGTACCGTAGTCTGCATCGATTGCAGGGTATGTTGTAACTTCAACACCAAAATCAACTGCGCCCTCATATGTTTTTGTCATATCGACTTTTGAACCCATAGCCAAAATTTTGTTTAGGACTGTCAATTCTGAGTTAATTTCATTGATAATGTTTTCTTTGTCTAGGATAACAGCTGTTCTGTATTCATCATCCCAGATAAGGTCATATCCAAAAGCTTCACCAACATTACGTACGGGAACAAACATTCTGCCGTCTTTTATGTAAGCTGGGCTGTCTAGTTCCATTGTGTTCTCGCCGTCAGCATTTACTACTGTATAAGTTGACATGTCAGCTGTGATAATGATTTTAGTATCATCTAAAGAAATAGACGCCGCTTTTTCAGCATCGTCATATTCAACTGTAGCGCCAAAGTTTTCTGTGACATCACGTAGAGGAATCATAGTTCTTCCGTTTGTGATTTCGGGAACAGCGTCAGTGAAAGTCATAGCAGCGTCACGGAACATGACGTTTATGTCATAGACAAGGCCCATAGATTCTTTTTCCGCAGCAAGATACTCTTGATAATCTTGTTCCCAAATTACCTCTTGTTCATCGTTATAAGCTTCCCATTGCTCGTCTGTCCAATTTTCCATTTCTTCCCAAGCTTTTTCTTCGTCAACCCACATTTGATATTCTTCTTCGCTCATCTCGAAGTCGTCCATCATCTCTTGCATAGAGCCATAGCCATATCTCTCCCAAAGTGGGGGAGTTAGGTCGTCAACTGCTAGGGCACTTACAGAAAGTCCCATAAGCATAACGACTACTAGGAGAATACTGATTGATTTTTTCATAATACACCTCTAATAATTTTTTATGATATGTCTGCCAAATCCAAATATTTATGCCCATTTTCGGCGATATGCGTTTTTCTACCTTGTAAATCCTCGCCGAGAAGTAAATCAAAAACCTGCGCAGTGCGCTCAGCTTCCTCCGGCATAACTTTTATAAGTCGCCTTGTTTCAGGATTCATGGTTGTCAGCCACATCATTTCGGGCTCGTTTTCGCCCAGACCTTTACTGCGATTAATTTTGAACTTTTTCTCACCGACCTTCTCTAAAATTTCGGACTTTTCGCGTTCTGAATATGCAAACCAAGTCTTGTTTCCGCTCTCGATTTCATATAGGGGAGATTCTGCTATATATACAAACCCCTCTTGAATAAGAGTGGGAACAAGCCTGTAAAGCATCGTTAAAATAAGCGTGCGAATTTGGAATCCGTCAACATCGGCATCAGTGCAAATTATAACTTTATTCCAACGCAGTGAGGATAGGTCAAAGCGAGATAGTTCAGTTGATTTTTTGTTTTGGACTTCAACACCACAACCCAAAACTTTCAGCAAGTCAGTTATAATTTCACTTTTAAAAATTTTAGCATAGTCTGCTTTTAAGCAGTTTAGAATTTTACCTCGAACAGGCATAATACCTTGGAACTCAGCATCACGACTGAGCTTACAAGCGCCCAAAGCCGAGTCACCCTCAACTATATATATTTCACGTTTATCGAGGTCTTTTGTGCGACAATCGACAAATTTTTGAACACGGTTTGCAATATCAACATTGCCAGAAAGCTTCTTTTTTATGTTAAGTCTGGCTTTTTCGGCTTGTTCACGACTGCGTTTGTTTATCAAAATTTGCTCGATAATTTTATCAGTTTCAACTTTTCGCTCAATGAAATAAACTTCAAGTTGCGCCCTAAAAAACTCCGTCATTGCCTCTTGTATGAATTTATTTGTAATAGCTTTTTTGGTCTGGTTTTCGTAAGAAGTTCTGGTTGAAAAACAGTTTGTGACCAATATTAGGCAATCTTGAATATCTTGAAAGCTAATTTTGCTCTCATTTTTTTGGTATTTATTTTGCTTTTTTATTTGAGCATCGACAGCCGAAACAAAAGCACTTTTCGCAGCTTTTTCAGGCGCTCCACCATGCTCAAGCCAAGATGAGTTGTGATAATACTCTATCATATTCACCTTGTTAGAAAAACAAAAAGCCGCAGACATTTTAACCTTATATTCAGGCTTGTCTGCTCTGTCACGACCCATTCTCTCAGACTCTATAAAAATAGGAGCTGTTAAAAAATCTTCGCCGACAACTTCGGCTGCATAGTCTAAAATACCATTTACATATCGAATTTCGGTTGTTTCGAATTTTGCACCTTGTTGCTGTCTGAAAACAAATTTAACCCCTGCATTTACAACAGCTTGACGACGTAAAACATCGAGAAAATACTCAACAGGTATATTAATATCTGTAAAAACTTCAAGGTCGGGCTTCCAACGAATTGTAGTTCCCGTGTGTTTTCTGTCTGTATCTTCGGAGGATAGACCCCCTACGTTTTCGCCTTTTTCAAAATGCAGAGAATATTTTTTGCCGTCACGTCTTATAGTAACGTCCATATATTGAGAGGCATATTGAGTTGCACATGAACCAAGACCGTTTAGTCCCAGTGAATACTCATAGTCTCCGCCCTCATCATTTTTATACTTACCACCTGCGTACATTTCGCAGAAAACAAGTTCCCAGTTAAACCTGCCCTCGGCTTCGTTCCAGTCGACAGGGCAACCTCTTCCCATGTCCTCAATTTGAATTGATGCATCTTCAAATACCGTAACGGTAATTGTATTACCATGCCCTTCACGAGCTTCGTCAATTGCGTTTGATAATATTTCAAAAACTGAGTGCTTACAGCCGTCAAGCCCATCTGAGCCAAAAATAACTCCGGGTCTTTTCCTAACTCTGTCAGCACCTTTTAGTTGTGTAATACTGTCATTTCCATACACTGCTTCTTTGCGTTTTGCCATTTATTATAACTCCCCGCCATATATCGGCTATTTTTCCATTATCTTTTCATTATACCCTAATCCAACGCAAATTGCAACATGATTAAGGATGTAAAAGTGTAAGTATGATACCATCCTTTCAGTGCCAAGCTTGACAAATATAACAATTGACTGTAACATTATGTTTAAAACTTATTTTACCTGCGTATAATAGTTTAAACTATAAAATACGAGGTATGGAAATATGTTTGCAAAAAGAAAAGCCCAAAAACAAAGAAAAGCAGAGCTTGCCAGTGTTAACCGACAGCTACACGAAGTTCGAATCAGCCTAAACGATGCGTGGTCGATTTTTAATAACACAACAGACCCAGCTTTGACAGAGGCTTGTATATATGAAATTAACGCCCTGAGAGCGAGGTATGACCATGTTATCAAAGGGGCGAGAACGTATTTTTTTTGAGAGGTAATTTTTTATGGAACTACAAATTGCAATCATTGTAATTTTAATAGTCGCAATCGGCTCGGGACTTTTTTCGCTGTTATTTAAACTTTTAAAAGTGCCACTATCTATGGCGTTTAAGCTTTTGCTAAATGCAATTTCGGGATTTATCTTCCTGTTTGTTTTCAACTATTTGGGTGCTTTTGTGGGACTCAGCCTCGGTGTTAATTGGGTAAATGCGCTAATTGTCGGTATACTCGGAATACCGGGAGTGGTTTTACTACTGCTCATACGGCATTTTGTTTAAACTTACATATATTATAAGGCTAAATCTGCTTAGGCTAATGAACAGATTTAGTCTTTTAATTATTTTATACAATATTCATCATTACAGGTAAGTTGGAGAAAAGACGAGCATATTTTTTCTCTTGCCAATTGAAACAAAATGATATAGAATTGAACCGAAGAAATAACTTACGAGGTGAGCTAGTGCAAAATAGAATTAAAGACGTTACAAGAATGATGAGAAGGGCATTAAACACATTAGATTATCAACTAATGGACCACGGCGAAAGAGTCGCCTATCTTTTGCTCAAATTGAGTGAAGCTGAGGGTATTTATAACGAGAAACAACTCACAAAGATTAGCTTTTTGGGACTTTTTCACGACATCGGTGCATATCAAACTGAACTTTTAGATTCACTCGGAGATTTATACCACACTTTTAAGTTTGAAATCTCAGACTCACTGGAACATTCAATTTACAGTTATTTGTTTTTAAATGAACATGAATTTTTTGAGGAATATGTGGACAGTGTTTTGTTCCACCATTTCATCTATGAAAAAATTCAAGCATCTGACTGTAAAAACAAAAGGCTCGCCGCACGTATGTATTTAGCAGATAGACTTGATATAATGATAATACGTAAACTCGTAAAAACACCGCAAGACGTACTTACACGCCTTAAAAACAAGGTGTTTTCACCCGAGGAGGTCGCACTGCTTGAAAAACTTGAAAAAGAACAGGGTGTTATTACTAAGTGTTTCACCGGTGAATATATGGACGAGCTTTTGGAGTTCACAACAGGCAGTAAAACCTATACAGACGAAATCGAAACAATTATTCACATGTTGCCGCACACTATAGACTTTAGAAGTGAGCATACGGTAACACACACAATTGCAACTGTAGAAATTGCAGTTTTACTCGCCGATTTATTTAATATAGGCGAGGAGCGCAAAAAAGACGTATATCTGGGAGCATTACTCCATGATATAGGAAAAATTTCTGTATCCAATATGTTGCTTGAGAAAAACGGTAAGCTAACCAATAATGAATTCTCCATTATGAAAGACCATGTTTTATTATCTGAATATATATTGAGGGGTTGCGTAAGCGAAGAAGTATTCAGGATAGCAGTAAGACACCATGAAAAATTAGACGGTTCGGGTTATCCAGCCGGATTAATGAAATCACAACTCACTCTGGAAGAGAGGATTGTTGCGATTTCTGACGTTTTGAGTGCTCTTTTGGGTCGCAGAAGTTACAAAGACCCTTTCCCAATGGAAAAAGTCATAGCCATATTGACACAAGAAGCCGAGGCTGGCAAATTATGCCCAGAGGTTATAAATAAGGCTATAGAAAATAACGAGCTTATAGCCAGAGCGGTCGACAAATGCTGTGATGAAGCCATGATGCGCTATAGAATATTACAGGATAATGCAATGTCATTGAGAGCAAAATATGGCGATAGAAAAATTTAGGAGAGTTATCAATGCAAGAACTAAAAAATTCTAAGACATTTAAGAACATTCAAGAATCTCTGAGAGGGGAGTCCTTGGCGATTGTCCGTTATTTCATGTACGCTCAAACCGCGCATGAGGATAAACGCGAAAACGACGCTTTGCTTTTCGAAAGAATGGCAAAAAATGAAATTGAACACGCAAAAATATGGTTCAAATATTTATACGGCACACCCACCAGCACTAGCGAAAACCTTAAAGACTCTGCCGAAAATGAAAATTCCGAATGGAAAGACATGTACCCTCAATTTGCCGAAGTTGCTAGGGAAGAGGGCTTTAATGAAATTGCCGCCATGTTCGAGAGAATTGCGTCTATCGAATGTGACCACGAGCGCAGATTTTGGGAAGCTCGGATGAATGATATATCTGAAAATCTTGACGAGGTTCAAGGCACGAATGAAACTAAAACCTCAGAAAATAGCGACGAAGTATTTTTCTGCATTTTTTGCGGAATGGAAGCAAATCAAAAACTCGACGTGTGCCCTGTATGTGGCTCGTCTGATTGCTTTGAATAGAAATTTTTACACTGAAAGGCACAAAGCTTAATGACACAAAAAGAATTTAACGAGAGATATATAAAGGCCAGACGCTCAGTTATAGAGCAAGAATTTAAGCACCTAAACCCAGTTCAGCGTGACGCAGTTATGACCACCGATGGTCCACTTTTACTGCTCGCCGGAGCGGGAAGTGGTAAGACCACAGTTTTGATAAACCGAATTGCAAATCTAATGAAATACGGTAACGGTTCTGACAGCGATTTCATCCCTGAATGGGCGGGCGAAAGTGAACTTTCAGCCATGGAAGATTACCTTAATACAGGCGACAAAAGCCTTGAGTGGAAGGCTCAAAATGCTGCCAAACTAAACCCCGTAGAGCCATGGAGAATTATCGCAATCACCTTTACAAATAAGGCAGCAAATGAGCTTAAAGACAGGCTCGAGCGTATGCTCGGGCCATCAGCTATGGATATTTGGGCGATGACTTTTCACTCAGCCTGTGCAAAAATTTTGCGCTATGACTGCGAAAAATTGGGTTACGAAAAAGGCTTTACAATTTATGACACATCAGACAGTCAGTCTATCATGAAGCGCATTTTAAAAGAGCTTAATATAGATGAAAAACAGCTTCCTCATCGCTCCGTTTTGGGTGAAATCAGCAGAGCAAAAGATGCCATGACAAATGCTGCTGAGTTTTTGAAAAATGCTGAGTACAAAAGCGATATCCGTAGAATTTCGATGGGAAAAGCCTATGTTGAGTACGAAAAACGTCTAAAATCCTCAAATGCAATGGATTTTGATGACCTCATATATAACACTGTCAGACTGCTTACAGAGCATCCCGACACCCTTGACCACTACAGCAGAAAATTCAAATACGTACTCATAGACGAGTATCAGGATACGAACAATTTACAGTATGAATTATCCTCAAAGCTTGCCTGTGCTTATAAGAATATATGTGTGGTCGGAGATGACGACCAAAGTATTTACAAGTTCCGCGGTGCGACCATCGAGAACATTTTGAACTTCGAGAGCCAATACGCCAATGCAAGAATGATTAGGCTTGAACAAAACTACAGATCAACAGGAAATATTCTGGGTGCGGCCAATGGAGTCATCGAAAATAACAGGGGCAGAAAAGGTAAAAAACTGTGGACTGAATCTGTTGACGGAGACAAGTTGACTTTGTATGTGGGACAAAGCGAACACGAGGAATCTCGTTTTGTTGCAAATCAAATTTTGGACAACAAATCTCAGGGCGAAAACTGGCGTGACCACGCTGTTTTATACCGCATGAATGCCCAGTCTAACCAGCTTGAATACGCATTCAAGCGAGCCGGAATACCCTATAGAATTGTCGGCGGAACTAGGTTCTTTGATCGTGCAGAAGTCAAGGATATGATTTCATACCTAGCCGTAATCGTTAGCCCAAATGACGATTTACGTCTCACAAGAATTATAAACACACCCACAAGGGGCATAGGTGCGAGAACGGTTGAAATTGCCCAAGAAATCGCACTCGCAAATGGACTTTCACTTTTTGATGTTGTGAAAAATGCGGATAAATTCCCCGAGCTTCAACGTCAATCTATAAACCTACGTAAATTTGCAAACATGATTTTGGAGTTCCGCCATGCATCGACAGAATTAAATGCAGACGAACTTTATGAGCAAGTTTTGGAAACCACAGGTTACATAACAGCCCTAGAAGAAAAGCAAACTGATGAAAATATTTCGAGAATTGAAAACGTCCGAGAAATCAAAACAAATATAATTAACTATATGAAGGACAGCGGTGAAACCGGAATTTCCGGATTTCTTGATGAAGTTGCACTATATACCGACATGGATAATGTTGATAGAGATGCTGACTGTGTCGTTATGATGACCATGCATTCAGCCAAGGGACTTGAGTTTCCAAACGTGTTCATAGTCGGAATGGAAGAAGGCATTTTCCCAAGTTCTCGTTGTATCGGCGAGCAGGAGGAGATGGAAGAAGAGCGCAGATTGTGCTATGTTGGCTTAACTCGCGCGAAGGAAAGACTATTCCTATGCTGTGCAAAACAAAGGATGTTGTTTGGTAAGACTACAGCCAATAGACCATCTCGATTTGTTAGCGAAATACCCTCAGATTTTATAAATAGACCGGATAATATGATAAATTCACAACAAAATTACGACAAACACTCTTACTCAGCACCATTGAATTCAAGCAGTAGACCAAAAATCGCCCCATCACCGAAACCCAACGGAGCAGAAGCTCTTGCAAAGTTTAACAAAGGTGATATGATAAGTCACAAAGCTTTCGGAAGAGGCATGATAGTAGCAATGACACCCATGGGTGGCGATGCTTTGATTGAAATTGCATTTGACAATGTAGGAACAAAAAAACTAATGCTTAGAGTTGCCTCGCAACACATGACAAAGGAATAAGTTGACATATTTTACACGCTAAGTCCTCAAACACCTCCAAAAACAAAATAAGTTTACAATTTTCATTACATTAAATCACTAAAAAAGCTCGCTTTTTTAAATTATATTTGTTATAATAGAGTTAATTATTTCGTTTAGTGTTTATGACTACAGCGTTAAAAGGTGGGTTGCGAATGAACAAATTCTTAGTTTGGCTAAATAATGCACCAATCCGAAGAAAATTTTTACCACTTCAGTGGTTTATAATTTTGAGTGTTATTTTCATCAGCATGTTTTCATTCATCTCTGTGTCCTTGGTTAACAGTTCTTCTGAGAGAATTATTGATGAAAACGTAAGGCACAAGGAAGAACTTAGCGCTATTATTCGCAATATGTACGTCTGCCGTGTTTTGGGACGAGATATTCTGTTACAGGAAGACGTTGATGTCAGAAATGGTCTTTATGACCAGTATTTAGTCGCATTCGAGGATCTCGACACTAAAATGGATGAATTTTCAGAATATTTAAGCGGTTCTCGACTCACTGAGTTTGAGCGAATTATCGAGGAAAAAAACATCTATAAAGATAGTATGATATTATCAGCAGACATTCGCATTAGCGGTGGTGCATATGATGACGCACTTTATGCCCTACAGGTTGTAACACCCATCGCAAATGAGTTTTTCGGGAGCATCGACGACTTTTCAGCCGAGGAGGAACGACTTCTAAATATTTCACTCGAGCAAAACGATAACCTCGTTTTATCTATCTTGCTTACTGGTGGGCTTATCAATCTACTTACCATAGCTGCTGTTATTGTTTTCATTAAGTTTTTCTCAAAATACATGAGTTCAAGCCTTATAAGGCTTGAAAAATCCATGTCTGAAATTGCCGAAACGGGCAACATGAAAATTGAAATTCCAAGCGAACTTTATTCAGATGACGAAGTCGGGCGGATTGCCAATGTTGCAAATAAAATGAAGACCATGCTACTTGAATACTCATTTAATGACACCCTGACAGGTGGTCTTAACACTAAGGCTTATCACGAAGAGTTGAATGAAATATTCGAAGACGAAAGAGAAAACAAAGACCTTTGGTGTGTTATTTCTGATATGAATAATCTAAAACTCATTAACGATGCACTGGGACACATGGAAGGCGACAACGCTATTCGAAATTCCTATTATTCTTTGAACGAAAATTTCAAGGAATTCGGTAAAACTTTCCGTGTTGGTGGCGATGAATTTGTTTCAATTTTATCTAATTGCACAGACGAGCAAATCGAATCTGCGGTTAAAAATATTTCAGAGCAAATTACAAGAGTTAATACTAGCAGTGAGATAAAATTCTCGCTTGCATTTGGTTTCGACCATTTTACAGGTCGAACACATTATGAATACAACGAGTTTTTCAAAATTGTTGATAAAAAAATGTATGATAACAAAATAGCAAGTAAGCAATCTCGCATAACTGCTAGGGTCACAAACCCTTTAGAAAAAAATTAATATTAAAACAATTTGAATTAAAAAATCCGCCTTTCGGCGGATTTTTTCAGCTTGAAGACAAAAAGACTTGCGAGCCTTTTTGTTCCCAAGCTTCGCTCCATCGCCTTGCGATGGCATTTTCTGAATTTTTTATTTTATCATAGAATTTTGTATGAAATTCACAAAATATGCGTCTGCGGACGCAGGTTATTTCAACGTGAAGGCAAACCCTAATGGTTCGCCCTCACACTCCCACTCCTTCCGAAAATCGGAAAATTTACTTTTGTCTGCAGCCTGAAAAAATCCGCCTTTCGGCGGATTTTTTATCTTCTACACTGCTAAATAGTCCTCAATCAAATTGCGTCTTTTAGCCTCAGTTTTTGCTTCACTTCTGCGCTTTATGTCAAGTTTTCTCAAAATATTACTAACATGAGTTTTGACTGTTGTCAGTTTAATCCCCAAAATATCTGCAATTTCTTGATTGCTCCTATCCTGACAAATAAGTGCAAGGACTTGATGTTCCATATTAGACAGCCTCACATCTATTTCATAGCTTTGGTCGAGATAATGCTGATAAAACGATGCCTGTATGCGTGTGTGCTTAACAAGTTTTTCAAAATGCAATTTGTAATCAGTGTACTTAATGGACATCAAAAGCGGTAATACTGCCTTTCCATATTGCGAAATAGGAGTTATATATCCATATTTTGCAGAAATATCTATCGCTTTTTTCAAATAAATATCCCAATTTTTTTGGCACATTCTGTAGTTTGCAATTGCAGTAAGTACATGAAAATGTATGTAGTCAAGAACTTTATTGCATTTTTCAGCATAGTTTGATAGCTGTGATAATAGGATAATCGCCTCTTGATAATGCCCCTGAGAAATTAACACTTCACTTTTCACACGATACTGCAATCGCCAAAGTATCCAAATATTTATCAGATCACTAGGTGCATCATGAGTCAGCCAACGCTCAACAGCTTGCATGTCACCACAGCAGAGAGAGATATGGCAAAGCATTGCTTTTAAATTTGGAATTAATCTAAAATGATTTTCTTTTTCGAGCTTCTTTTCAAATTCAAGCAAGGTTTCACGAGCCGAGTTTGGTTTACCTTGACTCAACTGAATTCTCGCCAAAACACCAACTAAAACAAACTCCGTATCAATAGTTCCTCTATGCTGTATGTCATGGAGTGTCGCCGTCATTTCTACCATTGCACTGTGATAGTCCATAGCTTTTTCGAATTTGCTTTCGCAGTATCCGCAGGTAAGCAGTCCAACACCTTGGCTCTTTAAAACGTGCTCCACAGGCGCTTTCATCGTTTTGTAAATAATATCATCAATCTTAACCCACTCCGAGAAATCTCGCCCACCATTAAGCACAGTCGGTAGGGAGGACGAAATCGAAAGCTGTGTCATTTTTATACCACGACGTTTTATACTCTGAAACAGCATGTTTAAAATTTCTTGAATTGAAGAAATTTCTCTGTGTGGACAAGCTAAATCAAGGTAAATTAATTTCTCATAAATATCCTTATATTCAGCACTTTTTTTGTTCATTTTTCTACTTTTTTCTTCTAAAACACGATACCAATAATCAGCCCCATTATAGTCTACACGCAAAACACAAAGCATAGCCATGCCAACTATAAGCGATGTTGATTCAAGCACCTGTTCTTCCGTTAATTTCTTAAAATAAACTTCAAGCTCACGGAAAAATCCATACGCCACATTAAAAAGCGCACAAATCTCCAGTAATTCAATTACTTTTTCCTCATTTTCAGCCTTATTAAAATAAATTATTGCATTTACATAGTCCTTACGCAATTCATAAAAAGCACCGACTTTGTTGTACAGCTCAATCTGAGCTTTACGCGGTAAAAGTTGTTTCACTTTCCAGCGCAAAAACTCTGCAATTTCCGGTATGCACTTATACCTTTCGTTGCACAAAGGTTGTAATAAAATAGTGTTATTAACAAGCCCACTCATCACACTTTGAGCATCTTCAACGTCCAAAACCGAATACACTAAATCAACAGAAAAACTATCTATATATGCAGTGTGAATTAAAATTTTCTTCGATTTTTCGTCCAGATTTTCAAAAATTATGGTGTCCATATATTGAAATGCTAACCACTTAATCTGAGTGTGAGAATCTTGATCTTCTAATGTGCCGATATTTCTACGTTTAGCTAATAATTTTAGAGCCATAGCATTTCCAAACAACAATTGTGTTATCGACTGTGCTTCTTTCTCGGTAATCATTAAATTTGATGCCGAAAAAAGAGCCATAACATCCGATGGACTAAAACGCAAAACACTCATATTAATTCTAAATAACAAGCCCTCCATCTCAAAACGCAAGAGCTGATACGGTAAATTAGCACGGGACATTAAAACAAATTGCTTTCGTGGGTTTTCATTAATTAAGTTCACAAGCGCCGTAATTTGCTCATCACTTTGTTGCAACTGTAAATTATCAAAAATAATGTACTTTGTGTCTTTTGGCATATCACTTACATTAAAAATGTCGCTAATATTATAAGTTTTTTGATACATCAAAAGCTCTCTGCACATAGTTGTTTTTCCGTATCCCGAGAGGGCAGAAAGAAAAACGATTCTATATTTTATAAGAGCATCTTCAAAACTCTCTATAAATTTTTTGGGAATAATCACAAAATCATCACTTTTCATTTAAGCACCACCCACCAATTTTTGAATATTTATGTATATATTTACTACATTATAACACTAAAGTGCTAATAATTCAATTGAGTTTTTCAAGAAAACTTCAATTTTATGGTAAAGCACTAAAATAATACTACTTCCTCATACTTTGGGAGGATTGAGTTTTTTCTTATTATTTTGTATAATCAGTTTATAACCGCTTAGATTTATTTTCCAAAACAAAATTTCTTGTCACAGTGGGAAAGGATGTTTAAATTGAATTTAAAAAAGTTAGACCCATCAAAAAAGAAAATTGTTATTTTCATACTCGTAGCAATACTTTTTATTTACCTAGCATTAACTTTCCTTTTTGGTGGCATTTTGTACGCAAACAAGGCTGATTCAATAAAAAGTCATGCAGACCGTGTCGACCCCAATGTTGTTTCCGCAACATATCCCGAGGGTGATTACACAGAGGTTGAAGTCGGTCTTTACATAGAAGCTCTTAGAAATGTTTCAATTGCTGATTCAACTTTTGAAGCCGTATTCTACTTATGGTTTTCTTGGCAAGGCGACAAGGAATTCAGTCCCGGAGACAGCTTCCAAATCGTTGGCGGTCAAATCCTTGAAAAAGATGTTGTCAGCGAGCACTATAATAACGGTGATAACTATCAGCGTTATAAAGTAACCGCTCAAGTTGATAAATATTATGATTTGACTAGGTTTTCGCTTGAAAATCATATGATGAATATTTATATAGAAGACACAACAAGAGATGGTGCAAGATTGCGCTATGTTGCAGATTCTGAGCAGTCAAACATCAGCTCTAGGGCAGAAATCCCAGGTTTTACGATATATGATGGTATTTCAACCACCGTAAAACCACATTCATATAAATCAACTTATTCATCTCCTAGCGCAGAAGGTGCTGATGAGCGTGTATTTTCACAATTTATAGTGGGGATTCCTATCGATCGTCAAGATATGGGATTTTACCTACGAATTGCAATTCCTTTTGCACTTTCGGTTCTTTTGGGTCTGTTTTCGCTATTTTCACACAGAACAGACGCCGATTCACTTGGATTATCGGGTGCATCTTTCTTTGGTGTTGTCGCTAACGCGTATGTTGTTTCGGCACTTATACCGCCAAACGGAGGTGGATTTGGACTTCCCGATATGATAAATACGATATCACTCATGTCCGTAATTTTGGTTGTTTCCGCCTCATTATATTCTCTAAACGAGAGAAACAAACTGGAAGAAGGCGATGACACAACTTTCTTACGTGCGGTCGATATCGCAGCATTTTTCGGAATTGGAATTGGTTATGCAATATTTATGATTGCGCTTCCGTTCTGTTCAATGAAATAATAACTAAGTACAACATTCTCTAGCTCTAAAAGAGTCTGAACTATATATTTAAAAAAGAGGTATAATTAGCATGGCACTTGGATTTAAAATGGTCACAGTAAAATTTAATAATGAATACACGCTTGAATCATTATATGAAGCAATTAAAGACAAAGAATTTGCGGCAGGCAGACCAGCTATGGTTAAACATGGCTTAGCAACCATTATCGCTTTTCCTGCACTTGATTCTCACAACCAAGTACAAATCATTTCAACTAGTATGAAAAAAGAAAGTAATTCTTATCGAGTTATGAAAGCTGAGGCCGCCGGTATTTCAAATATGGCTGGTAACGAGCTTATCGACAAGCTCACAGGTGGGCTTTTTGGAATGAAAAGTATAATGGGTAAAAATGCAAAAGCTATAGAAAAAATGGTTACAGACACTGCCAAAGAATTAGACGAAATGGGTCTATAGTTTAAAACAGCTCCCAAGGGGTATATCCCTTCAAAATAATAGTGCAAAACGAATGCTGCTATGAAATCTGATTTCATAGCAGTGTTTGTTTTTATTTACTTGAATTTTGACAACATCAAACTAGTTCATATTACTGCACAACATTCAATTATATGGATAATAAAAACTTTTTTCAGAAATTATGAATTTTTTATTGAACTTTTCCTGTTAGTATAATATAATATACTTACAGATTGGAGGTTTTATGAAGAATTCATTATTTGAAGTGAACAAAAGACGGGAAGGTATAATCGAGTTACTAAAAGAGTCACAAAATGTCAGCACAGATATATTGGCGGAAAAACTTAATGTTTCTTCATTGACCATTAGACGAGACTTACAATTGCTTGAAAAAAGTGGCATTGTCAAGAGGCATTATGGCGGCGCAACTTTATTGCACAGCAAGGATGAACCACAAGTAGTTGAAAACTGTGGATTTAAAGAAGAAATCGCGAAATTTGCAGCATCAAAAATCACTGACAGAGATGTGATTTTTATTAACTCAAGTTCAACTGCACTGTCAATATTAAAATACGTGGGCAACAAAAACATCGTCGTTGTGACAAACAACGGGAATATTTCTGATATGGATTTTCCTCACAATGTAGAAGTTTTGCTCACTGGAGGACAGCTTGTCTATAAAAAGCGTTCCATGGTCGGTGATTTTGCGGTTAGCGCTCTGCAAAATGTATCTGCCTCAAAGTGCTTTTTAGGTGTTAGCGGAATTGACTATTCCACAGGCATCAGCACAGGAATTATGCAAGAAACTTTAATCAATAGAGAGATGATTGAACGAACCAGTGGTTCGGTTTTTGTCGTTGCCGAAAGCAGTAAAATACTGAAACCTAACAATTTTTCCAGCGGAACTATAGATAAAATTGATTATTTTATAACCGATGAAAATATAAAAAATGAACATATAGGAGAGTTTAACTTAGCCGGCGTTGAAGTCATGGTAGTTGGCAAATAAAACACAATCAACAATTTGATTAGCTTTGTGTTTACTTTTTTTGTATTTCATGATAAGATATATGGAAATGCAGACTGTATAAAAACCTCTTTAAGAGGACGTTCGAGAGGATATCCCTCTTTGAATTGGATAAATAGTCAAAGTAATAATTTTGAAAAGAGGATAACACTTTGAAAGACGGACATCACGAGCATAATCACGAGGGTTGTGGCTGCGGTCATGACCACGGACATAATCACGGACACCACGAGCACGAACCATGTGGCTGTGGACACGACCACGGGCATAATCACGGACATCACGAGCACAAACACGAGGGTTGCTGTGGTAAACATGAGAAAATCACTCATGCAGAAGAGCATTTTTTGTCTCACCTAATTGTCGCACAATGCTATCCCATCACACAATTTGTCGTTAAGAGTAGCAAAGAGCATTCTTTTGAATCTGTTGCTCTATCTCCTGTATTTTTGGAAGACGAAAAAACAAGCATGGAGAGAGCAAAAGAACTTGGCAGAATTATGCTAAAACTCGAAAATGCCGGCTTGATTGACCTAGATTTTGACATCCCCATCAGCAACTATGATTATAAGGAATACAAAGAGTCTGATTTATTTGCATTTTTCAAAAAGACTGTTGAAGAGGGAAGTGGTCAAAACGGCTTCCTTGGCGACCTTGCAACATTGGAATGTGGAAGCATGGTTCCAACTGAAAAATGCCTCCAAAAATACTCCGCGCATACGCACGAATAATAAAAATATATCGCTTTAATTTGCTGTAACATTTTTGTTACTATAGAACATTTATTCCATATTTATGTTATAATAAAAATACTTTATTTAAATATAAGAAAGGAAAGAGAACAAATGAAAAAAGCAAGAATTTATATTGCAGTGATGCTTGTCGTGGCTATGGCAATCGGAGGCACAGCAAGTGCAGCTAATGTCCTACACTTCGACGATGTCTCACAGTACGACTGGTTCGCCGAAGGAGTTGCATACGTGTACGAAAATGGACTCATGAACGGTGTTTCAGACACATCTTTCGACCCATACGGAACAGCAACAAGAGCGATGATTGTAACAGTTCTTTACAGATTAATGGGTGAACCTTATTTCGATGACATTAGAATGTATGCAAACTATGCAGATGTCCCACAAGGTTCATGGTATGAACTTGCAGTTGGTTGGGCTGCTAAAGAGGGCATCGCTGTCGGAGTTGCACCTGAATCTTTCGAGCCTGACAGTGCAATCACAAGAGAACAATTGATGGCTATGCTTTACAGATATTTAGGTAGCCCCGAAGTGACTGTTCCAGAGGGAACAGATTACATCGCTTCGGACTGGGCAGCAGAGGCAATGGCTTGGGCATCTGAAACAACTTTGATTTACAGACTTGAAGATGGAGCGAATTCCTACTTACAAGGCTCTGCATCAAGAGCTGAAATCGCAAATGTTCTTCATGGATACCTCGTTAATGAAGTTGGCGGTTTTGGAAGATAATATGCTATAATCCCATACATAAAAAGCACAGAATTTCCAAGAAAATTCTGTGCTTTATTTTTTAGTGACAACTTTTGTAAAACTATTTCTTTCCAAAAAGTCCCGAAAAAGCCTGACCGATTTTGTCAATCGCTCCATCGAAAATATCTCTATTACGCGACTCAGAGTGATGTGAACCTTCAATATAAGCTAGTCTACCAATATTTTCAGATAAATAACCATAATCCTCAGTTGGTAAAAGATAATACCTACTATCTTTTTTTATTTTGATTCTGAATAAATAAGCCTCTGTCATTTCTTGTGGTGAGAAATCATAAATGGCTTCAACACTAACCGAAATTGGATGTTTGTTAAGTGTTTGGATATCATAAACTGTTACCAACGTCATGCTATCTTCTCCCTCTGAAACTGGCATCTTGCCAGATTTTTCAACTCTGACCTTTACAATACCGCAAGTTCCATTTTTTATACTTGCAATGATTTTTTTCTTGCCACCTTTTGCAAAAAGGTCGACTTTTCCATCTTTAAGCTCGTCTGCAACGTGTGGTGGTACTATTTTATATGGGAGTTCTTCAGCAACTGCTATGGGAAATATTTCTTTTCCGCATTTGGAGCAAATTTTATCTCCGCTTTCGCATTTTCTCTTACAATAAGCACAATGCATAATATTCTCCTCACTTTTCAGTAATAATTGTTGTACATATAGTTTATATCACAATGAAAAATATGTCAATCTTTTAAGATATTTTTTCGAACTTAGCTTATTCTCACCAGTTATTTTTTAGCCTAATTTGTAATTCTAGGAAGTTAAATTCAGACATAATTTAATTAAAATCGCTTTCGCCGTCTATTATATAGTATAAATTGTTCAAAATAGAGCTGTAATTTTTGAACTTATCATGCAAGGATACTATTGACATTTTAACAGCTACAACGTAAAATATAAGTTAATCAATCAAAAAGAAACTAGCGAGGAAAAATTATGTTGAAGTATTTTAAAAATAAATCAACTTTCGGTGACAAAGCCATGTCAACCGATAATTTTTGCACGTTTTCTTTTGGTGAACTAATATATGAAAAGGGTGCTTTTACTGCGCCCTTTTTTATTTTTATACTGCTCATTATTAAAGTTCGACTCATCAAAATTTCCGCTGTTTTAGAACTTTCAAATCTCATGCAAAAAGCATGTGCATAGCTAACGTGAGCAATTATGTATAATTCCATTTGATACAACAATGCAGTTGTGCTCACATGAGTATAACTGCATTTTTTGTATAATATATTTTTTAGGAGAACGAAAATGAAAAAAAGAACTCTAGGCTTGTTTCTTGCAAGCGCAATGATGATGGGTGTTTTTGCTGGATGTGGTTCAACAGGCGACACAGCTGAATCCACAGCTCCATCTGAAAGCACAGCCCCCACTGAAAGCACAGCTCCAGCTGGCGACTCAGAGGGCGAAGCTCCCGCAGAAGGTACATTCACACTAAAAATCGGTGGTATCGGACCTACAACAGGCGGCGCAGCTGTTTATGGTACAGCAGCTAAAAACGGCGCTCAAATCGCTGTTGACGAAATCAACGCGATGGGCGGTATGCAACTAGAACTAAACTTCCAAGACGATGAGCACGACGCTGAAAAAGCTGGAAACGCTTACAACGCACTTAAAGACTGGGAAATGGACGTTCTACTTGGAACAGTTACAACAGCACCAGCTCTTGCTGTTTCTCCCATGACATATGCAGACCGCATTTTCACACTAACACCTTCAGCTTCTTCAACTCTTGTAATTGAAGGCAACGACAACGTATTCCAAGTTTGCTTCACAGATCCTAACCAAGGAACAGCTTCTGCTGAGTTCATCAATGAGAAAGCAATCGCAACAAAAGTTGCTGTTATCTACAACAACGCTGACGCTTACTCATCAGGCATCTATGAAAACTTTGCAAAAGCTTCTGAGGGTACAAACATCGAAATCGTTAGTGCAACAACATTCACAAACGACTCAGCTACTGACTTCTCAGTTCAACTAAACGAAGCTAAAAATGCTGGCGCTGAGCTTGTTTTCCTTCCAATCTATGCACAAGAAGCTTCTCTAATTTTGAGCCAAGCAAACGCAATGGGCTTTGCACCTGTCTTCTTTGGTTGTGATGGTCTTGACGGTATTCTTTCCGTTGAAGGTTTCGACACAGCACTTGCAGAGGGCACAATGCTTCTAACTCCTTTCGCAGCTGATGCTCAAGACGATGCTACAGTTTCTTTTGTTGCAAAATACAATGAAGCTTTCGGCGAAACACCAAACCAATTTGCAGCTAACGGCTATGACGGCGTTTACGCTCTATACGAAGCAGCAGTTGCAGCTGGTTTAACTGAAGAAATGACACAAGAAGAAATCTGCACAGCTATGATTGAGCAATTCACAACTATGTCATTCGACGGTCTTACAGGCGCAGGAATCACATGGAACGAAATTGGCGAAGTTTCAAAAGCACCAAGAGCGGTTGTTATTGAAAACGGCGTTTACGTCAGCGCTCAATAAAATTTAAAAAAATATTGGCTTGCTCGAAAAGTCCTTTTGGACTTTTCGACAAGCTTTCGTAATTCAGGATAAAGAAGAAATTGCACTTTGTGTTTTTTGTTCTTTGTCCTGAATATCAAGGAGAAGGAGTATCACTATGACTGCTATATTGAGCAATCTTATAAACGGATTAAGCCTCGGAAGCGTTTACGCAATAATCGCACTTGGCTATACTATGGTTTATGGTATTGCAAAAATGCTTAACTTTGCGCACGGCGATGTTATCATGGTCGGTGGATATGTTAGTTTTATTGCAATTTCAAATCTTGGGCTTGGAGCTTTCCCCTCTATTATTCTCGCAATCATTGCATGTACGGCTTTGGGTATTATAATCGAACGCCTTGCATATAAACCACTCAGACAAGCATCCTCACTTGCAGTTTTGATAACTGCTATCGGTGTCAGTTATTTACTGCAAAATATGGCACTTTTGATATGGGGTTCAAGCGCAAAATTCTACCCGACTGTTATCGAAGCAGCTCCAATTTCACTTCTTAACGGTGAACTTGTAATTTCTGTTGCTTCAATAGTAACTATAGTAAGCTGTGTTATAATCATGTTAGTATTGACATTTTTCACTTCAAAAACAAAACTCGGCAAAGCAATGAGAGCTGTTTCCGAGGATAAAAGCGCAGCTCAACTTATGGGTATAGACGCAAACTTCACAATTTCAATGACATTTGCAATTGGCGCGGCATTGGCAGCTATTGCAGGTGTACTTTTGCTTTCTGCCTATCCACTGCTAACACCAACACTTGGCTCAATGCCGGGTATTAAAGCATTTACAGCTGCGGTTTTTGGTGGTATTGGCTCTATCCCCGGTGCATTAATCGGTGGACTTTTGCTAGGTATCATCGAGATTTTCGGCAGAGCGTATATCTCAAGCCAATTATCTGATGCAATTGTTTTTGCTGTTTTAATTGTCGTTTTACTGGTAAGGCCAACAGGACTCATGGGCAAACCCATACGTGAGAAAGTGTAGGCACAGTATGAAAAATTTACTAATGAACAAAAATTCACGTAAAAACCTAATCACATACGGAATAGTAACCATCGCTTTTATAGTTATGACTATAATGAGTTCGGGTGGAAATCTCTCAAACTCACTGCAAGGTCAATTAGTTCCAATATGCGCATATATAGTCATGGCGATTTCACTTAACTTAACTGTCGGAATCATGGGTGAACTTTCACTTGGACACGCCGGTTTTATGAGTGTCGGCGCATTCACAGGCATCATAGTCTCAACAGCTTTGGCAAATATCATCCCCAATGATATGATAAGACTGTTCATTTCTATGATTTGCGGAGCAATTACAGCAGGACTTGTCAGCGTTTTAGTTGTTTTCCCTGTTCTAAGGCTTAGAGGCGACTATCTCGCGATTGTAACCTTGGCTTTCGGTCAGATTATTAAAAATGTTATAGACATATTATATGTGGGTATAGACTCAAACGGAATTCATTTCGCAACAGGTTCAGCGGCTAATATTGAGCTTGAAGAGGGCGGAAAAATGCTTCTTCAAGGCGCTATTGGCGCTGTTGGTTATGAAAAAATTTCAACTTTTACAGCTGGATTTGTACTTGTAATTTTCGCAATCTTTATAGCACTAAACTTCATAAACAGTCGTTCAGGGCGTGCAGTCATGGCACTTCGTGACAACAGAATTGCGGCGGAATCCGTCGGTATTTCTCCCTCACGTTATAAGTCAACCGCCTTCGTAATCTCAGGAATGTTAGCCGGCATGGCTGGTGTACTTTTTGCTTTAAACTATACCACAGTAATCGCAAAAAAATTCGATTTCAACACTTCAATTTTGGTTCTAATGTTCGTTGTTTTGGGTGGAATTGGAAGCATTCGTGGTTCTATAATCGCCTCAACCGTTCTAACCGTTTTACCAGAAATGCTTCGTGGCTGACTTAGTGACTACCGTATGCTAATCTATGCTGTAATTCTAATTCTTGTTATGATAGGCACAAATAATCCCAAAATTCACGAAAAAATTTCAACAATTAAGTCAAAGTTCAAATCACAAAAGGAGGGAAGTCCAAATGTCTGAAAAACTTAATCCAGTACCATCAACAGGCTTTTTAACAGACAGAGATATTGGAAAACCTCCCATTTTAGATTGCGTAAATCTGGGTATAAAATTCGGAGGATTAGCTGCTGTCGATGGCGTCAATCTAACTATTGGCAGAACTGAAATTTCAGGCCTTATCGGCCCTAATGGCGCTGGAAAAACGACAGTTTTCAACTTGCTCACTAAGGTTTATCAGCCAACAAGCGGAACAATTTTGCTCGACGGCAAAGATACACATGATATGAACACTGTAGCGGTCAATCGTGCAGGAATTGCCAGAACATTCCAAAATATTCGACTTTTTCACAATTTAAGCGTTGAGGACAATGTAAAAGTCGCTATGGATAGTCAAATTAAATATAACCTTGCAAGTGGAATTTTCAGAATAGGCAAATATTGGCATGAAGAAAAAATTGCAAAAGACAGGGCTTACGAACTACTGAGCATTTTTGATATGCAAAATCTTGGTAGCACAAAAGCCGCAAGCCTACCTTACGGCGCACAACGTAGGCTTGAAATCGTGAGAGCCTTGGCAACAAACCCATCACTTTTACTATTGGACGAGCCGGCAGCTGGCATGAACCCATCCGAGACAGCCGAGCTTATGGCAAATATTAGAAAAATTCGTGACACTTTTGGCATCGCAGTTCTTTTAATCGAACACGATATGAGCCTTGTTATGAACATCTGCGAGGGTATTGCCGTTTTGAACTACGGTAAGCTAATTGCAAAAGGAACACCGGACGAAATTCAAGCAAACCCAACCGTTATAGAAGCGTATTTGGGCAAGCAGAAAGAGGCGTGATTATGTCAGAAATTTTAAAAGTTGATGATATTCAAGTTTTTTATGGAAGTATTCACGCTATAAAAGGTGTATCTTTTTCAGTTTCTGAGGGTGAAGTTGTTACACTAATCGGCGCTAACGGCGCTGGTAAATCAACAATTTTGAATACAGTCGCAAGACTTCTTCCAACAAAAAACGGCTCTGTTGAGTTTATGGGTGAGAATTTAGCTAGAATTCCTGCACATAAAATTGTTTCAAAAGGCTTGGCATTAGTCCCTGAGGGAAGACGAATTTTTCAGCAAATGTCAGTTCTTGAAAACCTCGAAATGGGCGCTTATACCCAGAAAAAAGAGGGAATTCAAGCGGACTTAGACATGGTTTTTGAGCTTTTTCCACGACTAAAAGAGCGTATAAAACAGGTTGCAGGAACGCTTTCTGGTGGTGAACAGCAAATGCTTGCTATGGGTAGGGCGATGATGAGCCACCCAAAAGTCTTGATGCTGGACGAGCCCTCCATGGGGCTTGCACCAATTCTAGTTGAACAAATTTTTGACATTATTGTCAACCTAAACAAGGCTGGAACAACAATTTTATTAGTCGAGCAAAATGCTCAAATGGCGCTTTCCGTAGCACACAGGGGATATGTCCTCGAAACAGGAAAAATCGTAAGTACTGGTGCTGGTAAAGAGCTTTTAGCAAGTGATGCAATCAAAAAAGCATACCTTGGTGGATAATACCCACAAAAATCCTCGGTGTCGAAACTGAGGATTTTTTATATTAGATTTGGAACAAATCTAATATAAATTCGCCATTTTTTCGGTTGTCACGTGAGTGACGAGAAAAAGGCTTTAAATAAATTGGC
>CAYJLH010000031.1:0-27098 GCA_964370925.1 uncultured Oscillospiraceae bacterium | reverse complement strand
AAGGCGTAACTTTTGTGTATAGGTGTTCTATACACTTTTTTGTTGTCCAAAATTCAAAATTAAATTAAAAAAGGACAAAAAAATGCTAAACACATTCAAAACATTAGAATTTAATAATATTTTAAACAACTTGAGCGAATTTGCTTTATCACAAAATGCAAAAGATAAAATACTCGATTTAAAACCATTTTTAAGCGAGCGCGAGTGCAAAAAGCACATGAAAGACACATCAGAAGCCAAGAAAATCATTGATTATATAGGCACTCCCCCACTAGCAACTATGACCGAGCTTGACAAAATTCTCGTGCTAGCCGAAAAAGGCTCTATGCTCTTGCCTGAACAACTAAGCTCTGTTGCAAGGTTCATTCACTCTTGCAAGAAAATGATAAATTTCCTTAAAAAAGCCGAGCCATTACAAGTGAGTCTTGCATATTACGGCTTATCTTTCGCCGATTTAGATGAGCTAGGCGAAGAAATTGAGCGAGCCATAGTAAACGACAAAGTTGATAACTCTGCTTCAAACACTCTGCAAGATATCAGAAGGAAAATAGAAAATGCGCAGGCATCAATTAAAGTAAAATTAGAGGCAGTGCTTCGCAGTAAAAAAGCCTATTTATCAGATAGCAATGTTGTAATCCGCAACGGAAGATACGCACTTCCTATCAAAAAAGAGTATAAAAATCAAGTTTCAGGTGTTATCGTTGATACATCTAAAACCGGCGGTACTGTGTTCATAGAACCATCAAGTATTAGCAAAATCCAGTCAGAAATTGAGTATTTGTTAATAGATGAAGATAATGAAATCCGAAAAATTTTATATACACTCTCCGCATTTGTGGACGAAAATATATCTGCACTCAAAACAAATATGGATTATATGGAAACCCTTGATTTCGTCTTTGCAAAAGCAAAATACTCTATTGAACTTAAAGCAAACGAAGTACCAATAAACACAGATAGAGTTATTAAAATCATCAAAGGAAGACACCCATTATTAAATAAAGACGAGTGTATCCCACTGGATTTTGTACTCGGTGAAGACTACAGAGGAATTATAGTAACAGGGCCAAATACCGGTGGAAAAACAGTTTCACTAAAAACAGTTGGACTACTTTCCCTAATGGCACAGTGTGGACTTCATGTGCCTGCCGAAGTGGGCAGCACGCTTACTATGAATGCTAATATTTTGTGTGACATCGGCGACGGTCAAAGTATTTCAGAAAATCTGTCGACTTTTTCGGCACACATTACAAATATTGTTGCAATCTTGAAAGAAGCAACACACGAGAGTTTGATTCTTTTAGATGAACTGGGTTCGGGAACTGACCCAGCCGAGGGAATGGGCATTGCTGTTGCAATTTTGGATGAACTAAGAAAAAAGAACTGCCTATTCTTAGCTACAACCCACTATCCGGAAATTAAAGATTACGCTAAAAACACAGATGGTTTAATCAATGCTAGAATGGAATTTGATAAGGAAAACCTTAAACCATTGTATAAACTTCGTATCGGCGAGGCAGGCGAAAGCTGTGCTCTTTCAATCGCTGAGCGTTTAGGTCTCCCTCAGCATTTGCTAGAAAGAGCAAGAAAAGAGGCTTATTTCGACCAAAATAAGACAAAAATTGAGCGATTTACGGATAATGTTAAAGACGAAGTTAATTACCCAAAACAGGCAAGCAAAATAGTTCGAGATATTCCGACAAGGATTAATGAAGTTAAGCGCATGTTCGAAATGGGCGACAGTGTCACTGTGCTTGCGGATAAAACGGTTGGAATTGTCTATAAACCAGCTGATGAGATGGGTAATTTGATTATTCAAGTCAAAAATGAGAAGTTTAAAATTAATCATACTAAAGTTAAGCTAAAAACCAGCGCGGCAGAACTTTATCCCCCCGATTATGACTTTTCTGTCATTTTTGACACAGTGGCAAATCGAAAAGCTCGACACAAAATGACTAAAGGCTACGACCCAAATTTAGTAATCACTTATGACGAGTTCACTAAGTAAGCTCTACTAAATTAAGATTATAATTCGATATAACACGAAAAACGAGTTTTTATCTGCGTAACATTAAGCCATGGTGTTTCACTAGTTGACATTTTTCATTAAATAGTATATAATTATATCGCAAATTCATTATTTTAAAAGGAATGATAATATTTATGAAAAGAATCAAGACTATTGAAACACGCGACCTACAGAAGAGCGTAAAAACAGGTGGCTGTGGCGAATGCCAAACTTCTTGCCAATCTGCTTGCAAAACTTCTTGCGGTGTTGCTAACCAGCCATGTGAAAAACCACAGGCTTAATTGTAATTAAATGTAAGCTAAAAATGCCGCCTTTTTAGGTGGCATTTTTTGTAGTGCGCTATATACTTAAGGAGAAAAATTTTGGTACATCAATATAAATTAAACGGTTATAACATAGTTTTAGACACATGTAGCGGAGCTATTCATGCAGTCGACGAAGTCGCTTTTGATATGATTGCTCAGTTTAAGTCTAAAGAAAAATCAGTCCTTATAGAAGAGCTTGTCTTTAAATATAAAGACGACGAAAATGTCACCCTCGAAGAGCTTTCTGACTGCTACGATGACATTTTATACTTAGAAGAAAACATGCAGCTTTTCACAGAGGATAACTATGAAGAGCTTGCGGTGAATTATAAAAATAACAGCAAAGTTATAAAAGCTTTGTGCCTTCATGTTGCTCACACATGCAATCTCGCATGTAGCTATTGCTTCGCCGCTCAGGGAAAATATCAAGGCGATAAAGCCCTCATGAGTTATGATGTCGGAAAGCAAGCTTTTGATTTTCTTGTGAAAAATTCAGGCTCACGAGTGAATTTAGAAGTCGACTTTTTTGGTGGTGAGCCACTTATGGACTGGCAGGTTATCAAGGATTTGGTAGCATATGCCAGAGGTTTAGAAACAATACACAACAAAAAATTTCGCTTCACTTTAACTACCAATGGTGTTTTGATTGACGATGACGTCATCGAGTTTGCAAACCGCGAAATGCATAACATAGTTTTGTCTTTGGACGGTAGAAAAGAAGTCCACGACCTTTTCCGTGTCGACTATTCAAATAAGGGCAGTTATGATTCTATTGTTCCCAAATTCCAAGAGTTTGTCGACAAAAGAAATGGCAAAGGATATTACATGCGTGGAACATATACACGCCACAATTTAGACTTTACAAATGACATAAAACACATGCTCGACCTTGGCTTTAAGGAGCTTAGCATGGAGCCTGTAGTTTGTGATCCTGATGACCCATGTTCACTAACTCATGAGCATTTGCCCGCACTTTTCGAGCAATATGAAATCCTCGCAAAGGAAATGCTAGAGCGCAAAAAAGCTGGGGAAGAATTTTCTTTCTACCACTATAGCCTAGACCTCACCCACGGCCCTTGCGTCTATAAGCGCATAACAGGTTGTGGTTCTGGAACTGAGTACATGGCGGTCACACCTTGGGGTGAACTTTTCCCATGTCATCAATTTGTCGGTGATGAAAAATACAGCCTTGGAAACATCTGGGATGGCGTTAAAGACAAGGCTGCTCAAGACGAATTTAGGACTTGTAATATTTATTCCAAACAGGAATGTAAAGACTGTTGGGCGAACTTATATTGCTCCGGCGGTTGCCCCGCAAATGCTTTTCATGCGACAGGAGATATCAACGGAATATATGAATTTGGCTGCGAATTGTTCAAAAAACGCATAGAATGTGCTATTATGATGAAAGTAGCAGAGGAAGATTAGTGGTGAATTGTGGAAACTCCAATTTTTGATTTTGTACAAAAATACAGCCGCGAAAATCATATAAGACTTCATATGCCGGGGCATAAAGGCGAGAACATTCTCGGCTGTGAGGCTTTGGATATAACCGAAATTTTTGGCGCTGACGACTTATATTTGAGTGAAAAAAATGGAATAATCGGCAGAAGTGAAGCAAATGCGAGTGAAATTTTTGGTAGCTCAGCGACATTTTATTCAACCGGTGGGTCAAGTCAATGCATAGGAGCTATGCTCTATTTAGCCAAACTTGCTCACGGTAGTCCTGACGGAAATGATGTAATTTTAGCCGGCAGAAATGCTCATAAAACTTTTGTTTTACGATGTGCACTTTTGGGGATAGAACCTGAATGGCTTTATCCCTCAGATGATAATCCGCAAAATATTTGTGCGTGCAAAATCACAGCTGATGCTCTGCATAAAAAACTGCAATCAATGGACAAATTGCCCATTGCCGTTTTTATCTGCTCACCTGACTATCTCGGCAACATTGCAGACATAAAAGAATTGTCGACAGTTTGCCAAAAATTCAATATCCCACTGCTTATAGATAATGCTCACGGAGCATATTTGAAGTTTTTGCACCCCTCAGCGCACCCGATTGACTTAGGCGCAAGCATGTGCTGTGACTCTGCTCACAAGACACTCAGTGCATTGACAGGTGGTGCTTACTTGCACATAGCAAAAAATCCCAACACTATCTATGTAGAGAATGCAAAAAATGCTCTCGCCTTTTTCGGCTCTACTAGCCCCTCCTATTTAATTTTGCAATCTCTTGATTTATGTAATAAAATCCTCAGTGATGACTACGAGGCAAAGCTAGCCGACTTCATAAAAAAAGTTGATGAATTAAAATCTGTGCTCAATTCAAATGAGATTATATTCACCGAAACTGAGCCATTAAAGCTCGTTATCGACTGCAAATCAATGGGAATTAGTTCAGATGAAGTTGCTGAAAAATTGCGTCTAAAAAAAATTGAACCTGAATTTTCTGATGGTGATTTTCTAGTTTTTATGCTCACAATGTATATTAGTGATTTAGAAATTAAAACCCTTAAAGACGCTTTGATTGAAATATTTTCTGACAGAAATTCTTTTAAAATAAGAGAGAATGTATCAATTCCAATTCAAAAATCAGTTAAAAAAATGTCAGTTAGGACTGCACTTTTTTCTCCTCAGGAAGTAATCGACCTTGAGTTTTCACTTGGCAGAATTTCCGCAAGCCCCACTGTCTCCTGCCCTCCTGCTATCCCTATTGTCGTTAGTGGAGAGCTTATTGAGCAGAGGCATTTGGAACTTTTTAGATACTATGGCATAGAAACTGTCAGCGTTGTGAAAAAAGCTAGTACAAAAAATTAATAAAAAAACACACAAAATCGTAACGATTTTGTGTGTTTTTTGTATTATAAGCAATTTTTTATAAACTTACGCTTTGTCTACCATTTTTGTCCATATTTTCTCAGGTGTCATCGGCAATTCTCTATGCCACTGCCCTGTTGCATTAAATACAGCATGTGCAATCGCTGGGCAAGGGGTGTTTATTACAATTTCTCCAACTGATTTTGCGCCAAACGGCCCTGACTGTGCGAAACTTCCCTCAATATCGACACGAAGTCTGCTAATATCCAAGCGTGTCGGCACTTTATATGTCATAAGGCTATCTTCGACCAAATTGCCTTTGCTGGAATATGTAATGCTCTCACTGAGCGCCATACCAATTCCCTGAACAATTCCGCCCTCTGTTTGCACTTTTACTAAGTTAGGGTTTATAGCTGTTCCGCAGTCCACAACAGCAACATAGTCGAGCAATTCGACCGAACCTGTACGTTTATCAAGTTCTATTTCAACCATTCCAACCATTAAAGGCGGAGGTGATGTTGTCGAGCTGTGAGATTCTGTGAATTGAGTGGAAATGACATTTCCACACATAGCTTTATTCGAAATATCGACAAGTGAAACTTCTGCACTGTTATCAGCTTTTGCTATCCTATCGCCTAAGAAATTCAATTCTGTTTCGTCACATTCAAGCATATTTGAGGCAATTTCACATAAATTTTTGCGTAATTTGATGCAAGCTTTTTCCAAGGCTTTTCCTGTTAAGTAGGTTGTTGAGGATGCGTAAGAGCCTGAGTCGTATGGTGAACTATCTGTATCTGCACCAAAAACAGAAATTTTATCAACATCACATTCTAAACATTCTGCGGCAATCTGAGATAGGATTGTGTCACAACCTGTGCCCATGTCTGCTGCACCGATTATCAACTCATAACCACCATCTTCGCCAAGTTTTATTGTTGCAGAGCCCACATCAACAAAAGCTATGCCCGAGCCTTGCATCGCAACAGCCACACCTGAGCTTCTAACTTTACCATTACCCATATCACGAACTTGTGATTTTTCGTCCCAGTTGAACATCTCTTTTGCTTTTGTTATACACCTGTCAAGGCTTGAAGCCTCAAGAAATTCTCTGTCATAAGCAGGCATAAAATCGCCTTCTCTTACCATGTTTTTCTCTCTAATTGCAACCGCATCCATATCTATCATGCTTGCAAATTCATTTACCATGCTCTCAATTGCAAAAATTCCTTGAGTTGCGCCATATCCACGATATGCACCAGATGATTGAATATTTGTATACACTACATCAAAAGAGAAATTATAAGCTTTTAGGCTGCGGCTATACATTGGAATTGATTTACTTCCTGACAAGCCGACGGTAGTTGGGCCATGCTCACCATATGCGCCAGTATTTGAAAGCGTATAGACTTCAAGAGCAGAAATGCTTCCATCTTTCATGCCACCCAGTTTAACTTTGACTTTCATCTCATGTCGTGGGGATGATGCTATCAAAGCCTCTTTTCTCGTATAAACCATTTTGGCTTTTTTGCCTGTTTTAAATGTTACAAATGCTGGATAAACTTCGGCGATGACTGTTTGTTTTGCGCCAAATCCTCCACCAATTCTTGTTTTCGAAACTCTGACTTTGTTTTTAGGAATACCGAGTGCATTCGCAATTATTCTTCTCGCATGGAACACGATTTGTGTCGCAGCGGTTACATGAATTCGTCCGTAGGCGTCTATTTCGGAATATGCGACAAAGGGCTCCATCGGAACTTGATTACACGCTTGTGTGTGAAACTCTCTCTCGAAAACAATGTCACAAGTCTTGAAAATCTCATTAACATCGCCATCACTATTTCCGCCCGTCGCACACAAATTGCGTTTATTATCAGCACCAACAGGAAATAATGATTTCCAGTTTTCCTCGGGATGAACCAAAGTTTCATTATCTTTCGCCGTATCCATATCGAGTACAGGAGTTAAAACTTCGTACTCAACTTCTATAAGTTCCATGGCTTTTAACACCGCTTTTTCTGTTTCACCTGCAAGAATAGCAACGGCATCCCCTACAAATCTCACATGTGGGTCGAGCAGTAATCTATCATATGGTGACAGCTCAGGAAAGGTTTGTCCAGCCATTGTAAATCTCTCGCTATGTACATCTTCATGGGTGAAAATACATTCTATACCATCAACTGAAAGAGCAGTTTTAATATCAATATTTTTGATTATTGCGTTAGCATGAGGCGAGCGCAAAACTTTAACTATCAAAGCGTCATTTGGTGCTACATCATTTACATATACGGGCTTTCCAAGTAAAAGTTGCATAGAATCTTTTTTTCGGATTGCTTTACCAACATAAGAATAGGACACGATTAAGCACCTCTCTTATTAAATTCTAAGAAGTTTCGAATTCCTCTTAGTTGGCCATCATAGCCTGAGCATCTACATAGATTTCCTGCCAAAAATGACAATATTTCATCGTCAGTTGGGTCTGAATTTTCATTTAGCAGTGCAATAGTGTTAACAATAAAACCAGGGTTGCAAAAGCCACATTGCTCCGCTCCTTGGTCTGCAATAAATCCGGCAAATTCGCTCGCTTCTTCTTGCAATCCCTCGAGGGTGAATATAGTCTTTTCGCTTGCTCTTATCGCTAAGACGCTACATGATAGCACCGGTTTTCCATCCATAAGAACCGTACACAGTCCACAGTTAGATGTTTCACAACCGCGCTTAACGCTATAGCATTGATGTTTTCTGAGAAAGTCTATTAAAAGCAAATCTGCTTCTATATTATCAACTATTTTTTTATTGTTTAAAATTAAATTAATTTCCACAGTTTACTTCCCCTCCATAATTTTTTCAATTGCACGAGAAACCAGCACTGTACAGATATTTTTTCTATACCTCGCACTCGCTAGCCTGTTATCAGAAAAAGCAAACTTCTCACTTGCACATTCAGCCAAGGCTTCGATATCGCTTTGCTTTTCCACTGTGATTACAGCAGGTTTTTGTGGTCTCGCACCGACAACTATAGTATAGCTATTTTCATTTTCAGTAACAGCGCAGTTGAGGACGGGAAAGTCTGTTTTAGTGTTTTTCTGCGAAATAAAAACAGTGTTATAATCTCTCTTTTCTATGATAATTCTAACTAAAATATCACGTACAAAGTTTTGTTTTAAAAACTCTTCAAGACTAATTATGCCACTATTATATAGCTCCACTTTGGCATTTAGCGCAAGCAAAAGTGTTGTAATATCAGAGAAAGCAAGTTTTGAAAATACACTTCCGCCTATTGTGGCTAAATTCCTAAATTGAACACCGACCAAGTGTTTAGTGCATTCGCAAAAAGCATTATTTGTCATGAGATTCAATGATTCACTTTTTTCAATATCTCTTAACGATACCATAGCACCGATATGATACTCATTTTCTGTTTCTTCGATTTTATCAAGGTTTAAATCACAAAGATCAATGGCGGTTTCAACATTTTTTCTTTGCATTTTTAACCACAGCATCCCACCTAAAATCACGTTATTCTTTTCGAGATTAAGTTCGTAGGCTTCTTTTAAACTCTGTGCTTTATGGTAATTTTTGATATTTAGCACTTAATATCCTCCGCTTTTATGTTTTTGTGTCATTGGCTATCCCACTTTAAATGTAAGTGTTTGCCAAATTTTTTCTTACATACCAAAGTTCATGTATTTAAAACACATGAACTCATTTTTGGGAAAATTGTATTTTTTAAACTATATCGAGCTGAATTTACACTAATTTCCATCAAAATCTATATTTTTTTCAATTTAGTATATCATAGAGCCTTTTATAGTTCAACAAAAAACGACAAAAAAACTTACAGCATAATAGCTTTCCGCCTTATGTTATAAGTTTTTTGCTATATTGAATTTATCTCAATGCTTCTCGCAAGCCTTGCTGTGCTGTATTTAACATAATGCCCTGAGCTTTTATTTTTTCTGTGTTAATTAAAATATTTTCATTATCACCTTCAAAAGGCTCAATCATGCTTGTGGGTAGCTTCAATAACTCTGCCGCTAGTCGCATTAACTCAAGTGTCGATAAATCGTTTTCGCTACCGTAGTTATATACACCTCCATCCAGTGCAAAACATTTTGGTAAATTTTTTATAACATCATCTATAAATGTTATACTACGCATTTGATTAATATTTATCCTGAAATTTTCGCCTTTTTTTGCCGTTGCAAGCAATAGTTCAGGCAAGCCTTTGTTTGGCACAACTGTTGAATTAGGGTTATCATACATCCATGTTAAACGCAAACTCACTGCACTTGGCAAAACATCCGCAATTAATTTTTCAGCTTCAGCTTTTTGTTTTGCATACACATTTTGTGGGTTAAGTGCAACATCTTCTTTAAGCGCTACACGTTCTGTGTTGCCACTATACACTTGGTCGGAACTTAGGTTTACAAGTTTTGCATCTACTCCCCTACAGCCTTTTGCTATATATAAAGGCGCTAGTCTATTTACTAAATCTGAAGTATTTTCGTCCATTTCCGCCATTGCCATATCGGCGATTGCCGCTGAGTGCAAAACATATTGTGGCTTTATCGCTTTGATATAATCCACAACTTCTCGCTCATCTGTGATATTTAGTGTTTTGCGTGTTGGTGTTATAACTTTGTAATTTTGCTTAAAATATTGTACCGCCCTAACGCCTAAAAAACCACTTGCACCCGTTATTAAAATTGTTTGCATAAAAACCCCCTCTTTAAAGTTCTCACATTAAATACATACACTTTTGTATTGATTTTAGCGAGGTGATGATGAATTAAACCCTATTGTTTAGAAAGAAACAAGTCAAGCCACTTCTATAGCTATTTCTGTAGCCAAAAAGCTCCGTGGGGCGCTCTCGCTACCATACAAATTGCAAAGTCATAATAAGTTCTGTCGCTACGAAAAATAAAATTATCGCCAAAACAATCTGCCTAAAACTAGGTGATATTCTCCCAAAGCGATAGTGCACTGTAGTTTTTGAAAGTATGTAGCGATAAAACAGGAATGCACCGACGACAGTGTAAAGATAGTCCCTCGCTTTTATCGTATATTGTAACGGGTCTATTGCTAAGTTTGTGTCAAATATGGAGTTTATTATCTCACTACCATACACACCTCCAACTAGGCACAACGCCGATAATATCAAGACAACTATACATTTACGAACGTCCGATGGCTCGCGGTGCAAGCTTTTCCCCCATAGCATGTGCGAGTATTTGACGAATGAAAGAACAGTTCCTATATTTATGAAAATTATCAATAGCTCTGTAAACGTACCCTTAACACCATAAAGCATGAAATATTTAGATACACTTGCGTTAAAAAAAGGTGCTCCTGTTATGCCCAAAATTCCAAAAACTGTCGCAATACCAACTATTGGCATTGTCTTAAACACACCATGAATATTGCGTATATCTCGGGTTTTATACCGCTTAATAATCATGCCTGCCGTAAGAAAAAGTAGTGACTTAAACAATGTATGACAGATAATATGATAAAGCGCGCCGACAGTTGATATATCGCTTCCACTTGTAAGCCCAACTGCAATTAGCCCTATCTGAGATATTGTGTGGTAGGCTAATATGAGTTTAATATCGGTCTGCGACACTGCAAAAATAAATCCTAAAATAGCTGTGAGTGCACCGATAACAGCGAAATATTGCATGTGTTCCATAGCTGGCGCAAACAGATTAGAAAAAATATAAAAGAGGTAAATACCGTTTTTTATGTATAAGCCCGAAAGTATTGCAGACACAGCAGAGGGGGCACTCGGTGTTCCATGTGCATGTGGAAGCCAACTAAACAGTGGAAAAAAAGCACTTTTTAAGCAGACCGCAGTCATAATGAATGAGAACGGAAGCACCAACTGTTGCGAAGGCACATGTGGTATCATTTCTCGAATACGCTCTATTGACAAAACCCCAAATATTTTATACATATACCCAATTCCAAAGAGGTAGAACAGCATACATATTATCTGCGATAACAAATAAACCATGCCATCATATGTTGAGCGACTGTCCCTTCGGTACATGATGAGTATTGCAACTACAACTGTCGCCACCTCCAATAGTACGTATATGTTAAATAAATCATCAGACAAAAACACGCCGCAGAGCAGTCCTTGAAGTATCAAAAACAGCATGACAAATTTTCTGTCAAAAAAAGTATCACCCATGCTGTAGAGAAACGACAGGGTAAAAAGCAAAATTGACAGCCCAATCAATATGAGTGTGAAGTTGTTTGCTGTTAACAATATCCCCATGATAATATTTTCAGCACCCAAAAGTTGACGCACTGTGCCATCCGACAAAAGTGGATATGTTGCTATCAGTAAGATAGCTAAGGCGATTTCGGTAGCAAAAACCATCAGAGTTAACGGAAGCTTGGGCACTGCATAAATTAAAACTCCCACAACGATAGGAAGAATAACAAAGAAAACTAGTGTCATTACTTCTGTTCCGTCCTTTTTTTATGTATTGTTTCCCAGTTCGATGTTCCGTATAAATGATATAGATTTATAAACATGACAAGTGCTGTTGCAGTAACTGCAACTCCTATGACTATAGCTGTAATCATAAGAGCTTGAGGTAGTGGGTCAGCAACATTCCCCTCAGTCACACCTATTGGTATAGTGTCGCTAGTACTGGCAAAAGTAGTCAAAAAGAATGTCACCACGGCAACTTCCATTATACCTATTGAAACTATAGTCTTGAATATTCGCCTACTGCTGAATATCCCTGCAAGTCCGATAAAAAACAAAATAATAGAAACATTTTCGCCATTTATATAATCCATAGGCTACTCCTTTAAATGTTTTAAATGTGCTTATTTTTCATACTAACACTTGCTATTGTGGTATTAAATATCCTCGTAATGTACAAAACGGTAAAACACTATGGATAGTCCACAATACACCTTAGCACCGATAAGTACATTCATAATAAACATATAAGCTACATTTAGTTGTGGAAACTTAAAGTAAATATTTGATGCTGCAAAACTCAGGGCAAAAAGTGTGATTAGTAAGAATACTCGCTTCTCAACTGATTCGTACAGCATAAAGTCAATAGCTTTGTGTGGGCGGACTAAATATATACAAATGAGTGAAGCCGAAAGTGCCGCGCCTCCTTGAAATCCTCCCCCAGGAGTGTTATGCCCGTTTATGATTAGATATGCGCCTAGTAGCAGAATAATGGGAATAATTGCACCGATGTTACTCTTAGAGCGCTCGTCGTCTGTATCGGTGTAAAAGACGTGATGATGCAGAGGCACTGAGTCATCACCATGGCGAGAAAAATGAATAACCGCCATGACACACACCAGCAGCATAAGTGCCTCAAATACTGTGTCAAAAATGCGGTAGTTTAGATATATGGCAGCTACAGAATTTTGAGCACCTGTATCTGTCATATAATTTTCCATGAATAGCGAAGTAAGTTCATGAACTTCTACAGCTTTAGTTCCAGTGGAAAGTATCAATGTTAAACTACCGGCAAGAAAAGCGGAGCACACTCCGAATGTTTTTAATAAACGCATGATTTTCAGCACCTCCTCTCCTGTTCTGTTGTGTTAGGAGCTGTTAAACTATTTCGCTATCCTTCAGGCTTTTAAAACAGACACGATTGTTGCCAAGGTCATGCTCAAGCAACTCCCGTATTGCTACAACATGTTGTTCAACCTCAGAGCCATATACAGTGACAATTTTGTCATTACATGAGATAATGATATCATAAAGATGCTCACTTGCAATACGAGTAGGTGTTTCCCATGTAAACACATGCTGTACTCCTAACTCGTGGGCAGCGCAATACTGGAAAATCTTAGACACAACATCCTCAGTGTCAGATAAAATTTTATGGTCGCTCACATTTTTCTTTGATGAAAAGTATATGTAAAAAGAGCGATGTTTTTTTAGTGCTACAATATACAATATCGTTGAGAGTGCACTACCAATAACCGCTTCCGCTAGTGCAACGTCAGGCGCATGGTATAGCAGATAGCAAAATGACGCAAGTAGGGAAAATGTCGCTAATGCAATAACCATTCGCTTGAATTTTTTTGTCATTGCTACATAAAGAGCTGTCAATATCATAAATATGAACACTAACTTTTCAATCATATTATACCTCCACTCTACCTTAGGTCGGGCTAAATCATGAAACTTTATTTCGTTTCCTCATTTGTTTCTTTGTCTTCCTCTTGCATCAGTTTATAGCCGGAGAAAAAAGCGGATGCAGCTATCGACGAGGTTACAACGGGGTTTAGTATCACGAGCAAACCAAGAATAAGCATGAGCTTTAATGTAAACGAATTAAACCCGCTCAAACATGCGACACCTCCAAGGATTGTCATAAGTCCAACTGTGTCAATGTCTGCTGCTGAGAGCAATCGAGAGTAAAAGTTATGAAACCTATATACCCCAACTATACCCACGACTATAAAAAACATTCCAATAACTATAAGTGTGTACCCTATAAACTCCATAGTTACCCCTCCTGTATTACTTACCTTTCCTCAAAAATGTCGACAGCGATGTTGTACCAACAAAACCAAGCATGGCAACAACTAGCGCAATATCGAGGTAGAACGAACTACCCTTGGTTAGGGAAAAAATCACAATAACCAGTATTAGTTTGCTGCATACAAGTGATACGCCGAGTAGTCTGTCCCATAAAGATGGCCCTATCAAAATGCGCACACCACTTGCTAATGCAGCAAGAATAAGTACAACAATAATAATATCCAAGAACATTCTATCTCTCCTTTTCTGGAATTTCGCCCTTATCTTTATCCATTTGAATTTTTACCATTCTATGCTCAAAAGCAACCGCCGGAGAGGGCGCTTCCGCAGAGCAGTGGAGACAAAGTACCACCAAATCTCCATTTTTTTGGTCAACAGTGATTGTACCTGGGGTGAGAGTTATGGACGTTGCAACTAAGTTTCGTAAATACGGTGATTTTATGCGAGAATCTAGCGAAACAGTCACAAAACCTGGGTTTATATCCCCTGTGATTATCATGCGTGTAGCACGAAAACCTGCCACATATATTTCACGAATCATAAACAAAATATAAGTGAACATCCTAAGCGGTGGCAGTGAAAAAACATCAGCGTAATCAAAGCCAAGTAACTTGCCAGAAACAAATATGGCAGTTATTGTAACCAATGCACCAAAGATTGTATTTAGCCCTAGTGCGCCGTCGTTCATTATCACCCATATCAGTAGCATAAATAAGAATGTAAAAAACCGCAATATACTTTTTTTCATATCGTCACCTCATAAAATCAGGATAGTTAATGAAAGATAAAGGAATGACTTCACAGTCTTGCTAGGCAATAAATATGTAAGCCTTTTTATTATTATAGCAAATATTTCCACATTAATCAACGAATTTGAATAACTTGAATGATGAATGAATTTTTGGTATAATATGAGATATATAAATTGTTTAAAACCAGATATTATAGATATACTGTAAATTTTATAACCAATGATAGGAGATAATATGGTTGATACAAACAAAACAGCCTTCTAAATCACTGCTAACTACAAATAAGATTTAGGAGGCATTTAATAATGTTTAATAAAATTGATATGCAAAGTTGGAACAGAAAAGATAGCTACAATCACTATTTTAACACCGTCCCTTGTACCTACAGTATGACAGTGAACTTAGATATAACAATTTTCTTGAAATTTATCAGAGCAAACCAACGAAAGTTTTTTCCTGTGATGCTTTATGCACTTTCGCAAATTGTCAATTCACATAAAGAGTTTCGTATGGATATAGATGAAGATAAGAATGTTGGTTTTTATGATTATTCAAACCCTTGTTATACAGTTTTTCATAAGGAAACAGAAACAATCACAAATATATGGACAGAACATACGACGGATTTTGAATTGTTTTTGAAAAGCTATGCTGATGATATGTCCAAATATAAAAGCGATTTTCATAATTCAAAACCATTGTTAGGTAAGAATTTTTTTAATGTTTCTTGTATACCATGGACAAGTTTTACAGGTTTTAATTTAAACTTACAAAAAGGATATGATTACCTGCTGCCTATTTTTACTATTGGAAAGTATTTTTCCGAAGGCGATAAGGTGATGCTTCCATTAGCAATACAAGTACATCACGCAGTGTGCGATGGCTTTCATCTTTCACGCTTTGTAAATGAATTGCAAGTCTATCTTGACCTACAACTAAATTATCATAACCCATAAAAATTGTAGGGACGGTTCAAACGACCGCCCCTACATTATTTTGTTTCAGCTATTTTATTTGTGCATCGTCTTATCTACTCGGACAGGGTATATTCGATAAAACGCTCGATAATCGTTGCGACCTCTGCTCTTGTAGCTTTGTCTTGCGGTGCAAAGCGCTCGTCCTCTTTGCCCTTGATTATCAAAGTTGTTTGGGTAAACAGTGCCGCATCTGTCGCCCAATCGGAGATATTATCTTTATCCGAATAGGTGAGCTGCTCATCGCTTTCTTGCGGAAGGGCATTTATAAGCTCGGCATAGCGGAAAAGAATGGTTGCCATCTGTTCACGACTTATTTGCTCATCAGGCAGGAAGAGATTGTTGCCCACACCGGTGATTACACCGCTGTCGGCCGCCCATGCGACATATTTGCCGTAGTATGAACTATAGTCGCAATCTGTAAAGATTTCTTCGTCGCTTTGTGTGATTTCGCCGTAGCTTCTCTCATGTAAACGACCAATCACTGTGGCAAACATCGCTCTGGTCATCGCGTCGTCGGGCGAAAACTCAGTTGCGCTTGTTCCCAAAAACAGCTCACGCTGTGTGACAAATTCTATGTATTGCATCGCCCAGTGCCCCGAAATATCGGTGAATTCTTTTGGATTTTCCATGAACAAAATCTCGGTATCTTGCGGAGCTAAATACTCTTCATCCTCTATCACACCGTCGCTATTTAGGTCTGCCGCAAAGCCCAAAAATACCTTTGCGCCCTCATCGTTTAGGTAGTAGGGTATGCCTAGTAGAGCTTTCTCCTCGCTAAATCGTGCTACAATTTCGGTGTTGGCGTAAATGGCATATTCACCGCCATTTTTAAACTCATGACCGTTGACAAATATCATCGGCTCGTACATCTCGGAGGTAGCTTGTATCGTCAGCTTTTCGCCACCTTGAATGATGTCACCACTTTCCACTTGCTCTCCGTCTTCATCAAGCACAGTCAAAGTGCCTTCACCCTCAGCGCGGACGATGATGCTGTACTCACCTTCAATGTCAACGGTACCACCACCGCCGCCACCGCCACCGCCACCGGTAGTATTGCCACCTGTGTCATCGTCTGTAACGCCCTCGCTCCAGTTGGCAGTTAGTGTAACATTGTCATTTAGCATAATTAGTTGAGTGATGGAGGAAGCGGAGTTAGAAAGTGTTATGTCGCCGGAGTTTATTGTCCAACCTCTAAAGGTATAGCCTATTTTTGTACCGGCATCTACTGTTACCATATTTCCTGTGGCATATGTGCCCGAGCCACTTGCGCCTATACCGCCATCGTTTATGATAAGTGTGAGATTATCACTCTTTGCGGGTGGTGTGCCTTCTATTACACTTGTGCCTTTCGCAGTACTTATCGCAATATTGTATTGGTTTTCCGGCAAGGTTGCAAGAAATTCCTTGTACAGAGTGACTTTAACAGAGCCTTCCTCAACTATGCCTATAACTCCGCCGTTGAAGGAATAACCGGGATAACCCGAAAGCGCACCTTTTGAGCTGATGCTCATCGTTCTTCCGTTTACGATGACTTGTCGAAGATCATGGAAATCTGCATCAAAGATTGTGATAGAATCTTGCAGTTCAGTGGAATTATTGTCTACACTTATGCTATAGCTTGCAGTAGCGCCGTTATAAGGGTCTTGCTGAATGGCAGTTGCTACAATATTTGCAGTGCCGACACCAACTATCTCGACTGCGCCCGACTTCCCATCTACTGTGGCAACGGCGGTATTGGTCGAGTGATAGGTCACAGGAGTTTCTGCATTTCTTACCGTCTGCGTAAAACTATCGCCTATTCCCTTGTCCCCTATCTCCTGATTGTCAAAGCTAAGTCGCTGATCCACCAAGGTGAGACCAGACCACTGTGCATAGAGGTATAGAGGTCCTGTGTACTCGTCGGTATAGTTTACAGTAGTACCTGTGCCGTTGGGCATCGTGTTCCAACTATTTACGGAATAGCCCACTCTGGCAAACTGTGCCGCCGCTTTTTCCATATCGCCAGAATATATCTTTTTGTAATTAGAAAAACTCTTATCTTGTTGAAGCGGTACACCTTGCATGAACTCGTCTGGGTCGTTAAAATTCTCGTAAAAACGCACCTCAGTGACATCGATTTTGTCCACGACTTCGAGGGAGAAGAACATGTCACCCGTTATCGTGAAGTCGTAGGTATACTCAGCCGAATTACCGCTTGTGGATTGTAGAATAATGCCTGATTTTTGAGGTGCCGGATTTGACGATAGCTCTGTGCCCCAGAACAAGAGCGCATCACCAGGTTTTTTATCCGGATTTGTTATTGTGACAGTCATTGTGACTGTGTCGCCATAATTAGTTTTGATTTTGTTAGCTTGAGACTGCGTGTTTTCACCGTTAATGGGAGTACCGTTATTGATAGTAAAGGTCACTTCGGCATCATCGGATTGGGTGGCAAGCCCCAGTTGCCCTTCATCAAAGCCCATCCACAAACTGTATTCTATGTCGGTATAATTTGCTGTGATTTCGACAGGCTCTGACGGCATATTGAAAGTGCTAACATTGTTTGCACCGACTGTCAAGTCGATCTCATTTATTCCACTGACAATGGTAAAATCGTCAAACTCTTTACCTGCTTGTTCAAGCGGTGCTATCGTAACTGTGCTATTTGCTACATAATAGCCTGACCCGCTACCGCCATTTACCGTCACAGAATAGGTAGTGTCGGGTATATCGGAAATCGTCACCGTCGCGGTTCCGCTTTTTCCGCCCGAAATGGCTGTTATGGTTAGTTTTGTACCTGCTGTTTCGTTGCTTGATACACTCAGCTTACCATTAACATCTATCCTTGTGCCGTCTGTGTTATCGGCGCTGTATGGGTCGACTGCGCCTGTCACATACCAATCGGCTGTATGTTCCTTAATGTTCGTGCCATCAAGGCGTACCGAAAAGGTCAGTTCACTTCCTGCATTTAGACTGATAGTCTCGGGCGTTACATGCACAGCGGTGACTACAGGCTGCATCTCACGCAAGATAGCTTTGACAACGACCTCTTCGCTTGGCATGACAAAGGTGTATTTTCCACCATTTTCACTTATACTGATATTGCCTTGCAAGACCTGCCAGCGGTCAAGTTCCATGCCATCAGGCACAGTGGGTACAAGCTCCACGATGTCGCCTGCCTTAAACGGAATATTCGCCGTGCCATTTACTGTAGAGCCACCTACTTTAAATGTACCGCCCTCTACTGTTGCTATATAGTTAGGTGTGCTTATCGTAACTTCAAAGGTATCTGTTTTACTTGTATCTACAGTTGAAGTCGCAGTTATAGTGAGTTTGTCTGAAGTCTCATTGCGGTTTACTATGAGTAGGCCCTCATCGGTGATACTCGTACCAGAATGGTTTTCACCACTTAACGACCAAGTGACACCCTGTACCAAATCTATCGGATCGCCTACTACTGACGAAAGCAACTGGAATGAGCCAGTTTCGCCACGGTTCATATATGCCTCTGTTGCGCCTGTATTTTTGAGCGTGATGTCGACGCTACTTACAGTTGCCTCTTTAAATCTTGCAACAAGCCCAATATAATTTGACGGCAACTCAAGGGGGTTATCGGTAGGGTACGTGATCGCACTGTCAAAGCCAGAGATATACTCCCAATCGTCAAAAACATTACCCTCGTTGGGGATGGCTGTGTAGATGACTATTGCATTGAGGGGAACCGTCATCCCGCTAGTTACTGCGATATCGCCCAACATCGCTTTTATGGTTCCTCCATTTTTTCCTTCTAATGTGGACACAGCAAAGTTAAGTTTAGATGTCAATTCGGCATAAAATTCTACGCCTATACTCATATTTTCTGTGACAGTAAATGTGGTTTCCTCGGTAAATGCGTTAACGAGGTCGCCCGTCCAGCGGTCGAAATAAAATCCTTCATCGGGTATTGCACGAGCTGTAACGCTCGCTCCGTCCTGCATAGAAATCGTTCCGCTCGCAGGAACATCAATCACCATGCCTGCCGAATCCTTTAATTCGATTGACCCGAATATAGTATCGTTCACCGTCAGGGTAAACGCACCACCGGGTATAGCGGCAAAGTTTGCTGTGACCACGCAGCCCAAAGTATAGGGAGTGTAGGTTAGCTCTCTGCTACTGTCTGCCGGTATTGTGGTATCCACAGAGGGCGCACCAAAGCCATTTGGATGCTCTTCTATCTTCCACGACACCAAGCGATAGCCACTCTGGGGTGTTGCCGTAAAGGTTACCGCACCGCTGATAGTTGTGCCATAGGGGTCCTGAGGGATATTCAAACCGCCCTCAGCGGTTTTGGCACTGACGCTGCCCATACTATCGGGGTTCGCACTAAAAATAATAGCGCTATTGCTTCTCTTGGTGGTAAATATTATCTCTGTATCCTCGCGCATGGCTATAATATGGCTATAATTCTGTGCGGGTGTGATATCTGTCTGCTTTCCGTTTATGGTATATCCCGAAATCAGATAGCCGTCACTCGCTTTAACCGAAAGGGTTACGAAAGAGCCTTCCGTGTAACTGTCAGTTGGTAGGGTATTTGTATTGCCCACCTTACCCGTCACCGTCGCCCTTGTGGGATTGTCCACCGAGTAGCTGAGGGTATGGAACTCTGTGGGTGCTACTATATCTAAAATCTCCGAGGGGTAGCCGACAGCTCCACTGCCACCGTAGGTAGCGGCGACAAAGTATGAGTAACTTGCCTCACTTTCAAGGCCTGTGATAGTGTATGTAAGTGCATCAATCGCAGTGGCATTGACCTTTGTCACACTACCCCATCTGTCTATATTATAGATATTGTAGCCTTTTGCCTCAGGGCGATAATTTTTGTCGCTCGCATTGTCTCCTTGCTGCACAACTGCGTCCCAGTTGAGCACAAGGTCGCCGTCTGAGTTGTAACTATAGATAAAGTTCTCAGGTGCTACAGCCGGCATACCGACATTTGAGGTGACATAGCCGTAAACTGGGGTTTTATCCTCGCCTATCGCATCGAGGTCAATGTCCCAATAACCGAACTGCCAAGTAAAGTGGTAGTCTCCGACACTGAGGTTTTCGGTTTGAGGTAGACCTTTCACGTCGTCGGGTGTTATGTTCGTAACAGTACCACTTGCACCTTGCGCCTCTACTGTTGTAACGTAGCTACTACGTTCATTGGTATATTCAATGCCACCGTAAACGCCTGCCAAAAAGCCGTTGCCCGGGACGCCTACGCCTCCCATTATGGAAGCGCTGAGTTCAAAGCCGTGATTATCGACTTTAGAGTTCGTGGTGGAGTTTTCGTATGACCATTCGCTTGTCACTGAACCTGGCGATTGGCTCATGTTCACCCCTGCGACACTCAGCGTTTTGCCGTCTGTAGCGAGATCGGTAAAAGCATTGCTGTAAGCCTGCGGATTTCCCTCATTGTCGGCAGGGATATGTGTACCCTCCACAATTTTCTCTATGGTCACTTTTGCGTTTGCGTTCTTATTTTCGCTGTTATACGTTGCTACCTTTTGTGCAAAGACATCCACCATCGCATTATAGGCATCTATTGAATATTGATAGTAGCTGGGTGCTAAGGGGTAGTTTATAACCAAGCCGTTTTCAACCCAACCCTTATTTTCATCATAAACATCATAGACATAGTTTACAAGCGAGATTGTGCTTACAACAACCTGATCCTCTGTGGTCGCTTCAAAGGTTGTGGAATGTGTTTCGGTGAAGGCTTGTTCATAGGCAGAGCTGTGTGAGCCGACATAGCCGGCCTGCGCACTAATCGTTAATGCGCCTAAAAATTTCACCTCCAATTCCGTAGCCGCACCGATACTCCAGCTTACATTATCGGCAGAGCCGAAGCCTGTTTCATAGGTCTGCGACACTGTGTAGCTCGTGGAGCCTTGCGGTTCAAAGCCATTTACCGCCGTTTCCTCAAAGTAGGGGGCAGCTTGAAGCACCGCAACAACCTCGGGATTTGTTACTGCATCTGTTTTCTCACTAAAGCGCACCATAATACCGTCATCATCGGTGTCGGCGGCGATGGGTACGAAGTTTATAGCATTGCTTCCGCTGTACAGTGCATTTTGCAGAGGGCGTGTGTCTTTATCATGGTCATGTCCAAAAGAGCTGGAATAATAACCCGTAAGACTTGCAACATAGTTTTCTAGATTCTCGCCTGTAGCAGGATTGATTTCGTTGTTATATGTGCCGCCGACAAAACCGCCCAATGCCGAATACCTCTCACCGTCTCCGACATGCATGGCGACGACATAAAACTGCTCACGCCCGTAATCATTACCGTCAAAGTTACCCTTGATGATATCGGATACAAAGGTGTGATGTGCGGGTTCACCGTGAATATTATTTATAGCTCCACTAAAATAAGAGGTTGAATACTCCTTGTTTAAAACCGGTTTACCTGCGCTTCCCAAATAATCGGCACCTGTGCCGAGGGAGTAAATATCGCCGGCAATCATAATGGTCTCAGCGGAATTTTCACCGTCAAGTCTGGCAATTTCCACAGCAATTTGGGGGCTGATCGCCTGAAAATCTCCGCCTGTGTCGTCGCCGTAGAAGCCGTCCTTGGTGAACTCGTTCATGCGAAATTGATATCTGGAGACGGAATCTGATATGTCGGAATTTATTGCCATGCGAAACGATCTGCTACTATCGCCTGCAAACTTATCCACCACACCTGCAACAAAGTGTCCGCCGTTGTAGTCGTAAACATTTTGCACCTCGCCGTTATTTAGGGTTATCTTATTTCTGTAGCCGACAACGGCAATTTCGTCGGTGCCGTCGTTGTCGATATCGCCTGCGGCAATATTACCCTGATACAGCATGGTGAAATCAGTACCGCCGGTAGCACCGTTGGCGTCATCGGAGTAAAGAGTGTGTGCGCCACCTGAGACACTCGTCAAGGCACCGCCATTTTCAAATATGCTGATTTCGGTGACATATTGCTTCAAATCGTCAGCGGTCATATTTTGACCTGTGAAATCTACGCCGTCCTCACTACCGTTAATAACTGTAGTACCCACCGCCGTTGCATAATCTTCTATACCATCACCGTTGAAGTCACCGGTCGCCAAGCTGATAGTCGCTTGGTTATAGGGAACAGAAGTACCGCTTGCCGGCTTAATATATGCCGACAATGGATTGCTGTCGCCAAATACGTCCTTACTGTGGAGCTGTTTCAGGGTTTTCCCGTCTAGTTCGTACTCAATAATAGAGGGTTCGTTTACTTTTGGGTGGTACACCACAAAGGTATCCATACCGTCACCGTCATAGTCACCTGCCGTTATATCTATGTAGTTGCCCATGGAGTAATTCGGCACATCGTTTAGCCATTGCATTTGAGTAGCACCGTGCCCTATGCTTACCGAGGTAACATTGGTATTATTGACCGCATCTACTACCATCAATACCAAATAAGGTTTGTTTATGTCTACTTGTCCTGTGGAGGGGCTAACATAATAATTGACATAGACATAGGCGATGTGGTCATCACGCCCCGAGCCTGTGGGGTCAAAGGCTACACCCTCCAAAAACATCGGGTCGCTGCCAAAGGTTGAACCCACGGAATCGTTTTTCAAAGCACTCGCAGAGCTAACTAGGCTTAAATTCTGACTGTCGCCGTCAAAAATCCATCTGCCATCACTGTTGAAAGCGCCACTACCGTGAACATTACTGTCTTGTTGCAGAACAATTTCATGCTCGGCAACCAGCAAATGGGGCTTATACTCGCCAGAGCTGAGCTCTATATCGCCATAAAGGTTATCCGGCACATTATTAAGAAGCTCGGTGGGCTTTGAATAGCTGAAAATATCCGTGCCACCTTGAAAAGGCTCGTCTTCTGCCTGCACAGGGAGCGGGAACATTCCCACAATCATTGTCAACGCAAGTATTGTCGATATTATTTTCTTTTTCATACTGTAAGTTCACTCCATTTTTCTTATTTTATATTATAAAATGCTACGCTTAGAGTTGTCTCGAGTCCCGGCTGCCCAGAAGCTCAAATATTTGCTCTATACTGAGTGAGGTTCCGTCCTGCCAAAAAAGGCGTGTACCGTCGGTTTGCGGTTTGTCAAAGAGCTCACGCTTTATCAGCTCATTAAAGGGAAAACGCTCGGTTTCGTCCGCCAATTCAAGCAAAATTGTATGCCCGTTGTCAAGTGAAACAGAAAAACAATCACCCTCCAGTGCCCCTACATTTAAAATAGTAGGATATGCTTTTTTTCTACCCTCAACAATTCTCACGTTTTGCACCTCCTTTCATTGTAGTATAATTATCCCATATTATAAATATATCACCAAATGAGAAAAAAAGTGGCGAGATTGTCAAAATTAACAACCTCATCTCAATTTAATCTCATTCACGCTCGAAACAATATCCTTCTCCTCGTGACCATGTGATACAGTAGTCACTACCGACAAGTTTGGATCGCAGTCTTCTTATGGTGTTGTGAAGTGCGGTGCTGTTGCTCTGAAGGGGCAGTTTCCAAACTTTTTCATATAGATATTCACCATTTACATATCGATCTTTGTTTTGACAAAATGTAAGTAACATGGCAAATTCCTTTTGAGTCAGTAGCAAATCTATATCATCAAGTGTAGCGACACATGCCACAATATCAAGGCTCAAACGATCCACTACCACTTTGTCCGGCACCTGCTCATAGCGGCGAAGCAGTGCCTGTACCCGCGCAATCAGCACTTGAAAATCATACGGCTTTACAAGGTAGTCGTCACCGCCGTAGGAAAAACCCTTGACTATATCCGACTGCTCGGCAAGTCCGGTGAGCAGTAAAATCGGAATCGTGCTGTTTTTCTCTGTTCTCAGCTGTTGCATAAAATCAAGCCCACTTCCGTCGGGGAGCATGATGTCTAGTACAATACAGTCGGGGTTCACTTGGCTTAGAATATCTTGCGCCTGCTGAAGTGTGGACGCTGTAGCAACCTTATAATTTCGCCGCTCGAGCATCCTTTTGTTTCCTTGCAATATCTTTTCATTGTCCTCCACAAGAAGGATGCATTTTTTAATTTCAGGCATTAATGCTCACCTCCGTATTGTCCTTCATAAATCGGCAAATAAAAGTACACCTGAGTTCCCTTGCCCTGCTCGCTTTCAATCCAAATATCGCCGCCGTGTGATTGCAGAATTGTTTTACACAAATAGAGTCCAACACCTGTTCCTCCGTCAGAAACACCGCGCTCAAAAACATGGGGCAAAAGCTCAGGCGCAATACCGCAACCGTTGTCCTGCAGACAAACTGTGATTTTGTCTTTTTCAGTCTTTGCCGACAGGAATATGGTGTCTGAAGTCGTATGGGCATTTGCATTTTGAATGATGTTTATAAGAGCCTGTGACAGCAAATCAGCGTCGCCGTAAATTATCAGATTATCCTCTATATCGGTTTTCAGCTTATTACCACGCTTTGAAAGTATCAGTCCGAGCATGTCTGATGTATTTTTCAGCAACTTCGAAAAATTTAATCGCACCTTTCCGGTGTTCGCTTGCAAAGAGTTGAGTGAAAGCATCCCCCCGACCATTCGAGACAGACGGATAATTTCCGACTGAGCATCGTTTAAGAGGCCAATCGTCTCTTTGTTTTCCGGTGTCATCTCGCCGTCAGTAAGAATCTCAACCGCAGTCTGTATGCCGACTGACATAACTGTAAGAGGAGTTCGCATCTCATGCGAGGTATTCGCCAGAAACTCGGTTTTCATATTACTCACTCGCTTGAGCATGGCATTGTGTTCAGATATTTCATGCTGTTTGGCTTGAGTTTTTACCAGTTCTTGCTCCGTGCGCCTAAAATGCATAGTGAGCGTTATGGCGTTGAAGAATATTATAAGCATGGTGGAGTAAGGCTGAAAATACCACGAGCGGTTGAAGTAGGTCAGCCCCTCCATAACCGCTGTTGTCAACACAAGAAACAAGCTGAAAACGACAATAATATTTTCCCATTGGGTAAATGCCCGCTCTTTAAAAGCACACCATGCAATGTAAAATGTCGACAAAAACAGAGCACCCAATGAAAAGTAAATAAACGAATATATGTACTCACTGTATACTGTGGATGGCAGGAAAATATAGTAAAGTATTATGCAAGCAAAAACACCAAGAAAAGTAAATTTTATCGGTTTGGCGATGTGAATTCTAAGCATTGAAACTACAAAAATCAGTAGAAAAACATAAAACCCTATCATGGCAATTGCCTCTGCTTTATGAGAAACGTACCACGACAAATCAGGCAACAATACCATTATATCCTTGTTATGGAATATTGAGTAATGCACCGCTGAGCAAAAACAGGAAAGCGAGAACCACAAAAAGCTCGTCCTTTTTCGGTTGAACAAAAACATACCGAAAAAGAAGATGGAAATAGTGAGCGAAACACCAAGCACAAGGCCGTCAGCTAAAAATTCCATGCGATTTCGGGCGGCTATCACCTGCTGCTCGGCTAAGAAAATATTGTTGATATGACCGTTTCTGTGGTTAAAATGAGCAAGCTGAATAACAATTTCGGTGGCATCGGTTTCGGGCATAAAGTAGATGGTGTAATAATCGGTTTTTGGAATAAAATCCTCCTCATTATCACTGACCTGCCCTACAGTGGAAAGCAGTTGCCCGTTTACATAGACCTTTTGTGAATAAGCGGAGGTAAGCCCAGTGATGCCGTAGATTTTGCCTGCGGGAATGTTTAGCATGATGCGAAATGTCATATATCTTGCGTCACTGTCGCCCGTGGGCAACTCTGCCCCTGTAAAATCGGAGGGTTCATATAACTTGCCTTTATATCGCTCAGCTAAGCCCGAGCCTAAGCGCACAAAGTCAGTGCTTAAATCGGTTTGCTCAAGTTCGGTCCTAGTCGGAACATCGACATAAGTCGGCATTATACGAACAATTAGCAGGTAAAAAAATGCCGTTATTAGCAAAAAATAAGCAAGCGAGGCTAAAACTGTTTTGCCAATATATTTCGGTTTTTGCAGTTTAAAATGCATATCTTGCTCCTTATTAATCTTTGTTGAGCTTATTGTAGCACACTAAACTTCTAAAGTAAACAAAATCTGGATGATTTATCAACTCTTCAAGGATTATAAGCTTTGGTTGCTGCATTAGCGCTCGAGCAATCATAACTTGCTGCCACTCCCCTCTTCATCATATGCTGTGAAGTGGAACGGACTCTTATGCAAAAATGCTGTCTATTTAAAATTTCAAGCAAGTTTACAGAGACTGGTAATAATCACACAGAAGAAAATATGTTAAGGCTTGCAAACATTTAGTATATCTTTTCAGAACCAACCCACCAAAATTCTTGTGATTTTGGTGGGTTTAAAATTATGTGTTATGATACAATAGATAGGTGACAAATAAAAAAAAGAAATAGCTCAAAATATGATATAATGTTAATCACGGCAAAAACATGTATCAAAAAAAGGAGCGAGGGCTTCCTTTTCTGCTGAAAAGCCACGGCGGTTGAAATGTGCCACTGGCACATTTTTAAGAGCCGCCTTTCAAATCTTCGATTTGAACCCTCGAGCTCCCCCGAAAAGAGTTTTTTCTACAGTCTGAGCTGTTTGCGTATTGCAGACAGCTATTTTCATAAAATAAAAATATTTTTAATTTCATCCGCACATTTTAACTCACTCATACGTTAAACAATACGAAGGGAGGATTTTATG
>CAYJLH010000030.1:0-29398 GCA_964370925.1 uncultured Oscillospiraceae bacterium | reverse complement strand
TGTGGAGCATAAGCACCCTGTGGAGGATAACCGCCCTGTGGAGGATAGCCGCCTTGTTGTGGAGGATAACCGCCCTGTTGTGGAGGATAACCGCCCTGTTGTGGTGCGTAAGCACCCTGTGGAGGATAACCGCCTTGTTGTGGTGCGTAACCGCCTTGTGGAGGATAACCGCCTTGCATTGGTCTGCCCAACGCTTGGCAAATTTCAAAACCGATTTGCTCGTATTTTCTGTATTCTGGGCTGTGGCGATTGTCTACATCATGGAAACTTTCATTCAATCTATATTTGATATCATCAAACCAAGGACTATTTAATTGAATATCAACCCAAAATTCATATTCCGTTTTATAACGTGGTGGGTTGAAGCGCTCACGCTCAGGGCCTGGACGATAAATTTCTTGTTCTCTTTCTTTTACATCGATGGTGCAACTCATTACTTGTGAAAGTGAGATAACATCAGGGTTTAAATCCCTCCAATTATCTCTTTGAGAGTAGATAAATGTGCCGTTTCTCTCGTCAATTTTGATTTCATTATCTCTGCCGACTGAGCGAGTTGGAGAAAACGCATTGACAGCTTCTTCGTTTTGTCGTCTGTATTCAAGTTGCTCTTTAATTTGGTCTACAGTTGAGTTACGGCGCTCGTCAAAAAGAGGGGAGAGGAGTTTTGCGCAGTCTTTGCACATGTTTCCATCCTCAAGCTTGCGATTGCCAAGTAAACCTATTTTTTCACCACAAATATCACATTCTTTTTTATCAAAAAAACCCATATTATCTCTACCTTTCGTTATAGCATATTTAATTGCAGAGTCAGCACCACCTGATTTTACAAATAATTGTAAATACCCCTAGTCAAATACAACACCCTTTTAAAATTAATACTTATTCATGGGTTAAGGCCAAATTGGGCAACGAACTACGTAATCCTTGGATGTTAAGGTATTGCCCACTGCGTCAGTAATATAGCATGTAACAGTTGCAGACATTCCTTCGTACAAGGATTGATCAGCTGTGAATGTCATGACAGTTTCATCGCTCGTGTTGGTTTGCTCTGGAGTGTAGTATGTGCCAAGTTCAGCTTCCCAATCGTGAAATGAGTTATGTTTTGAAGTTTCCGTACTAAATAACCATTCGTATGTATAAGGAGCTACTCCGCCTGAAACTCCAAGATTTATACTCAGTTTACTAAATGGACTTGTAAAAGTTAAGTTTCCTGTAGTATATCTAGTAAATTCCATGGGTTCTGCTGTAATACTGGCAAAATCAGTGGAGACAGCATGGCCTCTGGAGTCGGCGACAATGCAGTAATAGTCGCTCTTGAAATTATCAGCATCTAGGTCATTTACGCTTACAGTACTGCTGTTACCAATAACGGTAGCTTTTAAGTCCTGCAATTGGTACCATGTGTAAGAATATGGAGCTTCTCCACCGCTTACAGTTACTGAGAATTTGACATCATCACCAACGGCTTTAAGCTCAACAGACACAGGCTCTTTAGTGACCTTGATGTCAGAACCGTTGCCTTGTAATAGTTCTGCTTGTTCAGTTTTGACGAAGTTGCCACTTGAATCTGTGACTATACAATAGTAATGATTGTTAAACTTTGTATTGTCGACAGCGAATGTCAAAACCGAACGGGTTTGAGTGGTCATGGGAGATGTAACTTTTCCATCCACCAAATACCATTGATATGTATAAGGTGCAGTGCCACCTGTGACTACAACGGAGAAATTTGCGAACTCTTGAACATATCTTTTTGTGTCGACAGGCTGGGTCACAATAGTCAAAGCCTCAGTTGTATCTCTGATATAGCTGTGTTTTATGGGAGCGGTTTCAACTTTTGTTCCCTCGGAATCTGTTACAATCCATTTGAAAGTCATGTCAAGAATTTGCCCTGATGGGTCGACTATTTCAGAATAAATCTTCTTTGTGCTGTACTCATTGTCATAGACTATAAGGTCACTATAAACACCGCCTTGCTCGAATTGCAACACATATTTATATGGTGCTACTCCGCCTGTGATGTCAATTGTCATGTCAAGTAAGTCACCTGATTTATATGAGCCTGCGTCGGTATAATCTCTGATAGTCAATTCGTCGGGAATCAGTGTCATAACCGTTCCATCTGAAATAATCTCTTCGCCCTCGTCGTCGGTTACGATGCATCTAACTTTCGTGTCAGCGCTAAATTCACTGACAGTAAGGCTTGGTGTTTTTGTGCCTTGGTATTTTGATGTCGAATAGTGTATATCGATGACATAATCGCCATCATTTATATCACGCCATTCGTCAACATAATATTCTTGCCATTGATATGAATATGGCTCTGTTCCACCAGCTGGAGTTACTGTGACAGTTGCGTTAACACCTTCTTTGTAATTAACAGTCTCGGCGGGTTGATAAGCAAATTGCAATTCACTTGTTTCGGGTGCGCCCAAAGTGAATGTAATTCTGCGAGAGCTGTCCATCATACGTGTTAAAATCGCTGCGACTTCACTGCGTTTGATTGTATCGTCAGGAAATGCATTTCTTGCACTGTCGCTTCCTTGAAGAACGCCTGCGCGGTAAAGTTTATAAATTCCCTCTGCATAATCATCGCTTATGTCAACATCGGGGATTGAATTGTTAATAACTGTGTTAATCGGTGTGAGTTCTGAATCCGGCAATGCTCTTGAGAAAATATCCATGTATTCACCACGTGTTATTGGTGTATTCCAGTTATAATTTTTGTCGATGATTTTCTCATTTTTTGCATAGTCAACATAGGGTTGATACCAAGGGTCGCCAGCTTCAAGAGTGACTTTTCCGTCCTCGTCGAGTTGGTGCATAGCTGAGGCAAGTTTAACTGCCTCTGCGGCGGTTAACTGGGATTCGGGTTCATAAGTTGTACTTGTTTTTCCGTTTACAAGTCCATTGCTAACTGCATAAGCAACATCCTCAAAATACCATGCGCTGTATGCGACATCTGTAAAAGCAGTTGCCGCAAATGTCATGGGAGCTAAAGATAGTACTAATACAATCACTAAAATTGAACTTAGTATTCTTTTCATGTTATTCACCTTCTATTCTACCTAGTATAATTTTCTCCGACAGTTAATGTTGCCATGTCGGTTGTTACGCTGGTGCCTTGTGCATCTGTGATAATGCATCTAAATGTATGATCAACTGGAAGTATTCGAGCTAGTAATGCGTTAGTGTCAGAATATAGGAAGTGCTCACCATCGACAACTGTTTCCCATTCACTGTTCTTAAGCATTTGCCATTCAAATGTGTATGGTTCTACACCGCCGACAACGTAAAGAGAAAGATAATGTGCTTGGTCTTTTCCGATATATCCGTCTTCGGGTTGACGTGTGATTTCTAGTGGGTCAATTATGACACCGAGTTTATCAGTCATTGTAAATTCAACTCTGCGTGATGGGTCCATCATGCGTGCGATGATTGTCGCAACTTCACTGCGTTTGATTGTGTCATTTGGAAGAGCAAGTCTTTCATCTCCGCTACCTTGAACAACACCTGCGTTGTATAGAACAAGAATTCCATAGGAATATTCATTGTAGAAGCCAACGTCGGGTAGCTCTGTGTCTTTGATTTCGTTTATTGCTTCGTCTTCAAGGCTTGGAATAGCTCTTGAGAACCAGTCCATGTATTCGCCACGAGTTATGGGTTGGTTCCAGTCACGGTTTACGTGAATTCCTGTTGTGACTCCGTTTTCACTTGCGTAGTCAGCATAGGGTTGATACCAAGGGTCGCCGGCTGTTAAAGTGATTGAACCTGTGGTGTTCAATTGGTGCATTGTTGCTGCAAGCTTGACAGCTTCAGCGCCAGTTAGCATTGACTCAGGCTCGTATGTTGTTGCGCTTTTTCCGTTTACAAGACCTGTTTCGACGGCATACATTACATCATTGTAATACCATGCATCTGATGATACATCCGTAAAAGAGTTTGCGAGTGCGAAAGGTGCTAGGGCAGTTAGTAGTGCAAGTGCGAGTATAGAACTTAAAATACGCTTTTTCATAGTGTTTCTCCTTTATACATTTTAAATACAAACTTATGCCCAACTATCTAAGCCTAAAAGTTGAGACAAAATGTTTCATTTATTATACAGTAAGTTCCAAATGTTTTCCTCATAGAAAAGTATGATAAATGAAATATTTGACATATTTTCATGAAATTATAAGAGGAAAAATGGTGAAATCATACACAAAAAAAGGACTGCGCCCAAAAACGCAGTCCTTATAGATTGAAAACGCTATTTATTTAACAGTTCCATGAATTCTTCACCAGTGATTGTTTCTTTTTCGAGTAAATATTCGGAAATTACATGTAGCTTATCCTCGTGTTGACTCAAAATTTTCATAGCCTTTTCGAATTGGCTTCTGACTATCGAAACAACTTCCTCGTCAACAAGTCTTGCGGTTTCGGGTGAGCATACCATAGAAGTGTCGCCACCAAGGTATTGATTTGTTACGGTTTCAAGTGCAACCATTCCAAAATTATCACTCATTCCGTAACGTGTGACCATCGCTCTTGCGATTTTTGTTGCCTGCTCTATATCATTAGAAGCCCCTGTTGTTATGGAATTGAATATGAGTTTTTCAGCTGCACGTCCCCCTGCAAAAGTTGCAATTTTGCTTAGAGCTTCGTCTTTACTCATCAAAAATCGCTCACTCTCGTCTATCTGCATGGTATAACCCAATGCGCCCGAAGTTCTCGGGATAATCGTGATTTTATGAACAGGAGCGCTGTTTGATTGACAAGCTGCGACCAAAGCATGGCCAACTTCATGATATGCGACTATCTTACGCTCGTTGTTTGAAACTGTGGAATCTTTTCGCTGATATCCAGCTATGACAACTTCAACACTCTCTTCAAGGTCGCTGTGTGTAACAAATTTTCTGTCATTTCTAACTGCACGTAATGCACCCTCGTTTATGATATTTGCAAGGTCAGCGCCACTTGCGCCAGAAGTTGCACGAGCGATGGAGTTGAAGTCAACATCCTCTGCGAGTTTTACGTGGTTGCCATGGACTCGTAGTATAGCCTCTCTGCCTTTTTGGTCGGGAAGCTCGACCGGTACACGTCTGTCAAATCTGCCTGGACGAAGTAGGGCGCTATCCAGTGTTTCGGGGCGATTACTCGCCGCTAGAATTACAACACCTTTTTGTCCGTCAAATCCATCCATTTCTGTGAGAAGCTGGTTTAGGGTTTGCTCTCGTTCGTCATTTCCACCCATAGCGCCGTTGCCACGTTTTTTACCTATGGTGTCGATTTCATCTATGAAAATTATGCAAGGTGCTTTTTGACTTGCTTGCTTAAACAAGTCGCGAACTTTTGCAGCACCCATACCAACAAACATTTCCACAAATTCAGAGCCTGAAATCGAGAAAAATGGTACTTTTGCTTCGCCAGCGACAGCTTTCGCGATGAGGGTTTTACCTGTTCCGGGAGGTCCGACAAGCAAAACACCTTTGGGTAGTGTTGCGCCGATTTCGGAATATTTTTCGGGGTGATGTAAGAAGTCGACAACTTCCTCCAATGCCTCTTTTGCCTCTTCTTGTCCGGCGACGTCTTTAAAAGTTTTTCCTGTTTCTGATTCAGCATAGATTTTAGCGTTGGATTTTCCGAATGACATGGAATTTCCACCCATGCTTTTTGAAAGTGATTTGCTTAAAATTCTGCCGATTATTACAAAAATCAAAATTGGCGCCATCCAACTAAAAATAAATGTCAAAATCGGGGAGGTTGGAGTTGGGATAACTGTGCCGAACTCAACTCCTGCATCAGTTAGGGTTTGGGTTAAATTATCATCCTGCCAAAGTCCTGTTTCGTGGATGATTTCTGTACCATCCTCGCCCTCGGTTATGAATAAAATTCTGGAATCGTCCTGTGAAACAGTGGTGACTTCGCCGTTTTCGACCATTTGTAAAAATTCGTTATAGCCGACTTCGACGATTTTTCCTTCTAGCACACTGGGAAAAACCAAGGCATTTAAAAGCATGGTGACTATCAAAATTATAAAATAATAGTACAAAATACTGCGCTTTGGTTTTTTTGGGGTTTTATCGTTATCAATCATTTTTAGCACTCCTCTTTTTCTTTATTTATTGACATTATATCAGTAGGAAATTGAGAAATAAAGTACAAATTGTGAATATTATCAGATATTAACGCAAGTTTAGAACGTGTATAGATTTTGTTTATATTTGGTAATGACTTGACAATTTTTGAATAATTTATTAATATAGTATAAACGGATATTATATTATAATGTAAGAAAAAAGAGAAAGGAGAGTTGTTTTGAAAAAGTATATGGGCACTGTTTTGGCGAGGCTTTTTGTTATCATTCTCTCCATTTTGATACAATTCGGAATAGTTGTATCAGTAGGATTTGCTTTGGACGAATATTCGACATTTTTCTATGGAGTTTTGGCACTATTGAGCTTCTGTTGTGCTGTTTATATTCTAACCCGAGAGGCTCAACAAGAGCAGAAAATTTTGTGGATTATTCTATTTACGTGGGTTCCTTTTTTGGGTGGGCTGATTTATTTTACCTTAAGCGGTAAAGCACTCAGAAATAAGAATATGAAATTCCATCAGAACATTTCTGAGGAATATGAGAAAGCCATGAGCCATGTAAATGATTATGTTTCAGAGCTTGAGGGCATAGATAAACAAAGTGGGAAGCAGTCGCATTACCTAAAAAATACCTCAAAAGCACCACTGTTTAAAAATACGCAGATGCAGTATTTTAAGCTTGGAGAGGAGAAGCAAGCTGCGCTTTTAGCAGAACTTGAAAAAGCAGAAAAATTTATCTTCTTGGAGTATTTTATAGTTGAACAAGGCGTGATGTGGGATGCTATAGAAGAAATTTTAGCCAGAAAAGCCAGCCAAGGTGTTGACGTTAGGCTTATGTATGATGATTTGGGCTGTATCACAACATTGCCGTCGAATTTCCCCAAGAGAATGGAAAAAATGGGCATAAAATGCAGGGTTTTTAATAAATTTACGCATATGTTTAATTCCAGTTTCAACCATAGAGACCACAGAAAAATTTGTGTAATCGACGGAAATGTAGGCTTCACAGGTGGAATTAACTTAGCAGATGAATATATTAATGCTGTTGTGAAACACGGACACTGGAAAGATACTGCCGTTATGCTTAAGGGCGATGCGGTTTATAGTTTGACGGTCATGTTTCTAACTCTTTGGGACGCAATAACAAACACAAAGGAAAGATATTCGGACTTTATGCCGACAAAATCTTATGAAACTGACGGATTTATTCAGCCGTTTTATGATGAGCCACTGGACGATGACCAAGTTGGTGAGTGTTTATATATGAGTATGCTCAACAGAGCGGAAAATTATGTCTATATCACATCACCGTATTTGATAATAAGTGGCGAAATGCTCGCGGCGTTGAGTATAGCAGCGAAATCCGGCATAGATGTCAGATTGCTTTTACCGGGAATTCCCGATAAAAAAATTGTTCAATTTTTGGCACGCTCTTTTTATGGAGCTTTGGTCAACGCCGGAGTTAGAGTTTATGAATACACCCCCGGTTTTGTACACTCGAAAATGTTTATTTCAGACGATAAAACAGCGGTTGTTGGAACGATTAATCTTGACTATAGAAGTTTGGCCTTGCATTATGAATGTGGTGTATGGATGCATGGTTCGTCCATCGTTTCTGATATTAAAGAGGACTTTTTGACAACGCTTGAAAAATGCCACGAAGTTACAGTTGATAACTACGAACGAAAAGGCAGGTTTGGTTCACTCAAACTATTTTTCTTGGCAATACTCAGGATATTTGCGCCTCTATTATAACAAAAAACCTCCGAATGGAGGTCTTTTTGTTATCTATTTAGTAAAAATTCAACAAATGCTTCGCTTGCAGTGTAGCCACCAACTTCGCTAATTCTTTGCTCATAGCTCCCATGGAAATCACTGCCACCGCTTATGTAAAGCTTATGTTTTTCGGCTAATTCTCTTGTTTTTCGCATATCCTCTTCGGTATGTGAGGGGTGCTCGACTTCAATTGCACTCAAGCCGAAATCGACAAATTTCGCCACTTCATCAAACAATTTTTGCTGACCTGCATGGGCTAGGCAAGCGACTCCGCCGTCGGCGATAATTGCCTTTATCGCATCTTCTGCTTCGACGTATTCGATGTCGAAGTCGCATTTTCCGCCGTTTTTGAAAATATTTCTGTATACGTCACCAAACTGACAATCCGTCTGCTTTGTTCTTGCGAGAAAATCTAAAATATGCTGCTTGTAAATATATCCACTGTCGGAAATTTTTTCTATATCCGAAACTTCAATTTTATATCCAAGTTCTTTTAAAATTCCAATTTGTCTCAAACCGTTTTTGTGTCTATAGTTCAGAGTTTTAGAAGCTAGAGCTTCAATGTTATGGCTGGTTTTATAATCAAAACCTAAAATATGGGCATTTTTACCCGATTGTGTGTCAACCGCTGAAATTTCAACACCCTTAAAGGCGTGAATTCCATATGTTTTGGCAAGCTCAACACCCTCGCTTGCATATTTTGTGATGTCGTGGTCTGTGAATGATATGTGGGTAACTCCATTGGTTTTGGCGATTTCCAAAACCGATTTTCTATTATGACTACTATCTGACATTGTAGAATGTAAGTGTAAATCTGCTTTCATCAGGTCTCCTCTGGCTCTTATATATTTGTCGCACATGCTACCATTAAAATTATTTTATTACACTGAAGAACAAATGTCAACAGCCTAATTCTTTGGTAATAAGTTACAATTTTTATATACTAAGGTTTTTACATAATTTTGACAAAAAGTTGTAGATTAAGCAATGAAAAAATGTTACAATATCGTATATAGATAAATATTTACAGATATACATTGGAGTGATGTTCTTGAAAGTGCCGAATAAAAAGTTTTTTATTGCGGTTTTTTTGTTTTTACTGCCTATTTTGCTTGCTGTATACCTCGAAATCAGTGACGATAGCGTTCCAACAGCGGCGAGCAAAGTTATTTTTGCTTCGGCAAATGCAACCGAAATCCTCGAAGAAGATGTCTCGCCTGACACTTGGACAGAGGGACAGAGGATAGGTGTTCAATTAGTGACTTTTGAAATCAATGGAGGTGAACACGAGGGAACAATTTTATCCGCAGTTCATTATGTGAACGCTTACTCGAATATTGATATAAAAGTTGGAACAAATGTTATTTTAAGGCTTGATTATGACGAAAATGGCGAACTTTATGTGATTTCCGTTGATAGTTATAATCGCATGTTTGTCCTCGGCGGATTATTGATTGTTTTTTCTGCACTTTTAATTTGGCTAGGTGGAAAAAAAGGCGTGTCCGCTCTCGTTGGGTTAATTTACACAGGTTTTACGCTTTGGTGTGTTTTCATACCGCTCATATCTCGTGGCGTTTCGCCCATTTTGGCGGCGGTTGCTCTCGTTGCGATTGCCTCAACAGGAACGCTTATACTATTAAATGGTGTTTCACGCAAAACCGCTTGTGCGATTATAGGCTGTGTCGGTGGTGTTGCAATGGCAGGGGTTTGCGCATACATAGTCGGGATGTTGACGCCTATAAATGGATTTAATATGCCTGAGGCAGAAGAACTTGTTCTTCGCACGTCTGAGGACGGTTTGAAAATTAGTGGACTTTTGGTTTCAGGGATTTTAGTTGCATCTCTCGGTGCTGTTATGGACGTTTCTATGACAATCACTTCTGCGATTTTCGAAATACGTGAAAATAGTCCGCATTTAACTCAAAAAGAGCTCACAAAATCGGGTATGAACATTGGTAAAGATGCCATGGGCACTATGGCGAATACTTTGATTTTGGCTTTTGCTGGTGCTTCGTTAAATACACTGATATTATTTAGAGTTTTTGACTATCCCGCTCTGCAACTTTTAAACAGTGACCTAATCGCAATCGAAGTTATTCAAGGACTTGCTGGGTCTATAGGTATAGTTTTAACAGTTCCACTGGTTTCTCGCCTTGGTGGGCGAATGGCTATTAGATAACCACCCTTGAGGTGTTAATATATATTTTATTAAATTACGAAAGGAAGCTTAATATGAAAAAGATTATTAGTATTATCATAGTCCTATGTTTAGTTTTTGGCATGATGCCAATGGCAAGTGCGACAGGCGAAACCCTTGCTGACCACGTCGTTATTAACGAAGTTTACGGAGGTGGAGGAAACTCCGGTGCTGAATATAAAAATGACTTCGTAGAACTTTATAACCCTACAAGCGAAGATGTTGACTTGACAGGCTGGTCAATTCAATATGCTTCATCTACTGGAGCTTTCGCGAATAATAAACTCGCGTTAAGCGGAAGTGTTGAAGCTAAAGGCTACTACCTAATTCAGCTTTCGGCTGGTAGTGGCGGAACAAAAGATTTGCCAACACCTGATGCTACAGGTAGCATAAACATGTCAGGCAGTAAAGGAAAAGTTGCACTTGTTGCAAACAAAACTGATGCTATCACTGGTATTTCAGATGAAGCTGTTGTCGATTTTGTTGGTTTTGGCTCTGCAAATGAGTTTGAGGGAACTGCTCCAACGGCTAGTCTTTCAAACCAAACTTCTGCTTCAAGAGCAACCGCAGGAGTTGACACTGATGATAACGGTGCAGACTTCACAGTTGGCGCACCAAGTCCGATGAGCAGTGGTGGCGGTGACGTTGTTGACCCACCCATTGACCCACCTATTTCACAACTATCTACAATTACACAAGCAAAAGCAATGAATGACGGCGAAGTTGTCGCTGTCAAAGGAATTGTAACATATATAGACGGAAAAAATGTTGTCATTCAAGATGATGAGGCAGGTATAAACACTTACGGCTCTGCTCCCGCTAGCATTGCGATTGGTGATGTTTATATTGTTACGGGTGCAGTCGGCGAGTATAACAATCTCAAGCAAATCAGTGCTACAGATTACGAAAATGATGGAACAATGCAGCTGCCATCTCCGCTTGAAATCGGAATTGCTGATATTGGTGAGGATTATGAGTCCGAGCGTATAAAGCTAACAAGCGTTGAAGTTACTGAGATTGACAGCTACGGCAATTTGACACTAAGTCAAAATACTAGCACAATCAAAACATATAAAGGCGCTATTCCTGACGGAATAATGGTCGGAGATGTATTGACAGTAACGGCTGTTGTTGGTCAGTTTAGAGATAGTTACCAACTAAATGTCGCTGAGGAAACTGACATTGTTGTCGAGAAGCCTTCAAATATCGTTGCAACGCCAACTGCAAGTGAAACTGGCGAAGTTGCAAGTGGTACAGTTGTAACTTTTAGTTCTGCAACAGAGGGTGCAACACTTTACTATAACACAACAGGCACAGATGATATGATATGGCAAATGGTTACAGAATTGACAATTACAAAAGAAGCAACTTATTATGTCAAGGCTGTGAAAGATGGAATGGAAGATAGTGCAATCGCTACTTTCTCCTTTAAAATCAGCAAAGAAGTAGCTGACCCAATCGCAGATAATGACGCTGTTTTTGATGACGAGAGCGTTTTAAACATCAAGGAAGCTCTTGTAAGCTCAACTTCAACAAGCCAAGCTTCTGGTGCAGCTATCACAGTTGCAGGACAACTTGTGTACACAACTTCATCTTACGGAAATGCAGTTTTGCAAGACGTAGTTGATGGAGAGGTTTATTCACTATTCGTATACGGTTCTGCGCCTGAAAACGCAGAAATAGGCGATATAATTTCTATGACAGGTACATTTTATATTCGATATGGCGCACCACAACTGGCTGGAGTTAGCGCAAGTTCTATTGTAAGCAGTGCACCGCCAATGGAGGCTATGACATATACAGTCGCAGAAATTAAGGCAAACGGGCTTAATATGCTCGGCAGATATGTCAAAATTGAAGATGCGACCATAGGCGAAGCAAGTGGAAACAACACTCCAATTTCAGACGGTACAGGCTCAATTAATATCTATCAGGCATTTGCACTTCCAGAGGGCATAAAGGCTGGCGATGTGGTTGACCTATACGCTATGATTTCTACTTATAATACTAGCGTTCAACTTGCAACAGGCGAAGGTGCTTATGTGCTGTCAAACGACACACAAGGACCAACAATCACACTTCCAGACACTATCCCTAATGCATTTAAAGGCGAAGATTACATAATTTCAGCAAATATTTTTGATGTAAGTGGTATTAGAGCTGTATCTGTTCAAGTGGGCATTGGTAGCGGAGCGTACCAAGATAATATGACTTATAATGCAGAAACAGGAAGATATGAATACACTGTTACTGCTGATAGGTTTGCTGATGTAAGCAGTTTTAGTTTCAAAATCTTAGCTACAGATAAATTTGAACCTAATAACTATTCTTCAACTATCGATTTCCCTGTTATAGTTGTTGATGAGCCACAAATTGAAATTGTTTCACCTTTAAGAAATAGCCAGACAGGCGATGACAAAACTCCAACATTTGAAGTTTCTGTCACAAATGCAGGTACAGACCCAAGTGTTAAAATTGCTATCGGAACGGGTACAGCAATTGACATGACTTTTGACACTACAACAGGAAACTATGTATACACACCAACCACAGACCTAGCTGACGGAGCGACTGATGTTACTGTAACTGTTACAAGAGCCGACCAAGTGACAAACGAAATGGCTTGGAGCTTTACAGTTGGTACGGCTGAATATGATAAATTCTTCGGTCAACTCCACTCACATACAACATATTCAGACGGTTCAGGCACACTAGACCAAGCTTTAGACTATATCAACAGTATTCCAAGCAGTGATAATGTGGACTTTGTTTCGTTCACTGACCACTCAAACAGCTTTGACACAACATCAGCGCCAAACCCAGCGGAAGCTTTGAACGATGCAAGTAAAATGACGGCTTCTTCAAAAGCTCTTTGGGACGAATACACAAAAGCGGTTGATGAATTTAACGCAGAGGGAAATGATGTTTCAGCGCTTTCAGGCTTTGAAATGACATGGTCAGGTGGTCCTGGTCATATCAACACATTTAACTCTGATGGTTTAATCAGCCGTAATAACAGTACTTTAAATAACAAAACTGCTGACAGTGGCATGATTGCATACTACGACACTCTAATTGCAAATCCAGACCCACTAGCAAACCTCTCACAATTCAACCACCCTGGAACAACTTTCGGCAACTTTGCAGATTTCGGTTATTACACTCCTGCATATGACTCAAAAATGGTCATGGTCGAAATCGGAAACGGTGAGGGTGCAGTCGGAGCGGGCGGTTATTACCCAAGCTATGAGCAATATACACTTGCACTGGACAAGGGCTGGCACGTTGCGCCAACAAACAACCAAGATAACCACAAAGGTAAGTGGGGCAACGCAAACACAACTCGTACAGTTATCATAGCGGAAAGTAATACAGAAGAAGCACTACTAACTGGTATGTCAAATCTTGCTATGTACTCAACTGAGGACAAAAACCTTGAAATTGACTTTGAAATTAATGGCGAAATGATGGGCTCAGTCATTTCTGAAATTCCAAATTCAATTGATTTCGAAATTTCTGTAAATGACCCAGACGATAACGACAATATTAGTAAAATTGAAATTATCACAGGTAGCGGTAGAGTTGCTGCTGTTAAAACTTTCAGCGACAATAATGTAACATGGGATGACTCTCTTCATGTTAGTGAGGGTTACTACTATCTTCGTGTAACTCAATCTGACCTTAACATTGCTGTAACTGCTCCGATTTGGATTGGTTCTGCTCCGCTTATGGGCATAAATTCCGTAGAAGTGAGCACAAAACTTCCTGTTACAGACGAAGCTTTGACAATCACAACAACAGTGTTTAACAGCGAAAGCGAGGAAAAGGAACTAGAAAAAGTGATGTACCTAATTGACGATGAAATTATAAAAATGAATTCTGGTACAATACTTAAAACAAACAGCACATATGAGGATACATTCACGTACACGCCGAAAAATGTCGGTAAGGAAACAATTACAGTTGAAGCTTGGATAGATGGTCAAATTTATTCACAAACTGTAGACCTTGAAGTCCGTGACGCTGACAAACTTGTTTATGTCGGTATCGACGCTTCAAACTACAACGAATATGTAAACGGTAACTACAAGGACAGCATGGGCAACTTTGCAAACCTCGCAGTTGAATATGACGTGCGTGTGGTTGAGCTTAAAACAGAGGCAGACCTAATTGCGGCGACTGAGAATGAAAAGTATGAAATGCTTATTTTAACACCGCCAACACGTAGAAACGGTTCTGTACTTTTGGCGGACTATCAAAACTGGTCAGAAGCTGAAATTAATGCAATTGCAAGCTTTGCCGAAGCTGGAAATATTGTCGTTGTCACAGGTTGGGGCGACTATTACGAAAGTTATGAAAAAGACACAGCAATATACCCAGTAGAAGACCATATGGCGGCTCAGCAAAACAAAATTTTAGAAGCTTTAGGTGCAAGCCTTAGAATTTCAGACGATGAATTAAAAGATGATGTGACAAATGGCGGTCAACCACAAAGACTATACCTGACAGAAATTAATGCTGAAAATATGTTCATGCAAGGCGTAGTTTCTACGCAAGTATATTCAAATTACGGTGGTTCGACAATTTACGCAGTTGGTCAAGACGGAGCGCCAACAAACACATTGCCAGAAAACGCAAGCGCAATGGTTTATGGTTTTGAAACAAGCTATTCAGCAGACGATGACGCAGATAATTATGCTGGTGTAACTATTCCAAAATATGATGGCAAATATTTGTCAGCGGCGAGTGAAACAATCACTTACGACAATGGAAACACAGCGACAATTATCGCAGCTGGTTCTGTATTTATGAGTAACTTTGAAATTCAAGCATCTCTTGACAACTACGGAACTCCCGAATATTCAAACTACACAATAGTCGAAAATCTAATGGAAAAAATCAATCCTACTGTAATTTCGACAATTAATGAAGTGAAAACAGCAGAAATGGGCGACAGTTTCACTATCCAAGGCACGCTAACTTCAAATGCGTCTGGGTATGACGATGATACAGCTTTCTTTGACAGTGCTTATATCCAAGATGCAACAGGCGGAATTAACTTATTCCCAGTTTCGGGTGATTACAAAGCAGGAGACATTGTTGAAGTTAAAGGAACAGTCAGCTCGTATCAAGACGAGATTCAATTGAAAGTAACTTCTCTCAAAAAAATAGGTGAGGGCACAGTTCCAACACCTATGGATGTTACTGCAACACAAATTAACGACATGAGCGTACTGGGCTCACTAGTAAAAGTTTCAGGTGAAATTACAAGAATTGTCGAAGAAAATGGTTCACCACAAAGTATTTACTTTAGAGATGCCAGTGGTGCGGAAGCAAGAATTTTCATTGATGGTTATATCACAACTGAAAAAACAATCGCAAATCTCGAAGTTGGAAACGATGTCACTGCAATCGGTCTTGCATCATATGACAACACATATGTTGACAATTTTGCAAGGATTCGAATCCGTGATAGAGCCGATATCGTTGTAACTGAGGATGATTCAAACACAGGTGGTAGCAGTGGTGGCGGTGGTTCATCAGGTGGCAGTGACGATGATGACGATATCGACATTGAAGACCCAGAAACTCCGCTTGGCGCATTCGTAGATGTTGAGGCAGACGAATGGTACTTCGAGGCAGTTCAAGCCGTAGTCACTTTAGGGCTGTTCAATGGGACAAGTGAACTTACTTTCGAGCCTAACGGACAAATGACCCGTGGGATGATGTGGACAGTTCTTGCTCGTCTGGATGGACTTGACACATTCACAGGCGAAAACTGGTACTCAGTTGGCATGGAATGGGCGATTTCAAACGGAATTTCTGATGGTGGTAACCCTGAGGGCGATATCACCCGAGAAGAATTAGCGACTATGCTTTATCGCTATGAGCAAATGAAAGGCGGAGGATTTGTCGGTACATGGATGTTCATACTGGATAATCCAGATGCAGACCAAGTTTCTGACTGGGCGGACGAAGCTGTGAAATATATGGTAATGAAAGGTGTTATCGTGGGCGATGAAAACGGAAATATCAATCCACAAATGACAGCGACAAGAGCCGAAATCTCAACAATAATTATTAGATACCTAGATATGAAAGACGCGGAAGCAACAGAAGAAACTACATAATAAAACCAAAAAACAGTGTGAAACTTTTGTTTCACACTGTTTTTAAATAAGCTATGGCTTCTTTTTTTGTAGTCTGTACAAAATCATTGCAAGTGAAATGAAAACTGCGCTCAGAAAAACTAAGCCCCAATAAGCAATAGTCACACCTTTTGTGATATTCAAAAAGTGTGTGACCGGTATGGTCGAGACCAAGATTTTGAGCTGAGGGTAAAAGCTTGTTACATCGAAAAACACAGGGCTGAGTACTAGCAAGAATGGTGGCAAAAACGGTAGAAATACCGCTGTAGAGCCATGCGGAAGTGCTGATACTAAAAAGCTCAATGTCGTTAGACAAAAGCAGAAAACTAAAATCTCTGCGCCAAAATCTGCACCTAATGCCATTAAAGTGAGGGAAGAAACCACAGAAAGTAGCACGAATTCAGCAAGTAGGCTAGGTGCGATTACCGCAACATCACCGACTATTGCCGAAATTCTGGAGTGGTAAGACTGCATTTTCCTGCCAGCGATTTTATCCCCCAGTGAAATTGAAATTACCATCATGACAACTGCCGCAAAGCCATTTATCGCCGTTTGGGTAACCGCTGTTGCTACAGTGGATGGATGGATTTCTGTATCTGAAATAGGTATAACTTCAAGCTGAAATTCACTCTCAAGAGCATAACCGCCCTCGGGTTCTTCTATGCCCTCTTTTTTTAAATAACGTGAGCCGATGTCAGGCGCAACTATGGTCAGCATTGCAGAAGATAGTGCTTCGGAAACTAGACTGTGAAGCGTGCTTCCCTCGTTGATTACCAAGGTGAAAATGTCGGAATATTTGCCACGGTTTACATCTTTGTCAAAGTCGTCTATTAAAATAAAACCACATTCCCAATTTCCCGAAGCGACATTTCGTCTTAGTGTTTCTGGGTCGGCTTTGATAAATTCAACAACGCCGATTTCACGATTGAGCTGCTGAAAAAGTTCTTCGCCTCGCTCGCTACCCTCCGGAATTGAAATTCCAACAGGCAAAACAGGCAGAGCCTCTTCGGCTGGTATGAAAATCGAAACTATATAACAACAAAGCGGGATTAAACATAAAAGTAGCAGAAATTTCTTGTCTGCAAGGAATATTTTGAATTCTGTTTTTAAAGCACAAATAAAGAATTTCATCGACGTTCACCTTTTTCATATGCGCCTTTATACATCCAAAATGCCCCGCCTAGCATTATAATTCCGAAAGCTAGAATAATAACTGAATTTTCGCCACGCATGGAGTTGAAAAGCCAAGTTGTTGGCATTAAGTCCGAGAGTGGTTTTATTGCCATTGGCAGTAAAATTGGCGGAATAACTCCTCCTGATAGGAAGAGCATTATGCCTGAAAGAGCAAAAACTGTGGCGGAAGCTAGGCTCTCAGAACTGCAAATACAGCAGACAAAAGCTGAAAATCCAGCAAAGAAAACTGCGGGAAAAATGATGCCAATTATACTGAATTCGCCACTAATTGCATAGATTGTAGTGCAAAGTGGTATAAAAATAATCAAAGCTGTAAAGATTCTAGCCAGCGATGGAGTTATCGCACTGACGCCTATAGACGACATGCGAGTTAGCCAAGCGCCCTGTTTTTTTGACAGCACAGGATATAGGATAACGCTAGACATGAGCAATACGAAAATTAGGACAGCTTGCAGATAATGCTCAGAAAGCGAAACAGTACCGACAACGCTGACGACTTCTTCTTCGAACATATTTCCCCTGCCCAAGGCGAAAGAAATGAAGTCGAAGTTTACATCAACTACGGAGTTTTCGTCATATAAATCCTCATCTTGAAGTCTGTCTAAAACTGCATAAATTGCCCCTTGCGCCGCCGATAACATATCAGTTGCACATTCACCAGCATAGAGAGTTATGAGGCTTTCGGTGGGTTTTGTTGGACTCAAATGTAGGTAAATGGGGCTGTTCTCACCCGATAATATGCTGTTTATGACATTTTCGGGTAGCTCTATGACGGCGAAAACTTCGCCACTATCAAGTGCATCCATTGCCTCGTCAGAGTCTAAGGCGACAAATTCCGAATACGCTTGTATGTCTGTCATGGAGCTTGCGAGCGAAACTAAGGTCTCGTTTTCGCCATCGCTCCCAACGACACCGATGATGATTTTGGAAAGTCCGCTGTCACGTATCGTTAGACTTGACACACCTTGCACCAGTAATAATGATAACATGCCAAAAGCGGCGGCTATTGCTAAAAGTAAGCAAAGCCGCCGTTTCAGCCGTATCAGGTTAATTAAAGTAAGCCTGAAAATCGGTTTCATATGTTTTTATTATGCAAACATTGCCATTAGTGTTGGGATTTCTGTCATGATTTGATTTAGAAGAGTGTATAGGTTGTTTTGAACTTCTAAGCTCATATCCATTTGCTCGTCTTCTGTCATGTCAGCCATCATAACTGCGCCTGTTGTGTCTAGTGTAACACCTTCGGATTTTGCTGCGCTATATGAACCCTCAAATGTTACTGACATACCAGCCATATCAAATGTAAGGTCTTCGATTACAAGCTCGACGCTTTCGTCAGAAAGTTTGTATGTACCCTCTGATGAAAATGTGCCAACTGTTGTACCGTCGTCGATATCAGCTTCCACTGTGTAAGCGCCAGTTTTTGTGTTCCAAGTTGTGTCCATTTCCATATTTATGATGCCAGTTGTAGCTGAATTTATAGAAAATACAGTATTATTTGTGAATGTTTCTTCAAAGCTGTGTGTACCACTGCTTACAACACTAAACTCATCACCACCGGGGATAGTCATTGTGAATTCAACATGGTCAACAACATTTTCAGCACCAAAACGAACTGTGCTTGTCATTTCTTCGACTTCATCAGAAATTGTGATGTCAACACCTCTTAGTGTGTTGTCACTTGTGTAGAAGTCAGCTTTGATTGGGTTTAGGTCTGAACTCTCGAAGCTCATTACAACTTCGTCTACGATTTCAGCTACAAACTCATCGTAAGATGCATACATGCCTGTTGAAGTTATTGAATACTCCATGATGCTTTTAAATCCTGGATCACTGTAAATAGTTGTAAGAGCAGTTTCTATGTATGTTGAGAAAGCTTCTGTTGGAATTTCTGCTGAATACATTGAAGTGTCGATTTCTGTGCCATTGCTTGTCATTTTAGCATCAGTAGCTTCGCCAACAGTTGAAGCGTCAACCAAAGCGTGGAAAGCAGCATCTAAAGCATCGTTTGTTTCAGGAGCTAGGCTGTTATAGTTTTTGTAGTTCTCTAAAATGTCAAAAACATTTACGCCCTCTGCCATAACGCCTGTTGCTTGTAGTGATGGGTCAGGGTTAACTGTATCAACACCGATGATTGTATCGCCGAAAATTTCAGCACTGCCTAAGTACAAAATAGCATCATCTAGCATAGCGTTTAGTGAAACTGTTGTGTCACCGATGATAACTTCTGTCAAAGAGTTTAGTTTGCGGTCAGCAATTGAAGTATCAGCTGTTAGGTTGATTGTTGTTCCGAAAAGTTCTGAAACGTCAATTCCGATGCTTGCATCAGTTAGAGTTAGAGAAAATTCTTCACGAGTAGCTTCTGTAGCAAGCATTTCGATTAGTGCATCTGCGCCAAGTGTGTCGTCCATTGCCATAAATGCGTCTGTTGTTGTAGTTGTCGCTTGTTTGATAGCCTCTTTAGGGTCAGCTGGAGCGCTGTCGCCGCCGCAAGCTGCAAAAGTTCCGACCATCATCGCAAGTGATAGTGAAACACCACCAATGCGTGCTGCAAGTTTGTTAGTCTTTTTCATTTTGTTCCTCCAAAATTTTATAATATAACCCGTCTTAGGTCATAAACAGATAGTTTGAAATCTCATTTGACGAGATCTCGTAAATTTTGCTTTTTTTTAAAGCATAGCAACTGTCGCACAGTTCAGATATCTCTGCAAAATCATGAGTACACCACAGAATGCCCGAACCATTTTTTTGTGCATTTCTCAGTAAATCAATTGAGCGAGAGCGAAATTCCACATCTAAAGCGGAAAAAGCTTCGTCGGCAACTATATATTGTGGATGGCTTTGAAAAGCCATAGCAATGCTAACGCGCTTTTTTTGTCCTCCCGACAATGAGGAAATGCGCTTTTTCATTAAATCGGAAATGCCCATCAATTCAATGGCATTTTCGTCCTTAGAACCGACTGCACTTTGCCAAAATTCAAGCTGTTGTTTAACAGTTAAAAACTCAGCTAATGCATCCTCCTGTGGGATGTAAGCAAGTTTTGTTTTTAAGAATTCTCGGTTTCCCAGAACTGATGTGCCGTCAAAGAGAATGTCGCCACTGTCGGCATTTTGTACCTGAGCGGAAATTCGCATTAAAGTAGATTTGCCCGAGCCGTTTTTTCCGGCGAGACCTTTCCACTGTCCATTTTCAACCGTAAGAGCGACGTCACTTAAAACCTCAGTTTCCCCATATGATTTTTGAATATTTTTGAGTTCAAACAACTTGTACGCTCCTTTTTTGGCAATGATTTTTTTGATACGTGTAGTATTATAACACATCATAGGAGGAAATGCACGAATTATTTTTAAATTATTTATGAAATGTGTAGAAAAACTAAAGGATAAATAAAAATTTACCCTTTAGTTATATTGTTATATTTAGTTTAGGAAGTCACGAAGCTTCTTGCTTCTTGATGGGTGGCGCAGCTTACGTAGCGCTTTTGCCTCGATTTGTCTAATACGCTCACGAGTGACGTTAAACTCTTTTCCAACTTCTTCAAGTGTTCTTGTGCGTCCATCTTCAATTCCGAATCGTAGACGCAAAACTTTTTCTTCACGAGGAGTTAAAGTTCCAAGAACTGTCATTAGCTGTTCTTTCAAAAGTGTGAAGCTTGCAGCTTCTGCGGGCTCTGATGCATCTTCGTCGGGGATAAAGTCGCCAAGATGGCTGTCCTCTTCTTCACCGATAGGTGTTTCAAGGGAAACAGGCTCTTGTGCGATTTTCAAGATGTCACGAACTTTATCCGGTGGCATATTCATAACTTTTGCAATGTCCTCTGCGCTGGGGTCGTGTCCTAATTCTTGCAAAAGTTGACGAGAAACACGGATGACTTTGTTGATTGTTTCAACCATGTGGACAGGAATACGAATTGTTCTTGCTTGGTCGGCAATTGCACGTGTGATTGCTTGTCTAATCCACCATGTTGCGTATGTTGAAAACTTATATCCTTTGGTGTAGTCGAATTTTTCAACAGCTTTTATAAGACCCAAATTTCCCTCTTGGATTAGGTCTAGGAATAGCATTCCACGTCCGACATAGCGTTTTGCGATTGAAACAACAAGACGTAAGTTAGCCTCAGCCATACGGCGTTTTGCCTCTTCATTGCCCTCGGACATGCGGACTGCAAGTTCAACTTCTTCATCGGGAGAGAGCAGTGGAACTTTACCGATTTCTTTTAGATACATACGAACAGGGTCGTCAGTTGCTGAACTTTCAACCATATTTTCTGTTTCTGCAATTTCTTCTTCTGTTACTTCTTCAATTTCTTCAAGCTCTTCAAGAGCTGGTAGTGCCTCATCATCTATAGGTGCAAGATAGTCTGCGCCTGTTGTTTCGATGCCCAATTCTACAAGTGCGTCGTAAAACTTGTCGACTTGCTCTTGCTCAAGGTTCATATCCTCCAAAACTTCCATTAGTTCTTTTGAAGTCAAGCTACCTTTCTTTTTTCCAAGCTCGATAAGCTCCATTAAACGCTCTTCATTTGATTTTACAGGAGGTTCTACTCCTGCATTTTTTTTGTTTTCTTTGTTACTTGCCATAACTAAGCACCATACCCCTTCTTTTCCCTGAGTTTTTCAGCTATTTCCCTCAAATCTGAGGGCTCGTTTTTATCGCTATTTTCTGCTTTGATAACATTTATGTAATCGCCAAGTGCCCTTTTTCGGCTACCTTGAACAATTTCCGGTTCATTGATGATTTTTACAAAAACACCCATTTCCTCGGCGGTGAGCGTTCCTGAAAGTAGGTTTACGGAGATTTCGCCTCCGATTTTTTGTATCTTCAAAAGCTCTGCAAAAATATTTCCCAAAAGTTCCGATGAAAAATTGCTTTCTGAAATGCTGAATTTGTCATCCGAAAAAAGTTCGGGATCTTGATAAAGCAGAGATATTAAGCCCATTTCCGCCTTTGCGCTTCGTATGTTTTCATAGCGCGCGGAGAAATCTTTCGGCTGGGCAAGCTTTATGGGACTTGCCTCGGTTTGGTTAAACTTCTTTTTCTCTCGACTGAGAATAATTTTTCGTATTCGCTCAACCTCTCCGTCGACAACACTTGATGCAATAGAACATATTTCACCAATCCGCATGGAATAAACCTGTCGCTCTAGCCTGTTTTGCAAACCGGCAATTAGGTTTGTTGCTTCTTTTAAAAAGCTCACTCGTTCGGTGTCGGAATTCAAATTGTACTTTAATAGTATAGAATTCAGTCTGTGGTCAACATGATTTTCGCTTCCTTGAAGCAATTCTGCAAAAACTTCTGCGCCCTTCATTTTGATGAATTCATCAGGGTCTTTTGCTCCCTCCATTTTCAAAACTTTGACTTTTATATCAAGTTTTTCTAAAATTCCGATTGCTCTTGTTGTTGCTTTTTGACCGGCATTATCACTGTCATAGGCGATTATAACTTCGTTTGTATATCGTGACATAAGCCTTGCCTGCTCGGGTGTCAGTGATGTTCCAAGAGATGCAACAGCGCAGTCAAATCCCGCTTGGTGCATGGCGATTACGTCGACGTTTCCCTCGGCGAGAATTAAAAAACCTTGCTTGCTTCGCTTTGCCAAATTTATGGCGAATAAGTTTCGGCTTTTGTTAAAAACTATTGTTTCGGGGCTGTTTAGATATTTCGGCTCGCCATCATCCAATATTCTTCCCGAAAATCCTATAACATTTCCCCGAATATCGATAACGGGAAAAATTAATCGATTTCTGAACGTATCATAAAAATGGCCTGCTTTTTTTCCTGCTTTTATTAGTCCGGCTTCTGATAATTCTAGTTCAGAAAAACCTTTTAATTGCATGGCTTTTAAAAGCCTGTCCCATGAATCAGGGGCAAATCCCAACCCAAAATTTTTCACCATTGCAGATGAAATTTGTCGCTTATTCACGTAATCCTGTGCAATTTTTCCGCTGGGAGCATTTAGCTCTGCGTAGAAAAATCTGGCAGCTTCACGGTTTAAACTCAGTATTCGGTCACGCTGCTTCGAGCGCTCGTCGGGCTCGTTATTCGGAACTTCCATTCCAACTCTACGGGCTAAAAAATCGACGGCTTCCAAAAATGTCAAACCCTCAATTTCCATGATAAAATTTATAACACCTCCACCTTTTCCACAACCGAAACAGTGGTACATTTGCCTGTCGGGTGCAACAGAAAAAGATGGTGTTTTTTCGCTGTGAAAAGGGCAAAGTCCGAACATGTTCGAACCGCTCCGCTTGATTAAATTTACATAACTCGAAACAACATCAGCTATGTCGTTTCTGTCCGAAAGCTCCTTCAGAAAGCTCTCCGATATTTGCATATTTAGAAAACCTCCTAGCTTTTAATAAACCGACCATGCCGCAGGTATGAAAATTTCGCTGAATTTTGTTATAGCGTATTTGTCGGTCATGCCCGAAACATAGTCGCAAACGGCTCTCTCAAGGCCTTCATTCTCTGCTATGTCTTGATACTCTGGGCGGAGTTTTTCGGGGTGGTTAACATAATATTCCCAAATTCCTTCGATTATATTCGATACTTTTTTCTCTTCGACTTTTGCCTTTGAATTGACATATACATTGCTATACATGAATTTATGAAAAACATCGAATGCTTCTTGGATTGACGGAGACATTTGAAGTTTTCCGTCTGTGCTGTTGGAAATTAAATCTTTTAAGATGGAATTAATTCTCGTGCTATGTCTATTGCCTAAGCGCTCTCTAACGATTTGAGGCAAATCCTCTGTCACCAAAATAGAGGCTCTTATCGCGTCGTCGACATCATGGTTTATGTAAGCAATTCTGTCAGAAAGCCTAACGGAAACGGCTTCGGGAGTGTCGATTTCTGAACCCTTGGTGTGGTGTAAAATTCCCATACGAGTTTCATAGCATAGGTTTAAGCCACGGCCGTTTTTTTCGATTTTATCGCAGACCCTAAGACTTTGCTCGTAGTGCCTGAAACCCTCAGAGAAAATTTCGTTCAAAACTCTCTCGCCTGCATGCCCAAAAGGAGTGTGTCCCAAGTCGTGTCCCAAGGCGACCGCTTCGGTTAAATCCTCGTTGAGGGAGAGCGCTCGTGAAACAGTTCTTGCAATTCTACTGACCTCTAAAGTGTGTGTTAATCTTGTTCTGTAGTGGTCGCCCTCAGGGCGCAAAAAAACTTGCGTTTTGTGCATTAGTCGCCTAAATGCTTTTGAGTGGGTTATTTTATCAATATCTCGCTGAAAACATGTCCGCATTTCGCATGGCTCTTCTAAAATCTCTCGTCCTTGGCTATTTTTAGAGAGAAATCCATATTCCGAAAGCAACACGCACTCGTCATTTTCTCGCTTTAATCTAAATGTGTCCATGAGTACCTCCTAAGCAATTGCTGAAAATACCTCTAATATCTTATACTTTTTAGACAAGCAAAAATCCTTTTTATTTTTCAAAATATTTTAAATAAAAATTACATGAAACCGAAATTGACAGTTTCATGTAATTTATTTGGTATTAATTAGGATATTAGCCAGCGTCCGACGGTGTGCTTGGCCCGAAAATTACAGGCGGTGGTGTTGGTTCTGTCGGTTGCTCAGGCTCTGGTGCTGGGGTATCTGGCTCTGAGGTATCAGGCGCAGGAGTTGAAGCCGGAACATTCAGATTACCAAAAATGTTCGTATTTGAACCTAAAGTCGGTGTTGGGAATGCTTTATACTCCAAATCTTCATGGATTGGACCCATAATGCTCTTCCAAATTTGTGTAGCTGGGTTACCGCTAAAGTTCATACGTGTAGGAGTGTCATAACCTGTCCAGACTGCGGCGGTATAATAAGGTGTATAACCTGTGAAATAACGGTCGTTATCCTTATCGGTTGTACCTGTTTTACCGGCGGCAGGCATAAATCCGAGGTATGCTTCCGAACCTGTACCATAAGTTGCGGCAGCTTCCAAAATATCTGTGATATTGTGTGCTGTATTTGGTTTAAATGCAGCGACTGTTTCGGGTTGGTTATCAAGGATGATATTTCCGTCTGCGTCTACGACTTTTGAATAAGTTCTGCCGTAGGTCATAATTCCGTCATTTGCAAATGATGTATAAGCTTGAGCCATGTTTCTTACAGTAGTTCCGTTTGTCAGACCACCGAGAGAAAGAGGCGCATAGTTCATATCATCCGGTGCAAGCTCAAAACCTAAGCGAAGTGTCAAATAATCAAATGATGTTTGAAGTGACAGTTTGTCAAGCGTTTGAGCCGCGACTGTGTTTAATGATGAGATTATCGCAGAAGAAATTGTGGTGATACCACGATTTCCGCCACCGGCATTCGGTGGATACCAACTTGTTCCTGAAAGCTTGATTCCAGCTGCGTCATTAACAAGCGTTGATTGTGTGATTAGTCCGACGTCAAACGCAGGACCATAAACCGCAACGGGCTTGAATGACGAACCCGGTTGGCGCATAGAATAAAATCTGTTAAGGTTCCAGTTGCCCTCTTTTGGGCCTGTTCCGCCTGAAAGTGCGACAATTTCACCTGTGTAATTGTCTTGGATTGATATAGCGGATTGGAACTGTTGGTCAGGTGGTGACCATGCTTTTGGTAGGTTGTTTAGGTCTTGATAAATATAGTCGACTTGGTTTTGGATTTCCATGTCTATGCATGTGTAAACTTGATATCCACCTGAATATAGCAGTGTTCTTGCAGCGTCAAGTGAAATACCTTTTTGTTCGACTAGGTCGTTTAGAACGTCTGTGATAACAACTTCTTCGTAGTAGGTATAAACTTCTGAATCTTGCTCTTCACTGGCTGAACGAACAAAGTTAAGTGGCTCTGCAACAGCTGCTTCGTATTCTTCGTAGCTGATAGTGCCTTGGTCGTACATCGCCCAAAGGATGGTTTCCTGTCTTTCTTTGTTGTTTTCAATACCATTTGCTGTGCTGTGTGGATTATAACGAGAGGGGTTGTTTGTAATGCCAACTATACTTGCAGATTCTGCTAGTGTTAGTTCGGCGGCTGTTTTATTAAAGTAGTATTGTGCGGCTGCCTCGACACCATAACATCTGTTGCCGAGATAAATTACGTTTAGATACCAATAAAGGATTTCGTCTTTGCTGTAATTTTCTTCAAGCTCCATAGCCCTGAAAATTTCGAGCAACTTTCTTTGAACTGTGATGTCATCTTCTTGCGTGGTGTTTTTTATAAGCTGCTGCGTTATAGTTGAACCACCAAAATCGTTTGCCATTCCGAGGAACATATTTACAAACGCACCGACAGTTCTGTACCAGTCAACGCCCTTATGTTCATAAAATCTGTGGTCTTCGATAGCGATGGCCGCTTCGAATAAATGCTCTGACATATACTCAGGCTCTATCCAAATACGATTTACGGTGCTTTCAAGTTCTGTAAGCTCAAGCCATTCGCCGTATTCGTTTTCGTACAATAGATTACTTGTTAAGTCGAGGGCATAGTCTTCCAGTGAGATTGACAAGTCGGGTTCTGTTACTATAGTTGTGTTGATATACACTGCGAAAATACAGGCAAATATCATACCAGTGGTTAAAACCACAAAAAATATGGTTAGCAGTATTTTGCATATAAGCCTGAAAATTCCACCGGCGGTGAAACTAACGGCAGATGCAGTTCCCCTGACAACCTTGTCCACTTTTTTGTTATTGAAAAATTGCATATTTAAAGAAAACCTCCGAAAGGTGTAATTTTGACATCTATATAGTTTAACCTATTATAGCATAGATTGTCAACGGTAGTGCTTAAATTTTTATTAATAATTTGTAAACGAGACATTCTGTTTAATATGTACAAAAGAGGATACAATTATAATAAATGTATCTGGAGGAGTTAAAATGAAATCTAAATTTAAAGTCGGAGCAACGATAGCAATGGTCGCTGTATCCGTTGCGATGAGTGCATTTGCAGGAAACGAGTTTGGTGGCGAGCTTGCCCTAAGTTCAGTGGAAGAGGAAAAAGATGGATTTATTGTCAAAGAATATGACGGATTAATCGGTATTTTTGTTCCCGGTGAAAATTTGCCCACTGAATTAACAAAAATTGAAACAAAATATTTGCCAAATGCTGACAGGATGGAGCTAAAAAAGGGAATTTTTACCGAAAATAGCGAAGAATTGGCGATGATTTTAGAGGACTTTGGCTCATGATTTAAAAATTTCTCACTTTTTCATATTTTATTGCATCAATAACTGGTAAAATTACTGATTGATTTTTGTTAAGAAATAGGGTACAATATAGATACAAAAGAGAGCAGACAGTGCTCGAATGAAATGGAGGCGAGTCCGATGGGCGGGGAAGAGTTTGAAAGTGACTTCGTTGTGGTTTCCGACGAAGAAGGAAACGAAATAGAGCTTGAAATTATAATGGCATTTGATGTCGATGGAGAAAGTTATATGTCTTTTCTTCCGGCGGATATGGATGAAGATGATCCCGACTATGGCTATGTCATATTAAAAATTGTTGAAGAAAATGGGGAAGAAATCTTTGTCACTGTCGATGACGACGCCGAGCTAGAAAAAGCTTATGATACCTTCATTGAACTTATTGTCAATGAAGAGGAGGGTGAATAATTCTAATATTAAGAATTACCTGAGATTTTTACACGTGAAAGCGGACGAAAGTTTTGCCTTTCAGTGCGTATTATAAAAAATCATAAACTCCTGTGGTGTTTGTGTACTTTATGTAGCGACCCTTTTAAACCCACATTTCTTAAAAGGGATGCCGGACTTCCCTTGTGAATTGCAGACCTCCCGGATTGGGCGTTGACCCTTTTTGGATGTTGGGAGCAGAGAAGCAAAGGAGAGGCAACCCACCTGCTCAAACGTGCAGGTTATAATCGGGTCGTCACGGCATTTACGGGAGTGGCGGGCATTTATGCCCGCTTTTTTAGCCAATGCGAAAATGCATTGGCTTTTTTTATTGTCCTGAAAATTGTTGCTTTTTTGTGTAAAAAGCACAAAGAAAAACTGAAAAATCATTGTGCAATATTGCTGAAATTTTAAATTTCAGCAATATTTTTTTGCATTTTTGCATTAAAACATGCAAAAAAAGGGGCTTTTTCGACCATATATTGAGAGGTGATTTGTGGAGTGAGAAGAAAAATAAAAAAGACAGACCTTATGTCCATGCTTTATGAGCTTTGTTTCGGTAGTTGCAATGACGCTGCAAAACTGCTGTATTTAGAGCCTGACGGCGTGGAAGCTTTGGGCGAGCTTGACCTGCGACTCGTTTCTGAGCTTAAACGAAATTCAAACGGATCTATAGAAATCAAACTTGCCGGACGCACTGACCTCATTCAGCTTTTGTCCGATATGCTTGAAGATGACAGTAATGGAATTGAGAGCTTTTTCGGAGCGATTGACAGGGCGGCCGGGGCAATTAAGGGGAGTTCGGATGAAAATTCGTGACTTTTCGGAAAGACAACTTGAGCTTTTAAGTTGGTGGTCACCGTCCTCTCCTCACAGTGACAAGCAGGCTGTTATCTGTGATGGGGCGGTGAGAAGCGGAAAAACAATGTGTATGGGTTTGTCCTTTGTTCTTTGGTCGATGAGCAGTTTTTCTGGTGCGAGATTTGGAATGTGCGGAAAAAGTATAGGTTCGCTCAGGCGTAATTTGCTCGACGAACTTTTGCCGACACTGAGAAATATGGGTTTTTTCTGTCGTGATTTGATTTCAAAAAATCGAATTACAATATCGTTTGGTGATAGGAAAAATACTTATATTGTTTTTGGTGGACGCGATGAAAGCTCGGCAGCATTAATTCAGGGTGTGACACTTGCGGGTGTTTTGCTCGATGAAGTTGCGATTATGCCACGCTCTTTTGTGGAGCAGTCTATCGCTAGATGCTCAGTGGAGGGTGCAAAACTTTGGTTTAACTGCAACCCTGAGTCGCCTGAGCACTGGTTTTATAAGGAATGGATTTCAAAGGTTGACGAGCGAAATGTGCTTTATCTACATTTTCTTATGAAAGACAATCCCTCGCTGTCAAAAGAAAC
>CAYJLH010000029.1:0-29419 GCA_964370925.1 uncultured Oscillospiraceae bacterium | reverse complement strand
TTTTATATAAATTTATTTCATTTTTCTCTTGACTTATTATAGTTGGTCACCTACATCTCTCTATCTATAATTAATGTTATAAAAGGTCTATGCCGTAAATAACTTGACCTCTTGTTCCGACAACAACTGTGTTGTTGTAAACTGCGGGAGAGGCTTCTATATTACTTCCGAGGTTGATTTCGTCTACAATTTCTCCACTTAATCCGTCAACAAGCATCATGTATCCGGAGGAGTTACAATATATCAAATACCCTTTGCCGTTTGTGTCATAGACATCGACAGGAGTGCTCCAACTATATGAAACTGTTTCAAGTTCCCAAGCGACTTCGCCTGTGCTTTTGCTAATCGCCGTTAAAATACCTCCTCCAGCGTTTGGTGTTCTTGCTACCGGTACAAAGATTAAATCTGACAAAGTGCCTGTTCCTGACGCGACAGAGCCTTGAACTCCGCCTGATACGTCCGCTACGGTGTAACATTCATAGTCAACCTGCCAGACGATTTCGCCGTTTGTTGCGTCGATTTTCCATATTGGAATTGTCGCTGTGTTATACGAGCGCCAACCATAGTGGAAAGATGTGCTGATATAAACATAGGGTTTTCCGTCCTCAATTTCAAGTACGGGTGTGCAGTTTGAGTCGTCCAAAATATCCTGTACCCAAACAAGCTCTAAAGTGTTGACATCAAGACACATTAAGTGTCCGCCGTTGTCTGCAAAAATTATGTAGTTATCTAGTGCTAAAATACTCGCCTCCATGCCAAGCCAATACTGACCTGTGCTGTCGTTTTTCTTGGAGGTGTATTTCCATTTAGTGGTGTCGGGCTCGACCGTGAGTGTGCCGGCGCTTTTGTCATATTCTGTGTTCATATCGACAAAATAGATAACGCCATTTTCGCCAGCCCAAATGAGTTTGTCCGTTTCGGCATGGACAAGCGGTGCGCTATCGAAAACATGCCAAGGGCGATTTGCAAAGCTGTCACCTTGACCGATGGAGAATAAAATTTCACCATCTATTAAGCTAACAGCCATGGCCTTTGGTGATTCGGAAGCGCCGTCATATCCCGCTCCAACGTATAAAATTGGATAACCTCTTGGGTCGAGTGAACCTGCACCCTTGAAAGTGTATCCGAGATAGAGTTTATCTCTTGTTGCTTTTCCTGTTGTGAGTTCTGAGAAATAGACATTTCCATCCATGGTCGCATAGATGACTTCAACTAGTGTTTCCTGTTCTTTTGCCCAGCTGTACATGTCCATAATTTCACGAGTGTCTTTATCCCATTCAGCTATAAGTGGCTGGCCTGTCCAACCGCTACCTGTCCAAGTATAACCCGAATATGATGTTAAAGCGCCGGTTTGCTGGGTCCAATATGTACCGAATTGACCGGCTGTCATGCTTGTTGTACCGTAAGAAGCACCGTTTCTGAGGTTGTTGCCTTTGAAGGTTGTAATGCCTTTAACAGCAGAATATCCCGAGTCCGTTCCAAAGGAAATCGGCTCGGGATTTTCATAATTGTTTATAATTTCGCCACCACTACTTATAGTCGTAGAGCTAATAAATACGTCGGGATTTGTCGCATCTGTCGAAGTTGGTTCGAAAGAAAACGCTTCCGCAGTAGGTTCGGGAGAGGTTTCGTTTTCGGGAACTGTTTCATCTGTTCCATCTGTAGTACCGCCAATGACGGGAGTTACAGGGGCAATTGCAGATGATTCCACAGGATTAGCGTTTGAGGAATCGTCTTTTTGGTCGGCTGTGGCAGTGTTAATATAACCGATTTCGATAAAAACCAAAACCGCTAATGCTATGAGTAATATTACGGTTTGAACCGCAATTTTATTTTTTTTCTTATTTGTTGAATTCATATCTTCACCATCTATCCTTAAACTTTAATAAAATTAATCTTTGTGGTGTGCATGGTTATTTATATGGTCTACACAGTAGCAGTGGTATCCAGAACAGCGAGAGCAGTATCTAAATTCCAAAGTTGGATTATCTACATCTGTTCTTCCGCATACTTCGCATTTGCGTGAATACGGCTTGCTTCTTTGTTCTTTGTTAACCCTTGATGCTTCACGCTTGAAATTAATTGCGCTTTGTTTATGTGCGTGTGTGCTTCGGTTGCGCTTTATAATATGCATTATATCATCATAGCAGAAAATTATAAAGTTTAAAATTGCAACTATGGGTATGAGGTTAAGTGGGAATGGGTTTGTGAGCACTGCCCAGAGAAAAATCAGTCCGTCTACCCAAGCGAGCCACTTTATCTTTACGGGTATAATAAACATTAATAAAACTGTCATGTCGGGGTATAGCATAGCGAATGTGAAAAACATTGCCATGTTTAAATAGAATGGACTTACGTAAGTGTTGTAACCTAAAAGCCAGAAAATTGTTCCGTACAGGATGTTGAAAACTATACCACAGATGTAGTAAAGTGTGAACTTAGCTGTGCCCCAGTGGCGCTCTAAAGTCGAGCCTATCATGTAGTAGAAATAAAGAGTGATGAACAGAAAAAATCCACTGCTTTCCGGAATTAGAACAAAGGTAAAAATTCGCCAAATTTGACCTTGGGTGAAAATTGCCTCGGCACTAAAGTAAAGCATACTACTAAGCGTGTGTGTTTGGTCCATCATCGTGAAAACCCAAACGAGTAGATTGCCGACGACGATATAAAGCATTAAGTTGTGTATTCCAAAATTACGATGAGTGACACAAAATTTGTCAACCCATCTCGAAAAGCTTTTCATTTTATAGTCTCCCCCTTGTGTTATAATTAATATAATACACGTATTTTATAAACAAGTCCATACAAAATTGTAAATAATACGTAACAAATTAAAATTTCCTCTTTAAGAATTGAAAAAAATGTGTTATTCTAAGGTGTACAATAGCTAGTATTATATAAAAAGCGAGGTTTTTTTAATGGATAAGGTAGTAAACAGGATTTTTACATCAGAATCAGTCACAGAGGGACATCCCGATAAAATCTGCGACCAAATTTCTGATGCTGTGCTTGATGCGATTTTAGCAAAAGACAACATGGCTCGTGTTGCTTGCGAAACAGTCACAACAACAGGTATGGTTATGGTTATGGGTGAAATCACAACAAATTGCTATGCAGATATTCCATCAATTGTTCGTGAAACAGTTTGCAACATTGGCTACGACAAACCCGAATACGGATTTGACGGCAATACTTGTGCGGTTTTAACTTCAATCGATGAACAAAGCCCTGATATCGCAATGGGCACAAACGACCAAGTTGGTGGAGCGGGAGACCAAGGCATGATGTTTGGTTTTGCGTGCGACGAAACAGAAGAGCTTATGCCAGCACCAATCACATTTTCACACAGACTTTCTCGTCAGCTAACTGCTGTCAGAAAATCGGGCGAGCTTGATTATCTTCGCCCCGATGGAAAAACTCAAGTTTCTGTTCAATATGGTGAAAACGGCGGAATTGAGCGCATCTCTGCAATTGTAGTTTCATCTCAACATGCGGAGAGTGTGAAACTTGAAACACTGAAAGAGGGAATTTTAGAGCGTGTTATTAAGCCTATCATTCCAGCAGAACTTATAGACAAAGATACATCAATTTTCATCAACCCAACAGGAAGATTTGTTGTTGGTGGACCTGTTGGCGACAGCGGACTTACAGGAAGAAAAATTATCGTCGACACATACGGCGGATACGCAAGCCACGGTGGCGGTTGCTTCTCAGGAAAAGACCCAACAAAGGTTGACCGTTCGGCGGCGTATATGGCAAGATATATTGCTAAAAACCTTGTTGCATCAGGTATTTGCAAAAGATGCCAAATCGAACTAGCTTATGCAATCGGTGTTGCACAGCCTGTTTCTGTATTCATCGACACAAACGGAACAGGTGTTGTAAGCGACCAAGAAATATCTGACATCGTTACTCGTGTATTTGACCTTACACCTGCGGCGATAATAAAAACACTTGATCTTCGTCGCCCAATTTACAAACAAACAGCAGCTTATGGACATTTTGGCAGAACAGACCTAGATTTGCCATGGGAGCGCACAGACATGACTTCTGTTCTTAAATCAGAAGTAAAATAATAAGGGGATTTATGGCTAATAACGAAGAAAAAGAACTAAAAGAATCAAGAGAACCAAGAGAATTGAGAGAAGATGTTATAGAGGGAAGAAACTCTGTGACTGAGGCTCTCAGAGCGGGACGCAATATCGACAAAATTTTCATTGCAAAAGGCGATACAGACCACACTTTAGCCCACATTGCTTCAAAGGCAAGAGCTATGGGGATTGTTGTTGTCGATGCGGATAAAAGAAAATTGGACTTTATGACAAGAACAGGCGCACACCAAGGTGTTATTGCGCTTGCTGCTGTCCGTGAATATTGCACTGTTGACGATATTTTAAGCATTGCAAAAGAGAGAAACGAAAGTCCTTTTGTTATAATTTGCGATGAAATCAGCGACCAACACAATTTGGGCGCAATTATCAGAAGTGCTGAGTGTGCAGGCGCACATGGGGTTATAATTCCAAAAAGACGCTCGGCTGGATTAACTGCTGTTGTTGGAAAAACCAGCGCAGGTGCGACAGAGTATATGGCGGTTGCGCGTGTTGCAAACATAACAGCGGCGATTAAAGAACTAAAAGACAATGGACTTTGGATTTATGGAACTGCTGCCGATGCAAAGTCAGATTTATGGGGAACGGATTTTGGCGGAGCTGTCGGGCTTGTTATCGGGTCTGAGGGCGAGGGTATGAAACGTATAGTTACCGAAAACTGCGATTTCACAGTAAGTATACCCATGTATGGCAAAATTTCATCCCTAAACGCTTCTGCCGCTGCTGCGGTTTTGATGTACGAAGTTAAAAGACAAAGGCGTGTGTAATTAAACAGACTGCCATATAACACCGCAACTGCAAAGTTTTTTCAAAAATTTGTTTTATGGACTTGCGGTGTTTATGGCTCTCTGGCAATTTGTCGGTATTTTTAAGGCAAATTGAACTATATGAGGCTTATTATTAGACGATAAGCTGTTAAGGGGACTAGTTATGGATTTGGAGAATGAAGACTTGGGTCTTGACTCAGAGCAGTTTTCTCTTGAAGATATTCTATCCGAATATTTGACAGATGAAACACCAACCGAACTAAGTGAACTTGAGCAACAATCAAGAAGCATACTGCTTGAGGCATTGGGTGACACAATAGCGACAAGCGTTGAACCCGAAGAAAACGAACTTTCAGAAGCTGAATTACAGCCTGTGAGGGTAGAGGTTGAAAAAGAACCGAAGGTGCAAATTATCGATTTTTCCAAAAAGGAAGAAGAGATAAAAAAAGAAGAGACTGCGGAAGCGGAGTTAGCCGTCAAAACAGAAGCAAAAGAGGCGGAAACTGATGATATAGCGACAAAAGTTGAGGATATAGTTTCACCAAAAACGGAAAATGAGGCTTATGCTTCGTCCGATTTTAATAAGGCAGAAGAAGAAAAAAATGTGCGTGAAGCCGTGAGACGAACTCGTCCACCACGCAAGAAATCTTTTGCAGAAACTATTATGCTTCCTGTGCTCGCTGTTTTAGCATCGGTTGCTGAGAAAAGGCACAATATAAAATTGCCTGACCCTTATGCGATAGAAGTTGACGAGGGTGAGGAAATGCCAGCGAATAAAGCCAGAAAGCTTTATGAAAATCAGCTGCGCTCATTTGACCTACGCTCAAAAATTGCTTTAGGGCTATGCATTTTACTCAGCTATATAACATTTGCGTTCACAGGATTTTTGCCACTGGGCGGAGCTTTAGCAACAAGCACTGCTGTATGCGCCTTGGTTTCGCTAATTATTTTGCTATCTGTCGTTCTTGCGGGGCTTGATGTTTTCACGAACGGAATAAAAACGCTTATAGAAGGACGAGGAAGCCTTGAAAGCCTCGTTTCTTTGTCATGTATTTTTTCGGCTCTTGATGCGGTTTTTGTCGCAAGTGGAGTGTTGAATTATGGAATACCTTTGTCGGCGGTTTCCGCATGGAGCATGTTTTTTGCGATTTACTCAAACAGAAGTTCTTGCGTAGCGATGTTATCAAACGTTGATGTCATCTTAAACTCACGCAAAACCCCGATGGCGGTCACCGCTCAAAAGCTTGAAGAGGATAAGGCGAGCTGTATTGTTAAATCGGAAATTCCTATTAAAAATTTCATTCGCAGAAGCGAATGTGCCGATATTTGTGAGATAAGCTATATTGTAGCATTGCCGTTTATATTGGCGGTGGCGCTTGTTTTGAGCATAGTTGTAGCAATTAACACTGAAGCTGGGGCATTTTTCCACGCTTTGAGTGCATTAATTGCCGTTAGTGCAAGCTTTATTTCACTGATTTCTTTCACAAAACCATTTGCGGATTTGGCATTACGACTAAAACGCAGTGGAGCGGCACTCGCCGGTTATGCGGGCTGTGAGGATATAGGCGAAGCCGGTAGATTTGTCATTTTAGATAAGGACTTGTTCCCCAAGGGGACTATGAAAGTCGACGGCGCGAAGCTATTCGGAAATGACGGCAATGAAAAAACTATAAGCTATACTGCGTCAGTACTCAGCGCTGCCGGAGTTGGGATAGCACATGTATTTGTTCGTGCGGCAGAAGAGAAAAATTACGCACTGGGAAGAGTTGAAAACCTTGTAACCGAAGAGGGTGGTATGACAGCTGAGGTTAATGGAAATATCGTTTCTGTTGGCTCATTGAGCTATATGCACCTTAAGAAAATTCAAGTTCCCACTAAGTACTCAACACACACCTCAATTTACACTGTCATAAACGGAAACCTATCAGCTGCCTTTATTATAAATTACAGGGCAACCAGAACCGTAAAATATGCTCTTGATATGCTTCTAAAAGATGTGGGACTGCCTGTCTTTGCGATTAGGGATTTTAACATCACACCTGTTTTGATTAGACGCAAATTCCAAGTTTCAACCGATGATTTTGAGTTTCCATCATGCGAGGAGCGATTTAGAATTTCCGGTTCGGCTCATGATGAAAAAGCACCGATTTCCGCGATTTTTGCAAAAGCCGGAATGGGGCCTATGGCAGAACTTATGATAGGCGCAAGACGACTTTTTAAAACTTCGAGAATTCTACTTGCTTTGTCATTTGTTTCCATTGCTGTTGGAATGGGACTTGTTGTTTGGCTTTGTGGGGGAGATTTACCCTCAATTTCTCTCGCTTCACGTATATTGCTATATATGCTTGCGATTACCGCCCCTGTTTTGGGTGTTTTGTATAGATTGAAATAGAAAATTTGGCAGTTTTTAGAATTTCTGTTGCAAATATTTACATGTAGGTGTATAATACTCTCATTGCAGACGCATTAATTTGCGGTTCTTCTGCAAGAATAAGATGGTCAAGGAGAGAAACCCACATGAGTTATTCAGTACAAAATATCCGCAATATCTGCCTGCTGGGTCACGGCGGGAATGGCAAAACTTCCCTGGTTGAAAGTCTTTTATTTATGACCGGTGCGATTGATCGCATGGGCCGTACACAAGACGGAAATACTGTCTGCGATTATGATGCAGAAGAAACTAAGCGCCAAATCTCGATTTCAGCATCTCTTGCACCTGTCGAGTATAAAGGTTGCAAAATTAATGTCATAGACTGCCCAGGCGGTTTTGATTTTTCAGGAGCAGTTTCCGAAGCACTTCGTGCAGCTGACGCAGCGATTATAGTTTGCTCGGCGAAAGACGGCGTTTCAGTCGGCATGGAAAAAGCTTGGAAATATTGTGAAGATATGGGATTGCCCCGTTTTATTTATATTTCAAAAACTGACGAGGAAAACAGCGATTATAACAAAACATTTGCTGAACTTCGTGAACGCTATGGAAACCGTATCGCTCCTGTTGTCGTTCCTATTTGGGATGATGATAAGAGAGTTACAGGACTTATCGACGTTATCAACAAACGTGCTTATGAGCTTCAAGGCGGAAAGCGTGTTGAAATTGATATTCCCGAGGGTAAAGACGAAGTCATTGAAGAATTTAACAACGCTCTTAAAGAGTCAGTTGCTGAAACAAGCGAAGAATTTATGGATAAATTCTTTGGCGGTGAGGATTTCACATATGCAGAGATGAAACAAGGTATGCACCAAGGTGTTCTTGATTTATCACTTGTACCTGTGCTTTGCGGTTCTGCAATCAACACTATGGGTTCATTAATGCTTATGGATTACATCTCCGACTTGCTTCCAAGCCCACAGGAAACTCCTTCTTTAGAGGCAACAAAGCAAGATGGCGAAGTCGAAGAATTCGTTATTTCTTCCGGTGGTGTTCCTTGCGCATTTGTTTTCAAAACAGTTTCCGACCAATACGGAAAATATTCTTATATAAAAGTCCTTTCAGGAACAATTACATCTGATTTACAGCTTGTAAACTCCAGAACAGGTGAATCCGAAAAACTTGGTAGACTTTACACAATGTGTGGTAAAAAGAACACCGAAGTTAAAGAGCTTGGTTGCGGCGATATCGGCGCAATAGGCAAAATGGAGAAAGTAAAAACGGGAGATACTCTTTGCGATGCTCGTAAAGTCGTATCTATGCCTGAAATTGCTATTGCTCCTCCTTGCTATTCCATGGCGATTTATCCAAAGACAAAAGGCCAAGAAGATAAAATTGCAGCGGGGCTTGCAAGACTACACGACGAAGATCCTTCATTTAGCATAGTTAATAATGCTGAAACAAAACAAATGGTTTTGACAGGCGCAGGCGACATGCAACTTGATGTTATTTGCTCTAAGCTAAAAACACGCTTTGGTGTTGAAAGCGAACTAAAAGCCGCTCGTGTTCCTTATAGAGAGAGAATCAAGAAAAAAGTTGAAGCTCACGGTAGACATAAGAAACAATCCGGCGGTAGTGGTCAATTTGGTGATGTTTGGATTAGATTTGAACCTCAAACAGATGCGGATGACCTAGTTTTCTGTGAAGAAGTTTTCGGCGGAAGTGTTCCTAAGAACTTTTTCCCAGCTGTTGAAAAGGGTCTGCGTGACTCTATAAGCAGGGGTACGCTTGCTGGTTATCCTATGGTTAATCTAAAGGCTACACTTTATGATGGTTCATACCACGCAGTTGACTCAAACGAAATGGCATTTAAAACTGCGGCGCAACTTGCATATAAAGCAGGTATCCCAGAAGCACAACCAACAATTCTTGAGCCAATCGGCGCACTTGCGGTCACTGTTCCCTCAGATTACATGGGTGATATCATTGGTGACTTGAACAAGCGTCGTGGTAGAGTTTTGGGCATGAATCCTGATGATTCAGGCAATACTATCATTGAGGCAGAAGCACCAATGGCAGAAATGAGCAGTTATGCAATTGACTTGCGTTCAATGACCCAATCAAGAGGTACTTTTGTCATGACTTTCGACAGATATGAGGAAGCACCTGGTAATATTCAGCAAAAAGTTATTGAAGAAGCTAAGGCACTAGCCGAAGCGGAATAATGAATATAAGTGAGCGTACCGAATTTTTCGGCACGCTCACTTAAAAGTTATAATTTGGAGAAAAAACGTGGACAGAGAAAAAATTAAAAGCAGAATGAAAAACGGCATGAAGTTCATGACGGATATTGCGGAGCAAGTTATGAGCGGTGACCAAAAAGGCGAAGAGCCAGTTCCGCTACCAACTCGCCCTCAAAATAGACAAGCACCACAAAACCAAAGCCAAGGCGTTAAACCGAAAGGTCATCCGCCAAAAGGTGCGTACCCACCACCGAGGAAAGCTCCGACAAATTCACAAAATCCGCCCATAGCGCGCAAGCCCGAGCCTAAAATGCGACCGACTATGCCCATGGGTGAAAAGAAAAGTAGACCGATTGACGATAAACCGATGACCAAGGCTGAAATTGTCAGCAGTGGCTGGCTTATTGCGGTCTTTTTGTGTACAACTTTGTCTGTTTTTGCGTTTTTCTTTGCCTCATGTTCAAATGGCAGTGGGGAAGAGGTGACGCCAACAGCACAGCCAACCCTTGCGCCAACTCAAGTTTTACCATCAATTGCACCTGTGCTTGCGCCACCTGCTGATGCAGAAAATACGCTACAGGGCACGGGTGATAATTAATTTCAGAGAAATTCTGTGGCTTTGCTTTACTGCGATTATAGAATTTATTAGGTCACGATATTCAGAATTTAGGCCGTTTCTAGCGGATATTAAAACATCTATGCTCTCGGCTTCGTTTGTATAAACCATTCGGAGCATTGAAAGTTCGCCGAGTTTTATTGGTGGCTGATTTGCTGATGTTTTGCAAACTTGACCTGTAAGTACGAAATATTCGGTTTCGAGTAATTTTAAATATTGCCATTTTTCGGCGAGCATTTTACAAAATGCTTGCCTTAATTTTACTGTGGAAAAATATGTTGTAAGTGTTTGAAACATCACAATAGACTGCATTTCGCTGTTGATACACTCTGAGAAAATATCCTCAGAACTGCGTGGGATGGACATTTCAGTGTCGACATTTGAAACTCTTTTCCAGATATTCTCGAAATTTGCGGGGATTATTGTGTCGGACATGTTATCTACCTCCTGTTCGTATAAATAATTATATGCACACTTTGGGGGAATGATACCCACTTGCAAAAACTTTCAATTTATGTCATAATAGTAAGTACAGATTTTTTGTCAGATGGAGGTGAGTTTTTGCCGAGATTTTTTATCAGTCAAGCTGATATTGAGGGCGATATCGTCAATATTACAGGGAAAAATGCCGAGCATATGAATGTCTTGCGCATGAAAATCGGTGAAGCTTTTGTTGCTAGCTGTTGTGATGGGATTGACATACATTGTAAGTTGACGGATATACAAAAAAAGTCTGCCTTTGCAGAAGTTTTAGAGAGAAAAACTTGTACTTCTGAGGCGTCTATACAGGCAATAATTTATGCTGGTATGCCAAAAGGTGATAAATCCGACACCATTGTTCAAAAGTGTACGGAGGCTGGCGCTGTTAAAATTGTTTTTTATCAAAGTGACAGGTCTGTTTCCCGTCCTGATGAAAAAAGCGCAGAGAAAAAACGCATTAGATGGCAAAGAATTGCAGAAGAAGCTGCTATGCAGTCGGGACGAGGCATAATTCCTGAGGTTGCCGTTTTGGGCAGTTATAACGAAATGCTAAATGATGCAAAAAAATCCGATTTATCAGTATTTTTATACGAAACAGGCGAAGAGCGTGTGACTTTGCGTGACACAATTGAGGGAAAAAACTTTAACACGATTTCTATAATTTCCGGACCTGAGGGCGGTTTTGAGGAGTTTGAAACCGAAAAAGCTCGTGAAATGGGCTTTGCGATTTGTGAACTTGGGCCGAGGATTTTGAGATGCGAAACAGCACCATTGTGCGCATTGACTGCCATAATGTATGCGACATCAAATTTATAAAATAACATATGATTTAAAATAAGGAGGAACATAAAAATGGGTTTAATTAAAGCTATTTCGGGTTCAGTAGGCGGAGTTTTAGCTGATCAATGGAAAGAGTTTATCAGCTGTGATGCAATTGAAGCAGACGTTTTGGTTGTGAAAGGTCGTCAGACAAAAAGCGGACGAGGCTCTAACACTAAGGGTAGTGATAATGTCATCAGCAATGGTTCTGTTGTGGTTGTTGCAGAAGGTCAATGCATGATTATCGTTGACAACGGCAAAGTCGTCGAACTTTGCGCCGTTGCAGGCGAATATACATATGACAAATCCTCAGAGCCTTCAATTTTCTCAGGCGATTTGGGCGATTCTATTGTCGAGAGTTTTAAAAATATTGGCGCACGTTTTGCTTTTGGTGGTCAAGCAGGAAAAGACCAACGTGTTTATTACATGAACACAAAAGAAATCATGGGCAATAAATACGGAACTCCAAGCCCTGTGCCTTTCCGTGTTGTCGACCAAAATATTGGACTTGACGTGGATATTTCCATCCGTTGCCACGGCGAATATTCATATAAAATTATTGACCCACTACTTTTCTACACAAATGTTTGCGGAAATGTAAGCGACGAATATCGCCGCTCTGAAATTGACGGCATGTTAAAAAGTGAGCTTATGACAGCGCTTCAACCCGCATTTGCAAAAATTTCTGCAATGGGTATTCGATACAGCGCACTACCGGGGCACACAATGGAAATTGCTGATGCATTGAACGAGGTTCTATCCAAAAGATGGGTCGAAACTCGTGGATTGAAAGTCCAATCTTTCGGCGTTTCTATGGTAAAAGCGTCCGAAGAAGACGAAGCTATGATTAAAGAGCTTCAACGCAATGCGACATTCCGCAATCCGAATATGGCGGCGGCTCATCTGGTTAATGCACAAGCTGAGGCTATGCAAAATGCGGCGAGCAACAAAGGTGGCGCTATGATGGGCTTCATGGGGATGAATATGGCTCAGGGCGCTGGTGGCATGAATGCAAACAACCTATTTGCTATGGGTCAACAGCAACAATACCAACAGCAACCACAACAACAATATCAGCAACCAGCTCCACAACAGCCAGCACCACAAGCGGCGGCACCAGCTCCTGAAAGTGGCGGTTGGGCGTGTGCGTGTGGAAAAGGCGGTAATGGTGGAAAATTCTGCGCTGAGTGCGGAGCACCAAAGCCAGCGGAAGATGCGGGCTGGGCTTGCTCTTGCGGTGCTACAAACAAGGGTAAATTCTGCCCTAACTGCGGCTCTAAAAAGCCAAGCGGAGCACCTCTATATCAATGCGACAAGTGTGGATGGTTACCTGAAGATGCCAAAAATCCACCAAAATTCTGCCCTGAATGTGGTGATCCATTTGACGATGGGGATATCAAATAATTTAAAATAGTTTTGAGTTTTAAAGAGCTTGTGACGAAAATGTGATTTTGCAAAAAAATGCGATTTAATCTCGTTGCAAGCTCTGGAATTCTTTTGAGAGGATGATACAATGAGCGATACTCTATTAAAATACCAATGCCCGACCTGTGGCGGTACTTTGCAATTTAACGCTGACAAACAACTTGTGGTCTGCGACTTCTGCGAAAGTGAATTTCCGGAGGACCTTTTTCAAAGTGAACCAACAGAAAACATTCAAGATAAGCCTATAGACTGGAAACTTGATGGCGTGGTTGAAAGCCACGAAACTATGGAAGAACAAAAAGCATACACCTGTTCGTCTTGCGGTGCGGAAATTATTTCTGACGGTGTTACGGCGGCGACTGAGTGCTTATACTGCGGAAACCCTGTGGTTGTGGAGTCTAATGTCAGTGGAATGGTTAAGCCTGACATGGTAATTCCGTTTAAAATCGACAAGGAAAAGGCGGAAGAAATGCTTCGAGAATTCTATAAAGGGAAATTCTTGTTGCCGAGCGCATTTAAAAATGAAAACAGAATTAAAAAAATTGCGGGTATGTATGTTCCGTTTTGGCTGTTCTCCTGTACAGGTAGGGGCAGAGTGAACTACAGCGCCACAAAAGTTCGCAGATGGAGCGACAGCAATTATAATTACACCAATACAAAACACTATGCCATTGCCCGTGGTGGTAGTGTTGGGTTTGAAAAAATCCCTGTTGATGCTTCGAAAAAAATGGAAGATGATTACATGGACGGCTTAGAGCCTTATGACTATAACGATTTAAAAGCCTTTGAGCCTATGTATTTGGCTGGATATTTTGCGGATAAATATGACGTTAGTGTTGAAGAATGCTCACAGAGAGCCACTCATCGAGTCGTAAACTCTGTTGTTGACGAGTTCCAAAGAACGGTTCATGGTTATACAACGGTTACGAAGACAAACGCTGATGTTCAAATGTCAGGAGAAGATATCAACTACGCACTTTTCCCGATTTGGATGCTTAATACCAAGTACAACGATAAGATGTATCAGTTTGCGATAAATGGACAGACAGGTAAAGTTTCTGGCGAACTTCCTATTGATAAAATGAAGAGAAATCTTCTTTGGCTTGCAATCACATTAGTCGGTGGTTTCCCACTTGCTTATTTGATTGATTTCTTCATGAGTTAGTAGGGGGGAGAGTGATATGAAAAAAATATTTAAAATTTTAATGGTTTGTGCGCTTATTTCGATGTTAACTACGATGGCATTTGCATCGGAAGTAGTTGACCAAGCTGATATCTTAACAGACAGCGAAGAGGCACAACTGCTCGCTGACATAAATTCTATGAGCGATGAACTCGACTTTGATGTCACATTTTTGATGGTTGATTATCTGCCTGATGGCTATTCGTATATATCTGATTATGCGGACTACTATGATTCACCAGACTTTGATTACACACGCAGTGGAATTGTCTTTGCGCTGAATTTCGACCCTAACGACAGGTCATACGCTATGTCTGCTCGTGAATATGGCGAAGATATTTTCACATCAAGCGCAATGGATGCTATTGAGGCACAGGTAATTCCAATGCTAAGTGATGGAGATTATTATGAGGGCTTGGATTTGTTCCTCGATTTGACCACGGTTTTTGTCGAAGCATATGATTCAGGAACGCCATATGGTGGTGCAAGTTACGACGATGATTATTATGATGACGATGACTATTATGACGACGAACCATTTGTAACGTGGTATGTAAAAGGTCTTATTGCTTCAGCACTTATAGCGACATTGGTAATTTTTGTACTTTCGAGTCAAATGAAAACAGCAAATAAGAAAAATGAGGCGTCGAGCTTTATTAAACGTGGAAGCCTTAACCTAACGGTTAGCCACGACAGATTTACACATGAACATACCAGTAAAACAAAAAAACAAAGTAGTAGTAGCTCCTCCGGTGGGGGAGGCAGACGTGGCACAGGTGGCGGTTCAAGAACCGGTAGAAGCGGTAGATTTTAATATCGCATATCGAACATAGACGAAAAAACGGTTGTCGCATTGCGACAACCGTTTTTATTAGTTTATTTTAGATTTAATTGTCATTGCTGTCTGAACCGCAAGAGCAACCTTTATCCGCACTAGGGCAAGATTTTCCGTGCTCACAGCCTATGCATTTTGCGCCTTTTTTCTTTTGGCTAACAACATACCAAACAGCAAGACCAACAATAATTACAATAACAGCACCGATAATTAAATCATTCATTTAAGCTACCACCTTTGAAGAAGCGCGGTATTTATCATCAGCTTTTTTGTTTCCTTTTTTAACAAGAACAACTACATAAGCGATTAGTAGTGCAACTGCGATAAGTCCTGGTAGGAAACCTGTACCAACTGCACCTGTTGTGATTAGTGTGCCAATTTGGTATACAAAGAAAGCAACAACATAACCTGTGCCGAATTGTAGACCGATTCCAGCCCACAACCATTTTTTGCTTTGCATTTCGGAGTTCATAGCACCGATAGCAGCGAAGCAAGGTGGTGTGTAAAGGTTGAACATTAGATAAGCTAATGCTGCAACTGATGTGATTCCCATTGTTTCAGCAACTGTAACGCCTTCACCAACAAGCTCAAGAGCATCTGTGTCGATTAGGTTTGTGATACCGAAAACAACTGCAAGTGTACCAACGACGTTTTCTTTTGCGATGAAGCCAGTAACAGCAGCCGCTGCAAGTTGCCAAATACCAAAGCCAAGTGGAATCATAAGTACAGCAAATGGAGAAGCAATTCCGGCAAGAATACTTGTGTGCTCCATGCCTTCTTCGATAACTTCAAAGCTCCAGTTGAATGTTTGCATCATTTGAACAACTGCATTACAAATTAGAATGATTGTAGCAGCTTTGATAACGAATGATTTACCACGTTGTAGCATAACAAGTGCTGCACGTTTGAAGCTAGGGAATTTGTACTCAGGTAGCTCGATGATGAAGAAAGAACGAGCGTTTTTCTCACCTGTGATACGAACGATAAGGAATGCTCCAAGAATGATTAGGAAAATTCCGCCGAAATACATTAGTGTATTAACCCAACCAGCACCGCCGAAAAATGCGCCTGCGAATAGAGCGATAACAGGAAGTTTTGCTCCGCAAGGCATGAATGGTGCAAGCATAGCGGTTGTTCTTCTTTGGCGCTCGTTTTGAATTGTACGAGAAGCCATAACACCAGGGATCGCACATGCTGTTCCGACAACCATTGGGATGATTGATTTACCTGAAAGACCAACAGGCTTTAGATATCTGTCCATAACGACAGCAACACGAGCCATGTATCCGCAGTCTTCTAGTAGAGCAAGCATGAAGAACATTACCATGATTAGTGGCAAGAATCCGACAACCGCACCAACACCGCCGATGATACCATCAACTAGCAGAGCGGATAGAACAGGAGAAGCGTCTTCACCAAGTGCAGTTCCGACTATTTCCATGAAACCTTCAATCCAACCAACAAGAATATCAGCTATTGGAGGTCCAACATATGTTTGTGATACTGTGAAAACAACCCACATTACAGCTGCAAAAATTGGAATACCCAAGAATTTGTGAGCCAAAATGCGGTCAGCCTTATCTTGGCCTGTTTGTTTATGGCTGTTTACTTTACGATTTTCTGCTATTGCGACAACATCAGATACAAACTTATATCTTTTTCTGTCAGATGCTGAAACAGAGCTTTCGTCGCTTAAGTTGACTGATTTATCAGTGAACGGAGCTTTTTGTTCAGTGTTTTTTGCAGAAAGAGCAGCTTCTAAAAGCTCTTTTAGTCCGTTATCAGAAGTAGCGGTTGAAGTTGTTTTGATGACAGGGCATCCGAGCTTTTCAGACAACTTTTTTGTGTCAATGTTAATTGACTTCTTTTGGTTTAGGTCACTTTTGTTAAGTGCAATGACTGTTGGTATACCTAATTCCAAAAGTTGTGTTGTGAAAAACAAGCTACGGCTTAGGTTTGTTGCGTCCACAATGTTGATAATAACATCAGGGCTTGCTGTTTGGACATATTCTCTTGTGATGTTTTCCTCAGATGTGAAAGGAGACATCGAATATGCACCGGGGAGGTCAACTGCGATTAATTCGCCTCCACCGTTATGTAGGTTACTTTTGATTGTGGCTTCCCTTTTCTCAACGGTAACACCCGCCCAGTTGCCGACTTTTTCTTGTTTGCCGGTAATAGCGTTATAAAGTGTTGTTTTACCGCTGTTGGGATTTCCTGCCAGCGCTATTCTCATCCTTATTCCTCCATGATGTAAAAATGTTGCAGTCGTCTTAGTCGATGCTAACTAATGAATACTAAAAAAACCGTGGTTTTTCATTAAAAATAACATAAAAATGTTATATAATGATAGCCTCGGCTAAGTCTCTGTCGATTCCATAGCGGCCATCTTTAACAGCAATAACGTAATTTTCAGCTAGTACGGAAATAACCGTTACTAATTCACCCTCGAAACATCCAAGAGAGAACAGAAAACGCTTCATATCCATATCAGAAGTGTCTATAGCTGAAATAACATAAGAAGTACCTATCTCAGCAGTTGTTAGGTTTTTATTGCTCATTTAAAGACCGCTCCTTGACTTATTTGGTAAAATCAGTTAGTTTCGAAAAACTAAGTCAAACTTACTATAACACAAAAAAATTTTATTGTCAAGAAAAAAACAAAGGAGTTTTGTGCGAGATTAATTAAATATCGCCAAAACTCCTATAATATTAAACTTGTCCGCTTATTGGATATTTGTCGGTGAAACAACCATGGCAGAAAGAAAGTGGACAGTTTGGCGCAATGTTGTGCAGTGCGTCAACGCTTAAAAATCCTAAGCTGTCTGCACCTATATGCTCACGCATTTCTTCTAATGTGTGGTTGTTTGCAAAAAGTTCTTCACGAGAGGGGATGTCTGTGCCGAAATAGCATGGCGCAACAAATTTTGGGGCTGAGGACAACATATGGATTTCTTTTGCGCCTACATCACGGAGCAAGGTTACAAGTCGTCTTGAAGTTGTGCCACGCACTATGGAGTCGTCAATTACAATAACTCTTTTTCCACTGATTGTGTCACGAAGTGGGTTTAGTTTGAGCTTAACAGACATTTCTCGGTTTTCTTGACCGGGCTGAATAAATGTTCTGCCTATGTAACGGTTTTTGATTAGCCCATCATTATATGGCAAGCCAGATTCCATGGCATAGCCCTTTGCGGCAATAAGCCCTGAGTCGGGTACACCAATAACAACATCAGCATCAATCGGAAATTCTTTTGCAAGCTCACGTCCAGCTAAAATTCTGGCTTCGTGTACGCTTTGTCCGTCGATAATGCTATCAGGACGCGCAAAATATAGATATTCGAAAATACACATGCCTGTTGTTTGCGTATTTTTACATGCATCAATGCTGTGAACAGATCCATCGGTGTCGACATAAACGACCTCGCCGGGTTCGATATCACGAATAAATTTTGCGCCTAAGCTGTCAAGAGCGCAAGATTCGGAAGCAAAGATTATTGCACCGTCGCGCTCGCCCATACATAGTGGGCGGAAACCCCAAGGGTCTCTGGCAGCGATAAGCTTTCGTGAACTCATAACGACTAGGGAATATGCACCCTTAAGTTTTAGCATGGTGTTTGCAACGGCTCTTTCGATGCTGTCGCATTTCAATCGCTCTTGGGCGATTATGTATGAAATAACTTCGGAGTCTGTGGTAGTATGGAAAATAGCACCGTTATACTCCCACTCTTTTTTGACTTGCTCAATGTTTATCAGATTGCCGTTGTGGGCAACCGCAAAAGTACCTTTGACGTATGAAAGTGTAAGCGGTTGGGCGTTTTCACGCATAGAACCACCGGTTGTGGAATAGCGTACATGACCAACAGCCATTGTGCCGTTTAACTCTTTTAGTTTTTTCTCAGAAAAAACATCGCCAACAAGACCGGCATCTTTGTAACAATTAAGTTCTAAACCGTTCATTGTTGCAATACCACATGCTTCTTGCCCTCTGTGTTGAAGTGCATATAGTCCGTAATATGTACTTTGCGCACAATCACCCTTTGGATCGTATATGCCGAAAACTCCACATTCTTCATGTAAATCCATTATTAAAGGTCACTCCTTGGTTTAACTTGATGGAATTATATTATCATAAAAATGAAGAAACAGCAATAGCCATAAGCAAATTGCATAAAAAGTTCACAGATTAATTTTACATATAAACAGTTCTATTGCTCTAATACATAGTTTTGTAGTACAAAATTCTAATAAAAAATGGGTTATCGCAAATTGACGTATGCCGTCTGCGATAGCCCATTTAAAATTATGTATAGCTTAAAGGTTGATATCGTAATGTTTTTGCACTTTTGCATCTTGCTCTTCGTGGAGTTTTAACTCGCGTGACATTTCCCAATTGCTTAAAGCTGAGATTGCGCCGTGAATTAAGACGATGAAAAAGATAGTTAAAACCTCTTCAAAACTATGCACACGAATAAGACTTAGAACTTCTGAGCAAAGTATGAAAAGCAAAGAGACGTTGACCCATTTTCGAAGCTCGATAACAGTATGATTTTGGTGTCGCAAAAACTTCCATAATGTTTTTATGCAAGAAACAATCATAACTATAACTGCCGATGTTTGAAATAGAGCTATTCCTGCTTCTGTTAGCAGAGATAGTATATTAGCCATAATATCCATTAATACCCTCCTTTTTCGATATATTATATACTATAATCTTAAGTGACGCAAGTTATTTGTAAGATGTAATAATATATATGTAAAAAATGATCCCCTAATTCACTGATTTGAATCAGGGGATGGATTTTGTTTTTTGTTCTAAGGCTCCATTTGATGACCGAGAAAACCAGCAACTGTTTGCGCAAGTTTGAATTCAATATCACCCGCAGGAAAAGCTTCTTCGTTGCCAACGAAAATAACACAGCCCATAACATCGCCTTCGGAAATTATCGGCGCAGCAATTGAAACCGAGAATTTATCATCGCCCTCAATGACGGAAATTGTATTGTCTTTTTCAAACCTAACAACTCTACGAGATTCCATGATTTGTTCAAGCTCTGAGCTAATGCGCTTGTCGATAAGTTCGCGACGGGCGTTTCCCGCAACTGCAATGATACCGTCACGGTCAGAAACTGCGGCAAGTGCACCGACTGTTTTGTGCATGGATTCGCAAATTCGTCCAGCAAACTCCATAAGCTCGCCCATTGGTGAGTACTTTTTGAAAATTACTTCACCGTCTTTTTCTGTGTAGATTTCTAACGGGTCACCGCTACTGATTACATTGACACGAAAGACCTTGTCTGGACGCTTATTTGCGGTCTGGACTAGGTTTTTTTCGGTTTTCGAGATATCTTTCGTGCCTAAATTAAAATTTACAGCTTGCTCCTCTGCGAGTGTGCCACAGCGAATGATTTCGTCAATATCGGCTTGAAGCTCGATTTCTATGTGGTCCTCAAAAATTTTGATACCTTTTATTATAAGCTCCAAATCACCTTTGTCGAGCTTAGGTTTTGCCAGAATATCAGTGAAAACATCGAGTGCGGTTTTTGCAACTCGGTTGACACGAATTATGGTGTTACGCTTGTTTTCGGTCATGGAAATTTGATTTTGTAAACCCTCAATTCGGTTTGCAAGGTCATTTTCAAGCTCGTCATAAATTTCCTCCAAGGCAGTTTCCCGCTCTGGATGCTTCATGATTTCACGAATACGCTGACGCTTTGTGGCTTTCATTTCCTCACGCAATTCGTCGAGTACCGCAGTTAAATTTGTTACCGAAGTTTCGGTTTCGCCTATGTCCTCACGCTGATTTTCAAGGTCGGCGTTCAGGTGATCTAGCATTTCGGCGGAATTTTCCATCACAAGTTTTACATATTCTTTTAGTAATTCATCGAGTTTTTCAACACGAATGTGATGACTGGTACAACCCTTTAATCCACGGCGATGATATGTCCCACAGCGGTAAGCGTCTTTCAAATCACTACGGCTCATGGCGAACATCGGGGAGTCGCAGTCGCCACAGGTGAGAAAGCCAGAGTAGACATTTTCGTTGATTTTCACTCCACGGTAGTGACTGGTCGTCCTCTGCTCTCTGTAGGCTTTTGCCGTGCGGAAAGTTCGGTAGTCGATAATCGCTTGGTGATGATTTTCAAAAACAATGTGCTCGTCAATGTCACGTTTTACGTCAGCTCCGTTAATCTTTTTTCGGGTGTATTTGCCCTGACGGAGCGTGCCTATATAAAAGTCATTGTCCAAAATCCCCTGAATTGTGATTATGCTCCACTCGGATTTTACCTTGTGATTATAGTCCTCTCCTTGTGCCTCTTTTCGAGTTTTTTCGTCCATGCGTGGGGTGGGAATTTTTTCATCGGTGAGATAATTTGCGATTTTTTTATATCCCCAACCGTCGATATAAAGTTCAAAAATTTTGCGGACAATTTCGGCTTGCTCAGGCACAAGCTCAAACTTTCCTGCTTTATTTATAATGTATCCGTATGGGGCGGCGCAAATCCAATTGCCGTCAGACTGTCTGCGTTTGATGACGGATTTGACTTTTTTGCTCGTGTCGGTGACAGGCATTTCATTTATCAAAAACTGAAACTGAATTTTCAGCCAATCATCATCGTTCGGAAAGTCGATGTTGTCGCCGATAGAAATTATGCGACAGCCAGCATCACGCAAGTCTTCAAGTTCGACAAGTCCACGAGAATTTCGACGAGAAAAACGTGAAAAATCTTTGACTATTAAGATGTCTTTTTTGTGGGAAATTAGCTCACGGCGCATGAGTTGATAGCCCTCACGCTGCTCGAAAGTGTAACCGCTTTTGTCCCTGTCCTCGTAAAAATTCAGGGTAGAATTGGGGAAAGTTTTTGCAACAAAATCCTCGATTATCGCCTTTTGGTTTTCGATTGAGGTGTTGTCACGGTCTTGCTCCTCGTCTACGGAGATACGGCAGTAGCCTGCTATGTCGAATTTTTCTATCAATGTATTCACCTTATTTCATATATAAACTATCAACATTGTAACATAGGAGTGTGGAAAAAGCAAGTAAGTTTTATTATTTAAGAAAACAAAAAGGGTAGCTCCAAATTAGCAATGCCTACAAAAAGACCCTTTGACACCACCGTACATTTGGTATATAATGTAAATTATCACAAAACGAACTATGCGAAACTGAAAGGAGCGACCCCATGAAAAGAACCACAAAAAAAGCACTATCCTTAATCTTAGTGCTGGTGATGGCAATTTCCCTGTTCCCGACTTCGGCATTAGCTGTTAGTCAAGGCGAGCTCACCTCGGTATCACTGGCGTCAAACTCGTTTAACGATGTAAGTTCGTCAGACTGGTTTTATGACGCTGTGCAAAACGCAGTGGACGAAGGTTTGTTCAACGGAACGAGCGACACAACTTTTAGTCCAAACGAGCCGATGACCCGTGCGATGTATGTAACTGTGCTAGGCCGTATGGCTGGGATTGACACGTCTGTTTACAGCAGTTCGGCTTTTTCTGACGTATCGGCAGATATGTACTATGCTCCATATGTAAATTGGGCAAGTTCTGAGGGCATAGTAAACGGAACAGGTGAAACAACATTTTCACCTAACGATTTTGTCACCCGTGCGCAAGTTGCGGCGATAAATTCACGCTATCTTACTACATATAATATAAGTTTAGGCGAAAAAACCGTCAGCACCTTACCATCTGACTTTAGCGATGTTCCTGATTATGCCGAAGAAGCAGTAACATCGCTATGGCAACACGGAATTTTCAAAGGTAGTGACGGAAAATATTTTCCAAATAATAATTTAACCCGTGCAGAGGGTGCAAGCTCATTTTTGAGTCTATCAGCATTGGGCGCTTCCTCTGCATACATTCCCGAAGATATTCCAGAGGGATATTCCCCTGTTTTTGCCGGTGCAGGTTATGTTGATGCTTATTTTACAATAAATGTAATGTCAAATATGTCAGCAACACAAATTGAAAATGCACTAATTTTGGACGTGGTTTCAAATCCAATTTCAGAGGAAAAAATCGTAGTAACTCAAAATGAAGGTATGTATAAAATCGCCCCTGCCTCTGGTATGTGGACGGAAGGGTATACATACAGCGTAAAAATTGCAGATGGAATTTCAGGCATACAATTTGTCCATGAGGGCGAAACTCAGCCCGAAACTGTCCGTGAATATAACTTTGTTGTTGAGAGAACAAACAAAGAAGAAGTTGCGAATTTGACAATTTCACCATCAGTTATTGAAATACCTATGGACGAAGTTAATGGCGATTTTTCCGAAGAAATTTCCTCTTTAATCTCAGTCGATGGTGAGGCAGAAGCAGAAAATGGCGTGTTCTCATATGATGGAAATGAAGAAATTGCTGAGGGAGATACAGTCGCAATTTACGACGGTGCAAAACCCTCGGAGCGTACTCTTGACACAGACAACGGTAATATTGAGTACCTCACAATCACTGCAATTTCAGGAAATGACTACACCTATGAAACGGCTTCGCTTGAGGCAGTAATTTTCATTCCAGACCTAATCCCCTACTCAGCTGATATGCTAACCTCGGAGAAAAGTTCGGAGCTAACATTTGCAGATGAAATTGACGCATCAATTTTTGAAAATTATGATGACTCATGGGCATTGACCACCGAAACTGTTATAGAACCCGGTGATTTCATTGTGATTTTCCCTGAGGATGCAGACTTTGCCGATGTAAATTCAGTAAACTTTATGGACGAAACACTTTCGTATTATGAAGTTATGGATTATGCTAACGGAGATACAATTTCTGTTGAAAAATCATCTTATTTCAGCTTTGATAATTCCATGGAGCTTTTCATAGAGGAGAGTTTATCTGCTGATGATATGATGGACGCTTTGACCGAAACTTATGGTGGAGATTTAGACGGCTTTAAAGATCTGATTATCCAAAACGCCATTGACAGTGGATTTGCAGAAAGTGTTGCTCAAAGCACAGCAAATCTTGCTATGCAAACTGAGGGCTACCAAAATCTTATGACAAGTTCGTCAAATGCTGATGTCGAGGACTTTATTGATGCAAATAAAGACGAAGGTTTGACAGATATTGGTATAGGAATTACAAATGAAGGAAATGTCACTGCAAATTATGGCGATATAAAAATTGATTTGAAAAAAGTGAGTGCTGGAAGCTCACCGCTCAATGCAGATGCACTTTCAATTGAACTTACAATTCCTGTTTCTGTAAATATCAAAACTAAAGGTGGGAAGTTGGGCAGTATAATTTCAATTGATACTGAGTTTGTATTTGAGCAACAAATTTCTGTTGATGCTGAACTTAAAGGTTCAAAATCAGGATTTTTGAAATATGTTGGCGATTTTATGTTTGATTTAGGCTCACACACAGCTGTTGGTGTAACGCTTTCAGCATCGTTTAATCCACACGACTGGACAGGTGCGGATGCAGATGCGATTGGCATGATGAAAGCCGAAATAAGCGAAATGATAAACACTACAAATGAATATTTCAAAGAACCAATAGAAGAACCCGAATCTGTGGCAGAAGATTTTGAAGAACGCTATGCAGATATGCTCGAAAATACAGAGTGGGTAGAATTTTTTAGAGCACCACTGGCAAAACTTGCAATGCGTGACCCGACACTTATTTTTGAGGGAAGCCTTGAAATCTCCTTGGTTTCATCCGCTTTGTTGAACGCAACGGCAGGTATAACAGCTGAATATACCACCAGAAAACAAACTATCCTTTCATTTATCTTAGACCCACTGGTTTTAACCCCACTAAAATCAGGTGATTTTATCGAGCTTGTTGACTCAAATGTTGTGCCTATTATAGATGACGGACTTAAATTCTCGGCATATTTGATGGGTACTGCAGGGATTCGCACAGGACTGCAAATTACGACCGGCATTGCTTTGGGACACGACGAAGCTGCCAATTTGCAAACGCCTTTCGAATACGGAACATACTTACAATTATACGGTTATGCTTTCTATCAATATCCATCAGTGGGTGAGAAAAGCGATGGCGGAGCACGTTATATAGAGAGTGGAGCTTACATGTCCATGAAACTCACTTCTATGCTACTTACTTTCAAATTCCCCGTTGTTACATTGATTGATGAACGGTTGCCCTTATTAAAAGGTGGAGATTTGGAATATATATTCAACTTTACCAAAGAAGAAAGTGCCGAGGGTGCAGAGCCTGAAATGAAAAATTTGGACGTCACCACAGGCGGAACGTCAATTCCTAAAGAATTTTTCAGCATGTCACAGATGAACTTGAAAACAGGCGAAGTTAAAGAAGTTACAAACTTTAATTTTACAGAAGATTTCACCGTGGAAAGCAATAGTCCAAACTTTGAGGTTTATGCTGAGGGTTCTGGGTATAAAGTTCGGGTAATTGAACCAACAGATGATACTACAGAGTTGAGTGGAACGGTTACAATAACATGGAATGATGATTTTTATATGTTTACAGATGAACCGATGACAAGTGAATTTACAGTAAGCTGGTCAAAGGAACTTGTAGAAGAACCCATAACACCTGAGCCTACACCAACTCCAACTACAAGCCCAGAAACACAGCCACCAACAGCTCAAGGTGAAAATGTTGCCCACCTTTCCAATTTTGATATGGCGCTTTCAACAAAAGGACAAAATTTTGTGCATGAATATAACGGTAATATGTATCAAACATCAATGTCATTTTTGTATGTTAATGGAGATAGAGTGTCTGATATAGATATTGCTTATGGAGATGGTGCAGTTTTCTATAATGATACTTTTTTCTACTTGGATGATACAGATGATTATTACGAAACATACAGACCATACAGGTATTTACGCTCTTACGATTTGGCGACTGGAGAAATAACAATTCATGGAGACATTCTGGTAGGTGAACCTTTGCGTTATTATGATAATCACCTCTACGTCGGAAATTATAATTATGACGATAAAAAACTTACAGTTTCGAAAGTCGAGCTACCTAGTGTGCAAATCGTGGATACATATGTTATAGAGTTTAACGACCTTTATGTCAGTGGGTCATTCTTGGTTGAAAATGACATGCTGTACTTTGTCCGAGAAGTAACGCCTAACGGAACCCTAGCTAATATTTACAGGTTGAATCTCAAGACAAGGCAAGAAACTTTGGTAGTTGAAAACATTAGCAGCTTGACGTTTAATATCACAATTGGTCCGGAGGGTATCTATTTCCCAATGCCTATGCCAGATTCCAATAGTGATACAAATGACGATGCAATCGGCTTCCTCCCACACGACAGCACAGAGGTTTATCGTAAAGAGCGTACAAGTTCGTTCCAGCCTTTGTTGATTAATTTGAGCGATTATATCGACTATCAATACCGTGCTTATGTTTATGATTTATTCTATGATGGAGGATACCTGTATTTCCTTGCTCATTCCAACAACTACGAGACAAACAATATTGATTTAGGTCTATATCGCCTAGAACACAATGGTTTGACAGTGACCAAAGTTCAAAAGCTCACTGGCGATATGGGAAGCGAGCAGTATGCCTCTAATTTCCTATTTAACAATGTAATAAATGACTGGGCGGTTAACGATTTCGCTGACTTGCATCTTTCTTCTGACGGCGGAGATTATTATATGGATGCAAGAGGAGAAAAAATTGAAATCTCTCTCCCATTTGTTGAAATTTATCCTAAGTAGTATTTTGAAAAATGATTCTTAGTAAAACAAAAACAACCTTCTAATTGCACCGACCACCAATTGTCAGACCTAAAGCCTTACAATTGGTGGTCGTATTTATTATCGAACTATTTAAAACGCCATAGTAAGCCCAAACCCTTGCTCACGCTCCTCCTGAGCTTCAATTTTCGCCATTTTTTTGCGATTATAGCACACAAGGTCGCTCGTATACTCGGCTAAATCCCTATCGCCTGATTTAAAAACAGCTACGGTGTATTTTTTCTCCTTAAACTCTTTATAAATTGATTTTAGGCTCTGCTTTATAGCAGGGTCATTTTTTTCCTCACTAGAAAGCCAAATACTTACAATTTTTCGTTCATCTTTTACATCAATTCTCAAGTAGTCACGCTCCTTTTACTTTATTTTTCTGTAATTTAATGATTTTTATACAAATTATGGATATAGCTTTTTGGGGGCTTGACAAACTTGAATTGTAATAGTATAATTACATTACATCAATTACAACTGTCTAATATATAGACATCGAGAAGCGAAAAAACGGAAGTTGGGAGGAAAATATATGAAATTAGTAGGCAAAAGCAAGAAAATTAAATTGTGGGGTAACCACATCGACCCCGAGGTGTCGGCAGAAACCTATCTAAATTCCAAGAATGTAGAAGTAAAAAAATGGGCGAATGAAAATGAAGAACAACTTCAACTTATTGACAAAGAAACAATAAACCTCTATCGCAGTCATAGGAACAACTGCGACTTGCGAAATGTCGAAGAGGTAGAAACTGTGTGGCAAGCAGGGAAAAAATCAGCTCCGCCACCGTCCAGAAACGCATACCCAAAAGATCCGTCAAGTAAATGGATAGAGGAAATTTATACTGAAAAACCACAGGACTTGCACAAGCTTGTGACTGATGATGAAATTTCATGTGCTCTAAAAAATTTAACTAAAAGGCAAAAACAGATAGTGCATATGAGCGCAATAAAACAAATGAAAAGTTCAGAAATTGCCACGGAATTAGGAATTACTTCCAGAGGCGTGAGAGATATTTTGCAGAGAGCTTATAGCAATATACGGCAGGCAGTGGGCAACAACAGAGGCTCGGTGGCGACAAAATCCATTGAACATTCTTTGATTTCAATTATCAGTTTGGTACAATTAAAAATAAATAAAACCTATTGCAAATTAAAAAAATCATTTTTAAAAACTGCATAAAACAAAAAACCTCAAAGGTCGTAAGTTGCGACCTTTGAGGAAATATGATAATATTATTACATTAATTACACATGGAGGCTAGTATGCTAAAAAATATATTCTCAAACCTTGATTTATCAATGGTAAAATTTTCGGCTTATGAGATAAAAGAAATTTCAAATTCAAAATATATCGCGCCTAAGAAGGGTGCAACAGCTTTGCATTTTAGAGTAGGTTTAGATTTTGAAAAAATGTTAGTAGATACATTGAATTTGGGAAAATCTCTTTACGAAAAAGTTGAAAACGCTAATGACTTGTGCTTAACATTTACAAATAAATACGGTCTACTTGGAATTTATCAGCCATCAAACCAAAGAGAAAAATCTCCTAAAAAAGATGTATCGGAGATTGTCTTCAAAAAGCATTATTCAAATGAATATGGCGAAGAAATTGATTCGTTTAAAGCAGAAATAATTGAAATTTATCTGCACTATCTTCTGTCAAAAGGTAGTCTGCCAGCAGAGCAAGAGCAAATAGAAGATGATTTTCGATTAAAATATGATTCAACTCCGATTGTGTCTGGCTTGAAATATATACTCACGCCAAGCAATCCGCCACAAATGGAATGGGTTATCGAGGAGCTGATTGACGTACTTCGCATTGCCTATGCTATGGCTGCGACTGATGAAAAAGAACCGCTGAAACAGTGCAAAAATTGTGGCGAAATTTATTATAATAAGCACCAGAAAAGTGAATTTTGTAGCGTAAAATGTAGAAATTATTTTAACGTGAAAGTGTTTAGGAGTAAGTAGTGTTGGAACTGCTTAAATTTAAAACTTAAACACACTAGAAGGAGGACGAGTTATTGAAAAAATTCAACACCATCACAGGAAGTGAATTGTTGTCGAAAGAACTCCAAGCGATACCATTTGTTGTGCAAGACTTAATCCCGACGGGGCTAACCTTGCTCGCAGGTGCAGCGAAAGCTGGAAAAAGTTGGCTTGCGCTGTGGTTGTCGGTTCAAATTGCGAACGGCGAAAGCGTTTGGGGATACGATGTCAAAGGTGGGACGAGCCTGTATCTTTGTTATGAGGACAACGAAATTCGTATTCAAAATCGCTTGCTAGATATCACTGATGACGCTCCGAGCAATGTTCATTTTTGTACTGAAATTTCAAAACTTGGTGGTGAACTTGAAGTTAGAATTGAAAATTTTATTGTTGAACACGCCGACACAAAACTTATCATAATCGACACGTTGCAAACGGTACGTGCTCCGAATACCGAGAGTAGTTACGGAAATGATTATTCCGATTTGATGGTTCTGAAGAAACTTGCGGACGAATACCAAATCGCAATTTTGTTGATACATCATTTCAGAAAACAGAAAGACAGCGATGTGTTTCATCAAATCACAGGTAGTACAGGATTGCAAGGTGCAGTTGACACCATGCTGACTTTATCCCAAGGCAAGCGTGGTGAAAAAAGTGCAAAGCTAAATTGCATTGGCCGTGACATTGAAAGTCGTGAACTTGAGCTTGAACGAGATGAAAATAATGTTTGGGTTAAAATTTCTGACTCACTTTCTGAAGCAACACTTGCGGATTTTAATTTCATAAATGCAGTGAAAAATTTTATGTCAGAAAGGCAACCGCAACTTCCACCCCCGTCTTGCGTCCTACCACTCATCATGAGAAA
>CAYJLH010000028.1:0-29622 GCA_964370925.1 uncultured Oscillospiraceae bacterium | reverse complement strand
TTTATCACAAAAATCCTCGAGCCATGCTCGAGGATTTTTGCTGTAGGAAAACCTATATTCGGGGAGCTTGCTCGAAAAGTCCTAAAGGGCTTTTTGAGCAAGCTGAAATTTTATGCTTTTTTTGCTAGTGCTAATTCAACACACAGACCAATAGAAACTATTACACCACCAATTAAATTGACAGTTGTTAGGCTTCCTGTTAAGTAGCTGTCAATGGCAACGCCTGTAAAAACTTGCCCGACAAAAATCAAGACAGAAAGTCCGTAAGCCGGAATTTTTGAAACACAGACAGTCGATAAAAAAACAGTTATCGCACCAAAAGCACCGCCCATGTAAATCCAAACGCCTGATGGTAATGCTTTTTCAACTAACATCGCTTCTCCTTGGCCAAAGAACATTAGCACAACTAGAGAAAGTCCAAGTCCGACAATATAAGTAAATATCGTACTGGTAGCAATATTTGTTTTTGCCGATAAACTTCCGTTTACAGCTCGTTGTAAAACAAGCACACCACCTGTTGAAAATGACAAAATAACCGCTAAAAGCTCAAACTTCCTTATCATAAAAACTATTCCAACCAGCATTATCAAAAAGCCAAAAACTCTTTTTTTCTTAAATTTATAGACGTTCATGCCAAATAAGCCAAAGTGGTCGACAATAATTCCCGTGACAGTCTGCCCGAGCAAGCCAAGAGCCAAAATCGCCGAAACGCCCAATGGCTCGAAAGCATAACTGTTTCCGGCAGTTGCTAAAACACCCATAACACCTGCGGTGTAAAGATACCAAGGTTGACGGTTTTTAAATGGGTTGATTTTCTTAACTATAAGAAATATCGAAACCACTGTCAGTCCGACTACATGAATTACAACAGTTGAACTGTGTAAGCCAATAGCGGCATTCAAATCACCGTTTGCAGCTATCATAAAGGAGATAACAACACCTATCAGTAGTGATAAAAAATAATACATCCTATTTAACTGCGCTTTCGTCAGTCAACAGTTTATAGCCTTTTTTTATTAATTGCTCGCCTGCGATTTCAGGATTGCGACATTTCAATATTGCAGTCGACCCTTTTTCAGGCGCAACGTATACATAACTGTATTCAACTGTGATTTCTCTTTCGTTCAAAGCCTCTAAAATGCCATGGAAAGAACCCGATTTGTCATCTGCGTGCACCGCCAAAACACGACTTTCCTTTGCAGTTATTCCATTTTCTCTTAAAAGTCTCAGTGCTGTTGTTGGGTCATCAACAATAACTCTGAGCACACCAAAATCAGCCGTATCCGCAAGGCAAAGCGCACGAATATTGATTGATGCATCTTTGAGTATTTTTGTGACCTCTAGTAATGCGCCTGTGCGATTTTCAAGAAAAACTGAAAGCTGTTTGATAAACATAAACTTAATCCTCCTTAAAATTTTACCTGTGTCCTTTTGTCAATAACACGTACTGCCTTGCCCTCAAAGCGCGTAATGCCTTTGGGAGCAACAAGTTTTACATCTGCTGAAATTCCGAGCATAGATTGAATTGCGGAGCGGATTTTGCGTTTTTCCTGTTCGAGTACACGAATTTCGTCAGAGAACATCTCTTCTGTCATTTCAACAAGAACAGTTAGTGTATCAAGGTTACCCTCACGCTCGACAACCATTTGGAAGAATGGAGAAGCTCCCTCAATTCCCATAAGGACTGTTTCGATTTGTGATGGGAAAACATTGACACCGCGGATGATTAGCATATCATCAGTTCTTCCCGATGGTTTGACCATGCGTATTGAAGTTCTTCCACATTCACATTCACCGGGGATACGCATACCGATATCTCTTGTGCGATATCTTATAAGCGGAAGAGCTTCTTTTGTAATACATGTGAAAACAATTTCGCCCTCTGTTCCATCTGGTACGGGTTTTTCTGTCACAGGGTCAATAATTTCAAGGAAGAAATGATCTTCTGCGACATGAAGTCCGCATTGGCACTGGCACTCGTAAGCAACGCCTGGGCCGATAACCTCAGAAAGTCCATAAATGTCATATGCTTTTAGGTTTAGTTTTTTCTCTATTTCTTTTCTCATGCTTTCAGTCCAAGGCTCAGCACCGAAAAAGCCTGCTTTTAGACTGAGAGTTGAGGGGTCTACATTATTTTCTTGCATATACTCAGCAAGTGTTAGCGCATATGAAGGCGTGCAAAGTAGGAAAGTTGGGTTAAAATCCTGCAAAATCGTAATTTGTCTTGCAGTGTTTCCAACTGAAGCCGGAATAGTCGCACAGCCGACAGTTTCAGAACCAATGCTTCCACCCAAGCCTCCGGTGAACAGTCCGAAGCCATAGCTTATGTGTCCTATATCGCTTTTTGTTACCGAACCGCCACCCAAGGTACGAGCCATAACCTCGCCCCAAATTTCCATGTCGTTTTTTGTATAACCGACAACTGTTTGTTTTCCTGTTGTTCCTGATGATGCATGAATTCTGACAACATCATCCATAGAGCAAGCAAAAAGTCCATAGGGATAGTGGTCGCGTAAATCTTGCTTATATGTAAACGGAAGTTTTACAAGGTCATCAATAGATTTAATGTCCTCAGGTTTGATTTTCATTTCATCAAATCTATCACGATACATGGGTACATTTTCGTAAACTTTTTTAACTGTGTTTATTAGTCTCTCGCTCTGAAGTTTTTTAAGTTCCTCACGGGGCATTGATTCAACTTCAGGGTTATACATATGGTACATCGCAAATCACCTCTACTTTTAGTATCACTATATTGTACAACACTTTTCCTTACTAAACAATAGTAAAGTTAAAATTATTGGATATAAATAAAATATTGACAAAATCTTTGTGTAGTATTATGATATATAAGACTAACATTACAAATATTTTACAATTGAAAGGTAGGTACAAAATGAAAAAAATAACTCTTCTTGCAGTGACCATGCTTTTGCTTGTCGCACTTGTAGCGTGTGGCGGTAGTACAGCCGAGGAAAGCGTCGCTCCCTCCGTTGCACCATCAGTAGCGCCAAGCGCAGAACCAAGCGAAGAACCCGCTCCCGAAGAACCCACAGAGCCTACAGAAAAAGCAACAATCTCAATGGCAACTTTAGCCGGCCCTACAGGTATGGGTATGAGCTATTTGGGCGAAATGAACGAACTTGGCGAAGCTAGAAATGATTATAAAATCACTCTATCAACAGACCCAAGTGAAGTTTCAGCAAAGTTTATCAGCGGAGAAATCCAAATTGCAGCAGTTCCTATAAACCTTGCGTCTACTATCTACACTAAAACAGAAAATGCAAAAATGCTTGCAATTAACACACTTGGAGTATTGCATATTGTCGAAAACGGTGATACTATACAAAGTATAGCAGACCTTTCAGGCAAAACAATCCAAGCGACAGGTCAAGGCTCTACTCCTGAATATATCCTAAACTATATTCTTGCACAAAACAATCTAACCGACTCTGTTACTGTTGAATATCTAACCGAGCACAGCGAGCTAACAGCTCAACTTGCAGCTGGTGGTAGCACAATGGCTATGATTCCAGAGCCTAATGCATCTGTTGCTATGAGCAAAAATGCAGATTTGCGTCTTGCATTAGACCTAACAGCAGAGTGGGCAAATATTTCTGAAACAGAACTAGTACAAGGCTGTGTAATCGTTAACGCTGAATTCTTGGCTGAAAACGAAGAAGCGGTTAAAAACTTCATGATGGACTATGAAGAAAGCGTTAATTTCGTAAACGAAAACCACGCAGAAGCTGCACAGTTAATCTCAAAATTTGAGATTATCGCTGACGCTGCTGTTGCAGAAGCTGCAATTCCAAACTGCAATATCGTTTTCATCGCAGGCGACGAAATGGAAGCATCTGCAAACGCAATGTTTGAAGTTTTATTTGAGGCAAATCCACAATCAATCGGCGGAGCTATCCCAAGTAGCGATATTTATTACAAGTAAATTGCTTAACGGGGGAGCTTGAGGGGGCAACGCCCTCCTCAAATCAGATGAACCGATGTCATTTTCATGTGCGTAATGCACGAAAATGAGCCGATAGGCATTATTTTGTGACACAAAATAATCATCGAAAATGATTTAACCCCATTGGGGTGCAAATCATTTTGAGCTATCCCAAGTAGTGATATCTATTATAAATAATTAAACTTTGAAAGAGGTGAGCGGTTATGAAAATCTCTAAATATTTGAGAATTTTCGCAGCCGCTCTCTTTTGGATTTTACTGTGGCATTTTATTGTATATAGAATGTCACTAAGCATAAAGGGTGCGGAATTACTACTTCCGTACCCTTCAACTGTCTTTATAAGGCTTTTAGAGCTAGTCCAAACCCAATTTTTCTGGCAAACAACTTTTTTCAGCCTCGGGCGAGTGCTTATTGCTTTTGTAATCGGTGCAATCGTCGGAAGCTTAATTGCAGTGCTTAGTTTTTTGTCAAACACCTTAAAAGCACTGCTAACACCAATGATGACCGTTATTCGTGCAACACCTGTTGCTTCGTTTATTATTCTCCTACTGCTTTGGATTCCAAGTTCGGGTATGGTAAGCCTTGTTGCGGCGGTTTTGATGACTGCCCCGATTTTCTGGGCGAACATCGGAAGAGGAATAGAATCTGTCGACCGTGGACTTCTGGAGATGGCACAGGTTTATAGTTTCGGTAGGGTAAAAACGATTAGATTTATATATATACCATCACTAAAAAGTGCTATGCTCTCTGCCTGTGAATCAGGAATTGGACTCGCATGGAAAGCCGGCGTTGCGGCGGAAGTTTTAACACGTCCCGAATTCGCCATAGGTCGCATGGTTTACGAAACCAAATTATATCTCGAAACTGCCGATTTATTCGCATGGACTGCCGTTGTGGTTTTGCTCAGTCTTTGCGCAGAGCGTGGTGTTAGAGTTTTAGTCAGGAGGAGCACAAGAGATGACTGATTTATATGTTAAAAATTTAACTCTTTCCTACGGCGAAAAAACCATAGTTTCAAATTTTAGTCATGACTTTTCATCCGTAGGCACTTATGCTTTTATGGGTAACTCCGGCTCAGGTAAAACAACGCTCCTAAACGCTTTTGCAGGGCTTTTAAAACCGAACTCCGGTAGCCTTGCAGACTTCCCTAAAATAAAAAAAAGCATCCTTTTTCAAGACGACAGGCTTTTACCATGGCTTACAGTTTTGCATAATGTCGCCATAGTTTCAGACGAGGACAAAGCCAAACAATGGCTTGATATAGTCGAGCTTTCCACAAAGCTCGATGAGAAACCGAAAAATCTGTCAGGAGGGCAAAAAAGACGTGTTGCAATCGCCCGTGCCTGTGCCTTTGGTGGTGATATTTTGCTGATTGACGAGCCATTCACAGGGCTTGACGAAGAGCTGAAACTAAGGCTTGCTCCAAAAATCAAAGAAGCATTTCCACACATAATTTTTTCGACACATGACGAAGCAGAAGTCAGCCTTTTAGGCGCTAGTATTATATCTGTGCAGTCCTTGACTTAAATGTTAAATTGTGGTAGAGTTTAGCTATAAAATCGAGTTAGGAGTGGTTTTTTTGAATACTTTATTTTTTGCGTTAATTTTTGGTTTTCTTTCTCAATCCACTGTTTATATTCCCCAAGAACCCACCGAGGAAACTATAAACCCAAGTAGCTCTGAAATCGTTTTTCGAAGCGAAAACATGGAGTATAAAGAGGGTCTTGCTGTCGTGGTTGAAAACAGGCTTTACGGCTATGCAAACGAAGATATGGGACTGCAAATTCCATATATGTTTGACGAGGCGAGCAATTTCCATGAGGGTTTTGCTGTCGTCAGCACCGAGGATAGAGATGGTTTCGACTACATAGACATACACGGAAACTTTATCACAGACCAAAATTTCACCTATGCAAGTGATTTTTATGACGGTATTGCAGTAGTGCATAAAGACTATATGTTTGCTTATCTGAAAAATGATGGAACTATGTTGACAGATTTTGAGTATACACACGCTTATACCTTCAATTATGGTGTTTGTGCTGCGAATGGCGATTTTGGCGGTAGGCTTATTGACAGAGAGGGCAACATTATTTTTGAGTGGAGCGAAGGCGACATAAATCTTTTAGGCGAAAACCGCTTAGCTTTATACAGCGGACCGGATTGCATGTTGGCAGATTTTGAGGGAAATATACTTTCCGACAAAAAATATAACCATATCAATAGCTTTGTAAATGGCTATGCAAGTTTTTATTATGACGACCTCATGGGTAGTATGGACATGAATGGAAATGAAGTAATTCCGCCAACATACGAAATTGTGAGAAATTTTCATGACGGACTTGCAGTCTGTGGATTTGACGAGGAAAGTGAAAACGGCTTACCACCACGGGAGTATCTTGAATTTGTAAACGAGCAGGGCGAAGTTGTAACCGATATGTCTATATACTCCGCCAAAGATTTTTCAGAGGGGCTTGCCTCTATTACAACGATTTCGGGCGATAGTTACAGCAACGGATATATAGACACAAGCGGAAACCTTGCTATAGATGCTCAGTTTAAAGTTGCAGAGAGTTTTTGGAACGGATATGCAGTTGTTGCGATTGTTGACGAAAATCTCGACTATCAATACGGTGTAATCGACAAAAGCGGAAATTTTGTAATAGAGCCTATGTTTTTTAACATAGTTGCTAACTCAAACGGAACATTTTCGGTGAGAACAGCTGACTATAACACTGGAGTTCTTGACAGTTCTGGCGAAATTATTATACCATTTGAGTATTATAACATTTATCATCATTACGATGATTTTTATATAGCAGAGCACCGAAGCGGAGAGTACAGTACAATAAAATTCAGTGAATAAAATTTGGGAGGATTTTTTATGAAACGTCGGATTTTTACAGGTCTTGTTTGCACTGCAATGCTCTTTTCAAGCGTGAGCGCATTAGCCGCCCCGAGCATCATAGAAATGGAACTTTATGTTGCTGACAGTTATTTTGGCGAGGGCTTAATTGAAGTACATGACGAAAGCGGAAAGATAGGTTTTGCCGATGAAAACGGAAAAACCGTCATCGCACCTCAATACGCTGATATTCATGGCTTCACCGAGGGTTTTTGTGCTGTTTCTATGGATAACGAAAATTATTTCTACATAGACAAAAACGGGGATAAACTGGGTGATGTAGTATTTCAATACACATACGGCTTCTCAGATGGTTCGGCCGCTATAATGATAGACGGTAAATCCGGATATCTTGGCGCAGACGGCGAAATGATGCTCGAATTTGTCTTTGGCGAAGCATATCCATTTAAAGACGGTACCGCTGTTGCACAAATTGGTGATAATTTTGGGCTTATTGATAGGTACGCAAACTTAATCATCCCTACTGACTATGATTTTATTCTCGATGTCGGTGACGACCGCTTAATATTGCGCAGTGGCGGAAAATCTGCTCTTTCCGACCGTAGCGGTAATTTGTTAACTGGCTTTGATTATGATATGATTTACGCTGGGAATGAGGAACTATACAGTTTTGATCAAAACGGTCTGACAGGTCTTATGGATATGGACGGCAATATTATTCTCCCTGCGACCTATGATGTTATTGACACTTTTTATGAGGGTGTAGCCTCCGTTGTTGTTTTCGAAGAAAATAACACTACAGCTTATGGAAAAGTCGGGCTTATTGATGAGCGTGGCGAATTCGTGATTGAGCCACAGTATTTGCGTATCGGTGGATTTTCTGAGGGTCTCTCTTTTGTACTCTCAGAGGAAAACGAGCTATATGGTTATATAAACAAAAGTAACGAAATGCTTATCGAGCCACAATATACCTATGTAGATTATTTCCGCGACGGGCTTGCTGTTGTCGGCGAAATACGCGCAGATGGAAATGAGTATTTAGGTTTAATCGACCAAGACGGTAATGTTGTTCTGCCCCTTTCATATGCTTCGCTTTACTACCAAGAAGAAAATAGATATATCGCAACAATGGGTGTGGATAGCGATGCAAAGTATATGCTGATTGACTCCACAGGCAATTCCCTACTTCCTTATAGCTATGACGAACTATACTACCAAGAAAATAGTATTTACACCGCGAGCATAGGCGAAACATCTTATATCATTGATTTCAACAAAGACTCAGCACCACAGGAAGTGACAGCAATTTCAACCCCCTCTTCAATCGTGATGGATGGTGAAATTATTGACATGGAAGCCTATAACATAGGTGGAAATAACTACTTTAAACTTCGTGATATAGCAATGCTCTTAAACGGTAGCGAAAAGCAATTTGCCGTAACATGGAACGAGGTAGAGCAAGCCATAAATATGGAGATCGGCGAGCCTTATGATGCTGTCGGCGGAGAAATGGGCAAGGGCGATGGCATGAATAAAGTCGGCCTTTCAAGCACCGCTTCCGTATTCATGGACGGAGAAGAAATAACAGCTACAGCATATAATATCAATGGCAACAATTTCTTTAAGCTACGTGACATAGCGGACGCAGTTGACTTTGCAGTCACATATGACGAAGCAACAAAAAACATCGGAATTGACACTTCAAATCCCTATGTCGATTAAGCGATAAAATAAGAAACACTTCACCAAAGTAGATTCAAGAGGAAAGCCTACTGGTTTTCCTCTTGACATCAATGTTTATTTTTGATAGACTAATTTTTACGGCTTATTTACCAAGAATACATAAAATTTCCCAAAAACACAAAGATTAATGAGGTTTTATTATGAATCCACTGGCACAGGACTTTAAGTTCCTGTCATTATTAAAGTTCACTCTACCGACCATAGTAATGATGATTTTTCTATCATTATATACTATGGTCGATGGTGTTATGGTCTCCCATTTTTGGGGTGAACATGCCCTATCGGCAGTCAATATAGTTTACCCTATCATGAGCATCGTTGTTGCAATTTCAATCATGCTTGTTTCAGGCGCAAGTGCAATAATCGGGCGCGAACTCGGCGAGGGTCTTAAAAATCTTGCTCGCCGTCATTTCACCTTTATCATCGCTGTCGGCATGGTTATAGGCTTGCTTTTGGCTTTAGTCGGCACATATTTTGTCGAGGATATCGTGTATGCCCTAAACTCTGCACCGGAAACATATGAGCACGGTGTTAAATATCTGTATTACATCGCCCTAGGCTCTCCTTTTGCGGTTTTACAAATGATGTTCCAGTTTCTATTCGTTACCGCCGGCAAGCCAAAGTTGGGGCTTATAAGCACAGGACTTGGCGGAGTTTTAAACATCCTTTTCGATTATATTTTCATGGGTCCTATGGGCATGGGAACAGAGGGTGCGGCAATTGCAACAGTCATCGGTTATGCCGTCCCTGCAATTTGGGGTTTGATATATTTTACCATTAACACAAAGGGTGAATTGTATTTTGTTAGACCTAAATTTTATGGAAAAATGCTACTCCGCAGCTGTGCAAATGGCTCTTCGGAAATGGTCACAAACTTAGCCTCAGCTATAACAATCTACCTTTTTAACGAAGCTACGTATGACTATATCGGACTTGATGGCGTCGCCGCCATCACTGCCGTTTTATATTCTCAATTTTTGATGCTTGCAGTTTTTCTCGGATTTTCACAAGGCGTTGCACCTGTAATCAGTTACAACTATGGCGCTTCTAACACTGCTGGACTAAAAAAGATTTTTAGAATTTCATTGACTTTTATAATCTTAGCCTCTGTCACCACTGTCATACTATCAATGCTACTTGCAGACCCGATTTCCGATATTTTCTTTGACAGAAACACAACAACTTTTGATTTATCGAAAGAAGCATTTTTGTTATTTTCTATAAACTACCTATTTTCAGGCATTAATATTTTCTCGTCATCAATGTTCACCGCATTTTCAAACGGCGTTGTTTCTGCCATAATTTCTTTCATGAGGACATTTTTATTCCTAGTTGTTTCCATATTATTTTTGCCTACCATTCTGGGAAAAACAGGAATTTGGCTCTCTGTTCCCATCGCAGAACTGCTTACAATCTCTGTTGCGGTGATATTTATTGTCAGATACAAGAAAATTTATAACTATTAGCACAAGTTCACGAAATGTTTATTAAAATTTAATACAATTTAGTCTTGATTTTTGGTGGTGAATTGTAGTACACTAGCTTTGTGAGATAAATTTCCCACCTTTAATAGTAATATCGGAGGTAAATGGATGGTTAGCTTCGCTATCTGCGCTGGCGTAACTGCCGTAGCTACAGCATTTATGATTGCCCCTGGCAGGGTCGACAAAGAAAAAGCAAATATTTTTTCCGGAAGAAACTACGCACACCGTGGTCTTCACTCATTGGAACACAACATACCCGAAAACTCACTTTCCGCCTTTCGTGCAGCGAAAGAACAAGGATTTGGAATTGAACTAGACTTACAAATCACAGCCGACGGACAAGTTGTAGTCTTTCACGACTACACAACCGACAGAGTTTGTGGCGTTTCGGGACATATAGATAAAATGACTTATGAGGAGCTTCTTAAGCTCCGTCTCAGTGGCACTGACGAGCACATCCCCTTGTTTTCAGAAGTTTTGGAGCTTATGGATGGCAAGCAACCACTTGTAATCGAGATTAAAACTTGCTTACATAGGGATGAACTTTGCGAGGGCATTTACGACCTTGTCAAAGACTATAATGGCGAGTTCTGCATTGAGAGCTTTGACCCATTTACTCTTTCATGGTTTCGCCGTAATGCTCCACATATAGTCAGAGGTCAACTCAGTGCAAAAATTGCTCGCTGGGAAAGACAACAAGAGCAAGAAATCAAGATTAAATATGCCTTGGCAAAAAGTTTTGTTATCAGCAATGTTTTTCTGAATTGCCTTTCAAGACCCCACTTTATCGCACATAGACTAGAGAAAAAGTCTCTAGCGGTTAGAGCCGCAGAAAAAATGGGCGCTATGCGTTTTGCGTGGACATCAAAAACCCCAGGAAACGAGTCCATGCACGACTCAATCATTTTCGAGGGTTACGTACCCGAGCCTTGTTACAACAGAAAATAGACTGTAGCTATAGTATTGCTATGCAGAATAAGATTAAAAATCCGCAATTTTTGCGGATTTTTTCTATTTAATACGAACATTTTCACCTTTTAAAATTATGAATTATTACAAAACATGCTATTTACCCTCTAATTTTTACAATTTTTGAAACAAACCGCTTGTATTTAACTTGTTAACTTTGTATAATAGAGTAAGACTAGCCTTTCAATTATAACTCACAGAAAAGGGGTGTGGCGGTTGAAAACTTCAAAAATTGTGTCTACTGTACTGCTCATTTTAGGTATACTTATTTCCGCCTATGTCGCATATGACACAAACGCTAATATACTTAGTAACGAAGCAAACTTAATCGAGATATACTCCAGCCGTTTCGAAAGTATAGTCAGATTACAAATGAAAAACACCGAAATTCTTGAGGTATTTGTCAACACCCGTGATGAGCCAATTACTGAAGATGACTTTAGCGAAATCGCTTTAGCTATGGATGATGAAAATATTATTTATGCAATTTCATATGAACCAAACGGGTATATTGAATTCATATATCCATATTCTGAAAATTTCATGAATATCGGCGTGAATGTTTTCAAGAATGATTTAACCCGCTCAGATTCCCTCAAAGCGCGCGACACAGGAAACGCTGTAATCTCTGGTCCATACGAGCTGTTCCAAGGTGACGTTGGTTTTATAGTTAGAAATCCAATTATGAAAGACGGGGAGTTCCAAGGATTTTCAGTTCTTGTTTTAGGCTTGGACGAGCTATTAAACTTCGCTGAAATGGACAAAATCAACTCGTTTGGATATGAATTCCAGCTTATCACCTCTTATATGAATGAAGAAATTGTTGCAACGCAAAGCGAAGATTTTACAGCCGAAAGAGCAAATTATGGCGACATACCCGTAGGTGATGACACTTGGAGATTTGGATTATACCAAAAAGACAGCATGTATGAAATTTTTTCACGTGCATTTTTCTGGTTTTTCCTTGTGTTGATTCTCAATTTAATTTTAAGTTACATACTGAGAAAGTTCGAAAGAACTAAGGCGAATTTGAATAAAAAACTTGAAACTGACGCACTGACAGGTGCTTATAATCGAACCAAAATCGAAAAATTCTACAAGAATTCAAAAAACAAAAAATTTGCACTATTTTTCATAGATTTAAACAAATTCAAGCCTGTTAATGACAATTATGGGCATGAAGTTGGCGATAAGTTGCTCATTGCATATGTCAAAAGGCTACAAGCTCAGCTAAAAGCAGACACACTAGTGGCGAGAATTGGTGGCGATGAATTCGCATTGATTACAAATGATGTCACAAGCGAGGATTCGGCGCAAAATATCAAAAACAGAGTCCTTGAGCTCTCTGAAACGCCATTTTCAATCGACGGCATAGACATCAACATTTCCGCGAGCATAGGCTTCGTTTTATCAACAGAAGCCGATAAAATCGACGAGCTACTCGAAATTGCTGACAAAAAAATGTACGCCGAAAAGCAAAAAAACAAGGCGAGCAGATAGCAAAAAAAGCAGTCAAACTTTCTTTCGAAATTTGACTGCTTTTTTAATGCTTAAACTTAGTCTACCAATGCGGTTGAAAGATATCTATCGCCTGTGTCGGGCAGTAGGACAACCACTAGTTTACCTTTGTTCTCGGCTCTTGATGCAATTTCAGTTGCCGCAACCAGTGCCGCACCCGATGAAATTCCGACAAAAAGCCCCTCGGTTTTTGCTAATTTTTTTGAATATTCAATCGCTTTCTCGTCAGCAACTTTTACGACTTCATCTATAAGTTCGGTTTCTAAAATCGGGGGTACAAATCCAGCTCCAATTCCTTGAATTCCATGTGGGCCAGCATTTCCGCCAGATAAAACAGGTGATTTCTCAGGCTCAACAGCGACAATTTTCACATTTGGATTTTGTTCTTTTAAGAATTTTCCAACACCCGAAATAGTTCCGCCTGTACCAACTCCGGCAACAAAAATATCAACTTTTCCGTCGGTGTCTCTCCAAATTTCAGGACCTGTTGTGTTATAGTGTGCTTTTGAATTGGCAGTATTTTCAAATTGCATAGGCATATATTGCCCAGCACCCTCAGAAATTAGGCGCTTTGCCTCTTCAATTGCACCCTTCATTCCCTTAGCTGCGGGGGTTAAAACAATCTCCGCACCATATACTGCGAGTAATTTTCTGCGTTCAATCGACATGCTTTCAGGCATGGTCAAAATGAGCTTATATCCTTTAACTGCGCAGACTTGAGCAAGCCCAATTCCTGTGTTTCCTGATGTTGGCTCAATTATTGTATCGCCTTTTTTTATAAGACCACGCTCTTCTGCATCGTTAATCATAGCCAAGCCAATTCTGTCTTTAACACTTCCGGCTGGATTGAAAAATTCAATTTTTGCCACTAGTGTCGCCTCGCACTCTGGTGCAAAATTTTTAATTTCAACTAGGGGTGTGTTACCAATTAAATCGGGTGAATTTTTATAAATATTCATATTTATGCCCTCAATGCTCTTTCTAAGTCGGAAATTATATCATCAATATGCTCTGTGCCTATGGAAAGTCTGACCGTTCCACCTGAAATTCCGCAAGCACGTAGTTGCTCTTCTTCAAGTTGTGAATGTGTGGTTGTAGCTGGGTGAATTACAAGGCTCTTACTATCTGCGACGTTTGCCAAAAGTGAAAATAGTTCTAGGTTTTCGCAGAATGCTTTCGCTTTCTCCTTGCTTTCAAGCTCGACTGTGAAAATCGAGCCACCACCATTTGGATAATACTCATTGTATAAATCGTGGTTTGGATGTTCTTTAAGGCTTGGGTGGTTAACTTTCACTATAGCTGGGTTATTTTTCAAGAACTCAACAACTTTTAGCGTATTTTCGACATGTCTTTCAACACGCAACGAAAGAGTTTCAAGTCCCATCAAAAGCGCCCATGCATTAAACGGGCTTAGGCATGCGCCGAAATCACGCAAAATTGTTGTCCTAAGCTTAACGGAATACGCCGCAGCGCCTGCAATCTCAGTGAAAATCGCACCGTGATAGTTTGGATTTGGTTCGCTTAAGCCTTTGAATTTTCCAGACTTCGCCCAATCGAATTTTCCGCTGTCGACAATAATTCCACCTAGAACTGTTCCGTGTCCGCCGATGAATTTTGTAGCTGAGTGTAAAACTATATCTGCGCCGTGTTCAATTGGACGGAACAGGTATGGTGTGCCGAATGTATTGTCGACAAACAGTGGAATCTTGTTTTCGTGTGCAATTTCAGCAATTTTTTCAACATTCGGAATGTCGCAGTTTGGATTCCCCAGTGATTCAATGAATATCAATTTTGTGTTTGGCTGGATAGCATTTCTGAATGCGTCCAAATCGCTGACCGGAACCATTGTTGTTTGAATTCCAAACTCTGGAAGTGAATTCGCAAAATAATTGTAAGTTCCGCCATACAGAGAGCTTGAAGAAACAATATGGTCACCAACTGAGCAAATATTTTGCACAGCCGCAGTCGTCGCTGCTGTTCCGCTTGCCGTAGCGATAGCGGCAACACCACCCTCCAACGCAGCCATTCTTGTTTCAAGGACAGCGGATGTCGGGTCGCCTAGTCGAGAATAGATGTTCCCCGCTTCTTTTAAATCAAAGCGAGCCGCAGCAGATTCACTGCTTGGGAAGACATATGATGTGGTTGCATATATAGGCACTGCACGGGACCCAGTTGTTGGATCGGGAGTTTCTTGTCCTGCGTGAAGTTGCAGTGTTTCAAATTTAAAATTACTCATTTTATTAAACCTCCTAAAGTTTTACTTTTATAATTATAAAGCCAAACTCCGAAATTGTCCAGTAATTAATGCGTTATTGACTAATTCTGTAAAATAGTATACAATATAATATATTATTTTATGCATGAGTATCCGACTTGGAAAGTAAAGGGAGGTTTTCTAAATGTCAAACATTATTACTTTAAGCAGACAATTTGGAAGTGGGGGGCGCGAAGTCGCAAAAAGGCTTGCCGATGCCTTAGATTTCGCCTACTACGACGGGGAATTTATTGATGCTGTTGCTGAAAAGACAGGCTTATGTAAAGAATTTGTCGAGAAATACAGCGAGAGAAATCTCTCAAGAAACTACCCTTTCACATTTGGAAGAACCTTTGGAACATCCATACAAAGCCCCACTGAACAGGTGCATTTAGAGCAATTCAAGCTACTTGAAGAATTTGCAAAAAGCGACTGCGTTATTGTTGGGCGAGGTGCTGACTACCTTTTACGAGCGCAAAATCCTTTTAAAATTTTCATCTATGCCTCTGATATGAATTTCCGCATTCAACGCTGTTATGACAAAGTGCCCGAGGATAGGTCAAAGGGTGAAAATGCTATGAGAAAGCAGATTTTAGAAGTTGACAAAGACCGCTCAAAATATTACGACTATATCACAGGTCAAAAATGGGGCGAAATGGTCAACTATAATCTATGCATCGACACTTCTGTTTTTGGTGTTAAGAAAACAGTTGAAACAATCGTTTCCGCAATGCGAACAAAATAAATATCCAAAATCCGTCTTTTGGCGGATTTTTTGTCGCCCATTTAGTAGATAAATCTATAAAAAATTTAGTAAATCGGATTTTACTTCAATTGACACAGTATGTGTATTGTGATAGATTTAATTGTTATATAAAGATTTTTTTGGAAAAGGTGGAGAAGATATGCGAAAAAAATATGGTGATATCATTCGCTATAAATTCGACAATGTGATGGCTGGCGGAACAATTTCCCTTGTCGGTATGTTGTTTGCAGTTACAACAATAGTGGTAATTGTTGCCGGAATAATCTCGTTCCTGACTGGTCCGGGAACTATGGCAGAAAATATCTGGGCAAGCGTTATGCACGTAATCGACCCCGGAACAATCACAGGTGACTCTACTGAAGACCGCTCATACTTACTGTTGATGTCTATAGTAACGCTATGCGGTATTTTCATCACAAGTATTTTAATCAGTATTATCACAACAGGTTTTAAAGAGAAGCTCAGCTCTCTCAGAAAAGGCAACGGCAAAGTTGTCGAAAGTGGACACACTTTGATTTTGGGCTATAATGAAAACGTACACACAATTATTTCCGAGCTAATCAAGGCAAATGCAAACCACAAAAAAAATTGCATTGTAATCTTGACAAATCAAGATATGGAAGAGGTTGAAGCGGAGCTTTCAAAAAGAATCGCAAGCTATGGCACGAGCCGAATTATCTGCCGTACAGGTGATATTTCTGATTCACACATGCTTATGCAGTGCGGAATTGAAGATTGCAAATCTGTCATAGTGAACTCACAAGATGACTTTTTAGTCACAAAAACCATGCTTGCTATTAATCATCATTTGTCAAGTCTTCCCGAGGGTGTAATGCGCGCCCACGTGGTCACTACAGTTTGCAAGAAAACTAATTTTGATGCAATCAAAATCGCAGGCGGAAGCTATGTCGAGCCTATTTTGATAGACGACACAATTTCAAGAATTATTGCCCAAACATGTAGGCAACCGGGGCTTTCGAATGTTTTGATTGAGCTTTTTAATTATGAGCGCTCAGAGATTTATTTTGAAAAACACTCTAAACTAAAGGGCAAAACTTTTGGCGAAGCTATGCTTATGTTCAAAAATGCGATTGCTATAGGCGTATATCGTGAAAGTAAAATCCAGCTTAATCCCGACAAAAATTTTGTCCTAAAGGCAGACGATGAAATCATCTTATTGTCAGAGGACGACGGCGTTGCGGAACTACTTTCATCCGCTCCTAAACTAAATAATTTAAGCGAAATCGCCTCAAGTGATACCTTAGAAAAACAGGCTGAGAGTATTTTGATTTTGGGTATTAACAATATGCTGGAGCAAATTTTGCTAGAGCTTGATAACTACTTTATAGAAGGCTCAAAAATCATGATTGCAGACAAATCCGTATGCGTAAAACATCTTGAGGCAAGTAAAAATTTAAGGAATATCGACCTTGAAATCCTAGCTTGCGACATCAACGACAGGACAAATCTCGAAACCTTACTTGAGCATGATTTTGACCATGTTTTGCTACTCAGCAGTGATGATTGTGACACCGAAACTTCCGACTCCATGACCCTTTTAAAGCTAATACACTTGCGTGATATAGCGCAGAAACGAAATAAAAACTTCAATATAACAAGCGAGATGAAAAATACAGTCAATCAAAAACTTGCACAAATCGCAAAGGTTAATGACCTAGTTGTCGGTAGTAATATTGTTAATTTAATTTCTACTCAAATTTCGGAAAATAGGCAACTTGCGAGTGTTTTTCGTGAAATTCTAAGCACAGATGGCTCAGAAATTTATCTTCGAAACACTTCCGCTTACATCAAGACTGACAGTGAAGTTGATTTTTTTCAAGTCACCGAAATTGTCAAAAACCATGGCGAAATCGCTCTTGGATACAAGCAACAAGTGGGGGATACATACAAAATCGTTTTAAATCCACCTAAATCCAAAAAAATAACATTGACCGATTCAGACCACATAATTGTGTTATCTTCGGACTAATAATAAAAGTGAGCATGTAGAATTTTCTTCTATACGCTCACTTTTATTTATACCAATAACTCAACTTTTGGGTCTGAGTTGTTATGGTATTCCTCGATATTTTGCATGTTTTCATAGTTTTTTAAGATTTTCTCTGCCCTTCTTGAGTCTTCTTCTCCCATGGCGTCAGAAATTGTGTAAAGCTCGGCTTTGTTTTTCAAAAGATAGTTCTTATCCTGTGATATAAGCTGTTTTCCCTCCATTAAATCATGGTATATTCTACGGCATTTCGACTCCATAAGGAAGTATTCCTTGTACCTGTCCGAAGTTACTTGCGAAGTTTCTGCATAAAGCCTTAAATCGTCAATTGCGGATGATGTGTCCTCTATTTCGTCGCATGAAGATTTTAATAATGTATCAAAATCCCGCTCCTCAGACTCAGAAGATTTTTCCCTCTCCGTAGTATTCGACTGCTTCTCACGTTTCTTTGTATTGCTTGAGCTAATCGCACTGACTTTCATATTCTGCACCTCCTTTAATTGGCAGAATGCAAAAAACTCAAACTTCACAGGCACTCGTACTTTATATATCGTATTTTTACATGACAAGTTAAGTATAAATATGCCAAATTATTACATTTTTTAAAATTAGGTCAATTTAACTACTTTTCACCCCTTTAAATTGCTAAACTTATAACAAATAATATTTGTATATCATAGAAAAATGTGTTAAAATTTGTATAGACAAAAAACACTGGGAGGCACAAATATGAAGAAGCATTTATATTCTTTACTGCTGTTAGCAACTATTTTGCTTATGGTTGTTTTTACAGCGTGTTCTAGCGAAGAGGCGACGTCAGGCACGTCAGGCACATCAGACGACCCTACTGTTTTAACACTTTGGCACTATTATAATGGCGGAACGAAAGAAATGATGGATAGCCTAGTTTTGGAGTTTAACGAAACTGTCGGAAAAGAAAAGGGCATTATTATCGACGCATATTCTTATGCAAGTGTCCCCGAACTTGCCGAGGCTGTTTTGGCTTCCGGTAATAAAGAAGTCGGCGCAGCAGCCATGCCTGATATTTTCGCCGCTTATCCCGACAATGCTTTAATCATCGACAATTTGGGCTTAGTTGCAGACCTAGCTCCCTATTTTACCGAGGAAGAGCTTGCACTATATCGCCCCGAGTTTATCGAAGAGGGCAGGCTAACAAGCGACGGTGGCATAAAGATTATCCCTGTTGCTAAATCAACCGAGATTATGTACATAAACAAAACTGATTTTGATAAATTACTGCTTCACTCTTCTTATCCATTCAGCATTGACAAACTCTCCACTTGGGAGGGCATAGCAGAGCTTTCTGAGGCGTATTATTTAGCAGAGGGTGAAGCATTCTTCGGAATTGACTCCATACCAAACTTTATGATTGTTGCCGCAAGACAGTTGGGGCAAGACATTTACAATTCCGAAAGTGGAACAGTTGGTTTTAATCTTTCTGAGGAAAACGCGAGAAAAATTTGGGATTATCTCTACGCACCTTATATCAAGGGTCACTATGCCTCTTTCGGCAGATTTAGGTCCGACGATATAAAATCAGGTGATTTGCTCGCTTATGTCGGTTCAACCGCAAGTACATTATACTTCCCAACAGAAATCGAAACAGGCAAAGACGAAGTTACACCCATCGAATGTGTAACTATCCCCTACCCATATTTTGAGGGTGGCGAAAAAATCGCCGTATCACAAGGCGCGGGCATGGTAGTCTCAAAATCTGATGAAGTACGCGAAAGCGCCGCCGTTGATTTCTTAAAATGGTTCACATTGCCTGAAAACAATATGGAATTTGCTGTGTCCACAGGTTATATGCCTGTTCAAAACGAAGCTCTTAATTACGACAGTATAATTGAACTAATCGAACAAGAGGGAAATGCGCCTTCCGCTGTCATCTCTTCAACAGAAACGATATATAAAGCTGCACTTTCAAGCTACACCTTGTACACAAACAAGCCATTCGAGGGAAGTTATGAAGTCAGAAGCGCTATGGAGTCTTCAATTTTAGAGGGAATTTCCGCCGACCTTGCAACCTTAAACGAGAGAGTTGCCGCTGGTGAAGTTCGTGAAGATGTAATTGCAGAGCTTATAAACGACGAGCACTTTAAAAAATGGTACGATAGACTTGTCGAACTTATGCAAGAAACTTTGCAATAAATTTAGTTATTATTTGAGGTAGGGAAATGTTTAAAATTCCACGCAACTCGCTGATTGCCAAAACGGGCTTACTTGTTATCCTTGTTGTGTTGATGCAAGGTTTATTCATCATGCTTGTTGTCAATGTAGCAAATATCCCCGGAGTTCTTGAAAATTTCTCTTACGACATTTTCAGTTCAACAGTTTCAAACCGAAAGAACTATTTAACTAGTGAAATAATCAATAACTGGGCTGATATTCAAACTTATTCGGACAGAGCAGGAGATGCTTATGACCTTGCCATCCCCGACGAGGACGGCGACATAAGTCTGAGTTTTTTAGATTCCAGTACGGGAATTATTTTAGATATGCTGAAAAAAACAGGCACTACAGGTGGTTTCATTATCCTTGACGACTCCGACTCCCCTGATGTTTCAAACTCAGCCCTGTATATTTCAAATAGCAACTACGCATCTGCTGTTGACGAAAATAGTGTCCTACAGATGGTCGCAGGCCCTAGCGAGATTTCCAAGGAACACGAGATTTCATTATCAAACAGCTGGACTTATGGGTTGAAAATTGATGAAGAACGCAGAAAAATAATTGATAACCCATTATTAGCCACGGAGCTTACTGACGACAGCCAATACTGGGGATACTGGACAATTATAACATCATTTTCAAATTCACAAGCCAGAATTGTGACATACACCATCCCTATAGTGGACAAAAACGGCGAATCAGTCGGTATTATTGGAATAGAGCTAATTCAAGACTTCTTGTATAAATCACTTCCGACAGATGAACTGGGAGGCACACGTTCATATGGCTACACCTTAGTGACTTGTGCAAACTCTTACGACACAATCACTCCACAAATGTCACAGGGAACTGTTCAGCAATCGCTTTTCACAGTCGGAGAGCCATTGCCCCTTGAACCACTAGACGTGGAATATACTGCGTCTGATTTTGAACCACATCAGATAAAGACAGAACTTGCTGATGTTGCAGTTTTTTATGAAAAATTGGACATTTACGCCTCAAACACACCATTCGAGGACGATTCTCTGTATCTAATGGGCATGACAGCCGTTAGCAATATTACAAGTTTTTCTGATAACCTCAGTTCACTTTTAAGAAAAATGATGGCGATTTCTGTCCTCATCGGCATTATAGTCGCTTACTTTATTGGTTATCGTTTTTCAAAGCCGATTGTCGACTTGAGTATGCGTGTTGCAGAGCAAAAAACAGGAAAAGCCGTTACATTTAAGCCCACAAATATAAGAGAAATCGACCAGCTTTCGTCCGCAATTGTTGAACTTAATAGGGATATTTTCAACGCTGCATATAAGATGGATAATGTTTTAAATCAATTGAATATCAAGGTCGGTACTTTTGAGTATAAAGAGGGCAACGACATGGTTATGACCTCTGGACAGCTTCGAAAAATTTTGGGACTTTCCACCACGGATATCTACGATATCAATATAGAAAAAGATATATTTTTCGAGCATTTCGAAAAATTAAAACTCCATCCGGTTGAAGAATATCCCGACACTTTCTTAACATCTAACGAGCCGGAAGAGTGGTGTAGAATTGTCGAAACCGACCAAGACGGAGTTAAAAGCGGTGTTGTAATCGACGTCACAAAAGACATGCTCGAAACTCGCGCGCTGAACTATCAGCGAGATTACGACACCTTGACAGGCATATATAATCGTGCCGCATTCCACAGGAAAGCGATGTCGATTTTTTCAAAAACTCCACTTAAGGTTTCTGCTTTTGTAATGTTCGACCTTGACAACCTCAAATATGTCAATGACACATATGGGCATGGTTTGGGTGACACTTACATAAAATCCGCCGCCGAAATCCTAAGTACTTGCCTCGGTGACCGCACTTTGGTTGGACGTATGTCTGGCGATGAGTTTTACGTTTTCCTCTATGGTTTTGACGACAGAGAGGAAATTATGACCCTGCTAAACTCCGTATACAAAAAGCTTGATGCAAGCCCGATTTTGCTTCCCGATGCTGGCGAATTTAAAATTAGAATGTCGGGCGGTATTGCATGGTATCAGAAAGATTCCTCGGATTTCGAAGAGCTTATACGCTATGCAGACTTTGCGATGTATGAGGGAAAAGTCAGCCTTAAGGGTGAGCTTCGAGAGTTTAACAAAAATACCTACCTCGAAAAATCCTTTATGCTCAGAGGCAAGGAAGAGCTTAACCGAATTCTCGATAACCAATTTATCGACTTTGCATTCCAGCCAATTGTTGACGCAAGAACAGGTGCAATTTATGCATACGAGGCGCTTATGCGTCCGCAAAGTGAAATTTTGAACACACCTCTTAAACTGCTTCAAATTTCAACAGCGCAGTCACAGTTGTGGAAAGTTGAGAAGATAACATTCTTTAAATCTCTATCACTATATGTCAAACACCGCGAAATGTTTAGCGATGCAAAGCTCTTTATAAACTCAATCCCAAACAAATCTCTGCGTGATGATGAGTTCGGCGATTTTGAGAGAATGTACGGCGAACATTTGAAAAATATAGTCGTAGAGATTATAGAAACCGAGCAACAATCTGACGATAATTTGACCAAAAAGCTAGACAGGTTCAATTCTTGGGGCTCTATGGTCGCACTTGACGACTATGGCTCGGGTTATAACAGCGACCTCGGTTTGTTAAGCATACATCCTGATATCGTAAAGCTCGACCGCTCGTTGATTGCAAATGTAGAAACAGATAGCAGTAGGCAAGCAATGGTCAAGAAAATCATAGGATTTTGCCGTGAACAAAATATCATGGTCTTGGCAGAGGGTGTTGAAACCTATGAGCAGATGGCTTATTTGCTCAAAATGGACGTTGATTATTTACAGGGTTATTATATTTGCAGACCTGCTCCGCTACCGAATTTCGATAACGAAAAAATCATGAAAGAGATTATCGACATTCACCAAAGCTAAATATACACTTTTCCTATTAATGGCTATAGCGAAATTTTCGTTATAGCCATTTTATTTCTGCCGTGATATTACAATTGACATATATGTTAAAATATTACTGTTAATAAAATCTTAAACTTTAGGCTACTTTTATCTTAAACTTATTTATGCCATACTATGAACACAAGCAAGGAGGATGCGGTGATGATGAATATACTAATCTGCGATGATGAGAAGGACATAGTTAATGCACTGGAAATTTACCTCGGAGTGGGTGAATATACGATTTTTAAGGCTTATAACGGTGAAGAAGCGGTGAAAATCGTGCAATCCGAAGAAATACACCTCGCAATTCTCGACATCATGATGCCGGTCATGAACGGCATAGATGCGATGACTGCGATACGTGAATTTTCAAACATTCCGATAATTTTACTCACGGCGAAAAGTGAGGACAGTGATAAAATCATGGGCTTAAACTTTGGCGCAGATGATTATATCACAAAGCCGTTTAACCCTGTTGAGGTCTTAGCAAGGGTGAAGTCACAACTGAGGAGATACACAAAACTCGGCTCGGCGACTGTTGCTCAAAACGTCTTAAAAAATGGCGGAATTACACTTGACGATGATTCGAAAATTGTCACAGTCGATGACGAGGCAATCAAACTCACACCGACAGAATTCGACATTTTAAGACTATTAATGCTAAACCCCGACAAGGTCTTTTCCCCCGAAGATATCTACAGAAAAATCTGGGCAGATGATCCATTTGGCGCACAAAATACGGTTGCGGTTCATATAAGGCATCTGCGTGAAAAAATCGAGATAAACCCATCAGAGCCCAGATATATTAAGGTTGTCTGGGGACAGGGCTATAAACTCGAATGTCAAAGGAGATAATTATGAAAAATTTTACTTATAGGCTCTGGGCAAAGATTTTAACTTTTGTGATGCTTATTCTTTTTGTCGGCGGAACTATCGCTATGGGTGCTTTGTTTTTTGAGGCAGAGAGCCGAAATGTCTATGATTACGACAGCTATGAGGACTACGCACAGGCTGATTACGAAAGCGGTTTGCAGGACTTAGCACGTGGAAACGCTCGCCATTTCGTAGATATCTTTGAGAATGTGCATGGCGATGTATCGCAAATTAAACCGAACTTTAGTTATGGAGCAAATATGAGCGTCATGGAAAATGGAAAAGAAATTTTCTCTGATGTTGACGAAAGTGCAGATTATGCGTACACATATGAAACAACGATAACATACTTCTATGGCACTTACGAAACCGGAATATTAGATTTCGACCCGTCTCTTTTTGACTCTGACTCATTTGATGTTGTTCATCCAATGGAAGAGAATGTTGATTATGGAGACAATACATTCATTTCAGAAGATGGAATAATCTATCATATGGGTGAGGAATTTCAGGGTAAGGATGGCACACTTTATTATGTTGACAACGAGGGAAGCCTCACATATACGATTGATGAACAATATGTAGGTGAACTAGACATTACGGTTCATCTAACAGAAGAAAGTGCCCAAGATGTATACACCCACTACGGAAGTGAAATGGCGAAAACAGTACACGAAGAGATGTTTTATAATCGAGATGTTTTCATCCCTCTCGCAATAGTTTTTGCTGTTTGCGCACTATTTAATTTCATACTTTTGACAGTCATGGCTGGACGTAAATTAGGTCATGTCGGAGTACATCTCAATGCGTTTGACAGAATACCACTTGAGCTTATAGCGATAATACCAGCTTTCATCTATGTTATTTTCGATGGATTTTATTATTATAGCTCATTAAATGCATTTGGGATAGCTGCTCTGTTTATACTAGTATTCGCCTTTTATATGACATTTGTGACAAGAATTAAAGCAGGCGAGTGGTGGAAAAATACACTGGTCTATAAAGCATTAAGATTAGTTCACTGCTTTTTTAAGTTCCTTTCCTATCAGCTCTCACATGGTTCATTAAAAACTCCATTTGTACTAAGAGCAGTATTTTTATACTTGGCACTACAATTTTTTGACCTCATTTTAATATTTGCCTTTTCACACGAAGGTGGAATTTTAGTTGTATTTAATGTGCTCGAAAGCCTAATTGTCGGCTTCCTCTTTTTTGTGTGTTGCTCATGGTTTGCCAAGCTTCACAAAGGTGCACAGCGCATTGCAAACGGCGATTTTGAAACTAAAACCGATACGAAATATATGCGATTTGATTTTCTCAATTTTGCAAACGACCTGAACAGAGTCGGCGATGGAATGAATCTTGCAATGAATGAAAAACTCAAAAGCGAAAGACTTAAAACTGAACTTATAACAAATGTTTCGCACGACATAAAAACTCCGCTGACCTCTATAATAAACTACGTCGACCTCATCAAAAAAGAGGAGACAGACAATGAAAAAATATCCGAATACACCGAAGTTTTAGACAGGCAATCACAAAAACTAAACCGCCTCATAGTCGATTTGGTGGAGGCTTCAAAAATTTCCTCGGGAAATATTAGCGTAGATGCACAAACCACAGATTTATGCGTTATCGCTCAGCAAATCAAAGGCGAATACGAGGAGAAGCTCAGCAAAAGAAATCTCACCTTAATCCTTAAAACGCCCGAAGTGCCTGTTAACGTATCTGCTGACAGCCGACATTTGCAGAGAATTTTTGACAACCTCATGGTGAACGTGCTTAAATATTCACTGGAGGGAACAAGGGTTTATATTGATGTGTCGAAAGATGAAAAATCTTGCAATATAATCCTCAAAAACACATCTGCAACCGCTTTAAATATTAGTGCAGACGAACTTATGGAGCGCTTTGTACGTGGGGACAGTTCAAGAAACACTGACGGCAATGGTTTAGGGCTTTCAATTGCTCAAAGTCTTGCTAAAGTTCAAGGCGCAGAGCTCGGTATTGATATAGACGGAGACCTTTTCAAAGTTTCGCTTAGGTTCTTTAATGTATAAATATACGAAATTTGACGAAAATTCTTCCTAACTATTGACGTTTACCATTTACTGTGCTAAACTAAAATTTAATTGTAAACGGGCTTTCCGACAACAAGGAAAGCCCGTTTCGTAAGCAAAATCGTGAGGAGAGAACAAGATGAATTCACCTAAAAAACGTATTTTATCCCTTGCATTGGCTCTTTCAATGGGAAGCACCATGGCGGCTATTCCCGTTACCGCAGCGGAAGAGGACGACCTGACTGTCAGCACTGATTGCATTGAGCTTTCAGGCGAAAATCAATTCACAGTCACACTCAAAGTCGACAAAAACATGGATAGCGCACCCACAGATTGGGAAGCATGGGCAAACGAACTCACTTGGAGTTTAACCCGTGATAAAAGCGAAAAAGACGAAGAGCTTTTCCCAAACATTTACACAGGTGATGACCTGCAAAACTGGCAAACTTGGAACAACGAGCCCTATTTCTCTGAAATTGTCCCTGATGTTGAAGTTGGTTCGGATGAGGTCACTATCACTCTCGACCTAACTACAAAGCACTTTATGAGCGACAATATTTTCACTGTTCAAAACAGAAACGTCTTTTCAAGCTTCAATGGAATGTACACACTCGCAGCAGAAAGTGAAAACAAAGTTATCGCTGAAACCGAAGTTGAAGTTGATATCTACGAAAGCTACCGTGAGTTCGGCGAAATCGGCGCAGAGCTTGAAGCGATTTCTATTGCGGCACAGTCAAAAGGTCGCTATATGGATATAGAAATCATCGGTTATACAACAAGTGGACTTCCACAATATGTTGTAACTATGTCTGATGCTTCTTCATCTGTTGATGCATACAAATCAATGAATAATCTAGCAATGACAAATCCTTCTTCACTTCAAAAGATGATTAAGGACGAAACTTTCACAGATTATCGTATCCCACTATTTTTAAATAACGTCCACTCTGACGAGCACCCAGGTGTTAGCATCATGATGGATCTTATGTGGGATATCGCAACTAAAGACGAAATTTCTTACAACACTTTGACAGGTATGGCTGACGGTTCTGCAATGGACATGTCTATCTTTGACGAGCAAGTTGTTGACCTTGGAATTTCAGGTCTTGGAACTGACCTCCTAACAAAAGACGCCGAGGGCAATAAGCAATATAACACAGGAACAAACGATGCTTCTGAGCTATACACAATCAGCGATGATATTACATATAGTGTTGATGATTTGCTTGACAACATCATCCTAGTAGTTTCACCTGTTGAGAATGCTGACGGCTATGTTTATAACAGCCGCCGCAACGAAAACGGTTTTGACCTAAACCGTGACGCAACAAACCAAACTCAAGTTGAAACACAAAACCTTTTCCCAGTAGTCGCTGAGTGGAACCCTGCTGTATTTATTGAGTACCACGGCTATGTTAAAGGTTTCTTAATCGACCCATGCACGCCTCCTCACGAGCCAAATCTTGAATATGACCTATTGGTTCAAAATTCAATTTTAGGTTCTGAAGCATTTGGTATGGCGGCGCTTGGAACTATGAGCGAAAGAAATTCAAACCCAGAAACAGCATATGACTCTGAGTTCTGGTGCTACAGACTTCCTCTTCGTGATGACTTTGACCCAGTTGAGGGTTGGAGCTATTGGGACGACCTAGCTACAAACTATGGACCTAGCTACGCTATGCTAAACAGCGGTTCTATAGGCTATACAATTGAATCACCTTGGTCAAACCAAGCAAACTCAGATTTGCTTTTGACAGGTACTTACGGATACCTTGATTTCATGATGGAAAACAAAGACGAAATCTATCTAAACCAACTCGAGTTCTTCGCTCGTGGACTTGACAACGAAGACGCTCGTGCAAATATGGAACCTTGGTATGCTGATAACATGAACAACGAGCTCCCTGCTGATACATGGAGAATTCCACACGAAGAAACAGATAATTTCTTCCCCGAATACTATGTAATCCCAACAAACACAGAGCAACGTGACCCAGCTGACGCTTACGAAATGGCACAATTCCTTATTGATAATGGTGTTGTTGTTAGCGAGCTTACAGCCGATGTAACAATTGGCGATGTCACTTACAAAAAAGGTGATTATGTCGTCGACATGCAACAAGCAAAGAGAAACTATGCTAACGCAGTTCTTTGGAACGGCGCTGACACATCTGATTCAGGCTTCCCAAGTCTTTATTCAGAAGCTGTTGCAAACTTCTCCGAAACTCGTGGTTTCACATGTGACACAATCACAACTCCCGATGCTTTTGCAGGTGCTTTAGCAACAGTCGAAACAGTCACTGCAATGACAACAATCATGGGCGAGGGTGCTGTTGTAATCGTTGAAAACAACGGCGATGAAGTTATCCGCGCAATAAACAATCTACTAAACTCAGGTGAAAAAGTCGGTCTAATCACAGATGGCGATGACATGGGCGATTTCGCTATGGATTACGCTACATATACAAAAATCAGCGGTAAATATGCACTTGTCGCAAAGCGCACAAACACTATGCCAACTGCATATCAAATTGAACAACCTGAGGTATTTATCACAGGTCGTTATGATGAATTCGACGGCTACACAATCGACGAAGGATATTTTGCAGAGTGGTTCGAGGACGGCTTTGGCTTCACAGACTATGCAAATGTCCACCTAAACGGCACATCAAACTATGATGTCATGGGTATTGAAAAACAAATGCAATTTAAGGTCACAGACGACGCTTCTGACGCTAGCGTAATTGTTGGTAGTACCATGGTCACAAGCGGAGCTAACGGCGATGAAGCAGCTGCTGCAGTTAAATCAGGCACACCTTATATTGCAATTAACAACACAAGTAATGTTAAAAATTCACCTCTTACTTTCATAAGAGATGAACTACTTCCAGGTCAATTTGATTTCAGCTCACTGGGCGGAATGGAATCACTTCACAAAGTCACATACCCAACAGATCATATCATCACAGCAAACAGCAAGGAATCAGGCGATGATGTCATCTACAGCTACGGTACAGGATACATCACAACAATTCCAACAGGAGCAGAAATCCTAATCAAAGGCGCTTCCGGCGACTCTCACCTTGCCGGTGCAATGCCTGACGATGCTTCCTACAACGGACTAACAGAGGCGATTGCATACGAAAGCGACACTCTTGATTTGACAGTTTTCGCAAACAGCATTTTCAACCGTTCACATCAACAAGATGATTACAATTTTGTCGCTACAACAATTTTCTCAAAAAGCCTAGCTGAGAAGAAAATGACTATCGAGGGCGCAGAAAGCGTGCAATTTGATGATGTAACACCAACTGACTGGTTCTACGATGCAGTTATGTATGCGTACAACAACGGACTATTCACAGGAATTTCTGACACAGAATTCCAACCCAACACAACTATGACACGTTCTATGCTTGTTACAGTTCTTCATCGTGTTGCAGGAACACCAGAACCAACAGGCGAGCTAACATTTGCAGACGTTGAGGACTATGGCTGGTATGCAGATGGAATCCAATGGGCGAGCGAAACAGGCATAGTTAGCGGTTATAACGAGGACACATTCGGAACGCATGACGCCGTAACTCGTGAGCAACTTGTCACCATCCTTTGGAGATATGACGGCGAGCCAAGACTTGCCGACTACGAGGGACTAACAGTTTTCGAAGATGTTTCTGAAATCGATGACTACGCACAATCTGCATTCGCTTGGGCACACCAAAAAGGTCTTGTGACAGGTAAAACTGAAACAACACTAGACCCCAACGGTTCATCAACAAGAGCAGAAGTTGCAACAATTCTAATGCGCTACCAAGAAATGGATTCGGAGCAACCACCTGTCGAAGCTGAAACAACAACCGACGAAACTACTACAGATACAGCTGAATAATTATAAAAAACAGTGTGAATAAAATTCACACTGTTCAGTTTGCAGACAAAAGAGGGCTTACACATAGGTGTAGGCTCTTTT
>CAYJLH010000027.1:0-30973 GCA_964370925.1 uncultured Oscillospiraceae bacterium | reverse complement strand
GCTTCGCTATCATAACCCCAAATTTTCTCCAGAAAACGCTCAGTGGGTATGATATGCCCCTTATTTATCATAAGCATTTCCATCATTTGAAACTCTTTTCCAGCGAGCTTAAATGAGTTTTTGTCGGTATATAGTTCAAAAGTTTTTCTGTTTAAACTTATATCTCCAGCAGTCAAAATTGATGAGCTACTATCGCTCGCAGTTCGTGTCATTGCACGAAGTCTTGCTAAAAGCTCCTTTGTTTCAAACGGCTTTGCAAGATAATCGTTAGCACCGAGGTCAAGTCCTGTAACTTTATCATCTACTTGGGATTTCGCAGTGAGCATGATAATTGGAATAAGATTTCCTTTTTCTCTCACGTTTTTCAAAACAGTAAGTCCATCAACTTTCGGCATCATGATATCCAAAATCACAGCATCATAATTTTCTGCGTCTAAAAACACGAGCGCTTCTTCGCCATCATAAACCGCATCAACTGAATAGTTATAGTGTTTTAATATTTTTACAAGAGCGTTGGACAGCTCTTTTTCATCTTCGCATAGTAATATTCGCATAATCTCACCTCTTACAATATATTATACCACAAACCTTAAACTTACTTTAAAATATTTTAGTAACTGAAGAATGAAATTCCAGTAAACGAGGAAATGTTAGCTACTTCAAAATTTGATATTGAATCTGGATTAACACAAATGAGAAATATTTTTAGCAAGGGAATACTGCCCGATTGCATATTTTGCACCACGGATAATATAGCAAGCTGAAATGTTTCTTTCTCTACTTAAAGGTAGCAACAAAATTCCACGTACAATCAAATTGGATTATGGTGTAAACGAAAGGGCTTCAACAGATGTTTAATATGAAACCGACAGGATAATTTTCCTAAGCTTGTCCTAATTGCGGATAGATTTTATATAAAATTTCAAAATGCGAAAAAAATCCAACCGAGATTAGCTTAAATGAACTTAATAAATTCACAATTTTTGCAAACAAAGCAGCTGGGATTTGTGTTCAAAAAAGAGGGGCTATTGCCTCCATGCCTACGCTAAAAAGGGTGTTTTTTTAGTCCTAAAAATTGGGAAATCAAAAACTAAAATTGCAATACAGACAACTAAAACCACACAGTTTTAAGTGAAGCTTTGTGGTAGACACTTACTCTTTCGGTTTTGCACCATCGGCTTGACATAATCATATGTAAATAGTAAAAACAAACAAGCTGATATCCAGTTTTATGTAATGTTCAACAAAATATAATAATCTTTTAATTATCTTCTTGACATTTTCGTTCAAAGGCATTAATATGAGGTCAGTTCAGTGAATAATGTTCATTTCGCAATTTCTTAATTATTAAAACAAAATTTGGAGGTCGTTATGAAAGATTTAACTTATCTCAAAGGTAAACCCATTGCAATTTTGGGTGCGGGCGGTATCGGTAAAGCTATGGCGGCAGACTGCGTTTTAGCAGGGCAACAAGTTGTATTATGTGATTTAGAGCCATTTGCGACAAATACTCTTGCAAACCTACAAAATGGATTCCGTTTTTATGGCAAACAGACAAATAAATTCGGTCTTTTCAGAGAGGGCACAGTAAAATTTGACAAGGTTACAACTTCTGTCGCCGAAGCTGTTTCAGAAGCTGAAATTATCATAGTCGCCGTCCCTGCTGTTGGACATACAACATTTTTCAAAGAGCTTATTCCAAATTTAAGAGATGGACAAATCATCCATATTTTCCCCGACAACTACGGCACACTTCTTTTCAGAAAAATTATGCGTGAAATGAAATGTGACAAAAATGTCGTAGTCGGTGGTTGGTCAAGTGCTCCATACGGCAGCCGTATTGACAACGAAGGACCTTTCCTCCTACCTTCAACAAGAATTTTCTACCGTGCAATCACCTTGCGTGGTGCGGCACTTCCTATGACTGATCAAGACGTTTTCCTTGAAAGCGTTAAATATATAGGTGCTTTGGACGCTATTACTAACGGTTTAGGTCCTGTCGGTGGTGACACTGTTATGGACGTAGGCTTTAGTAATGTTAACCCAATTTTGCACTGCCCAGGTGTTATTTTGGGCGTAGGCGCTATGGAAAACTACGGCTTGATTTATGGCGACAATAAAAAAGACTTCTCAATTTATTGCCATGTATACAGCCCAACAGTTTCAAAAGTTCAATACACTGTTTACCTTGAAGAATGTGCAATTGCAGAAAAAATGAATGTCGGTATTCAGCCGTTCAAGAAAGAAGAATTTTTCTCTCGTTCAAACATTTTGGGCAGTGAGTACATGGGTGAGGGTATGCATGTACCTTATGAAGAGGTCTATGAAATGGCTATGGGAACAGGGCCGTTCTCCGTTAACCACAGATATTTGACAGAGGATATTCCAATAGGTTGCAATGTTTTCCATGCATTAGGTAAAAAATATGGTGTTGCAACACCTATTATTGACTCAATGATTAACATGGCAAACGCAATGCTTGACAGAAACTTCTACGAAGAGGGTTATACATTAGAATATCTTGGCATTGGCGATTTAAGCCCAGAAGAGCTACTAGAATATCTACACAAAGGTACATACAAATCATAAGTTAAATATACAAATTTTGCTCTGTCGCACTTTTATTACGTGTGGCAGAGCAAGATAATATTAATAGGAGGTCAAACCGTGAAAAAAATCAGATGGCACGGTCGAGGAGGAAACGGAGCTTTCACAGCGGCAAAACTTTTGGGATATGCCGTTTCTGTTTACGGCAATAAATACGCTCAGGCGTTTCCCTCCTTTGGCCCTGAACGACGTGGCGCGCCTGTTTTGGGTTTCACTCGTATATCGGATGAAAAAATTACAGACCACAGCCAAATTTCCGTTTGTGATTTCTCAATTGTTTTGGATGAAACTTTGTTTAATGAAGTCAATTTTGCTATGGGAATTGAAAAAGGTGGTTATTTAATTGTTAATACTCCCTCGAACAATGAGGAAGTTAAAACAAAATATAATGTTTCCGACGATGTAAATATAGTTACCATTGATGCGACAAAAATGGCTATAGATATTTTAGGTGTCAATATCGTAAACACTGCACTAATGGGTGCGGCTATGGCAACAGGCGATATTTGCGATATTGAAGATGCTAAAAAAGCTATGGACGACATGATGAACGCAAAAGTTGCTGCAAAAAACAAAGAGCTTGTTACAGCGGCTTATGACTATGTAAAGGGGGCTGTGTGATGAATAAACCTACATGGCAAAGCGGTTTTGTGCTACCTAGAAACCAAGGTGAAATGCCTTTTGGTGCTTCAAATGATGCCGGTGTTTTGGTGCATAAAAATTCAGGTTTTAGAACATTTCGCCCTGTTATAGACAATGATGCCTGCATAAATTGCTGTTTTTGCTGGATTTATTGCCCAGAGGGCTGTGTGGACAAAACAAATGACACCATAAGCGTAGATTATGACTACTGCAAAGGTTGCGGAATTTGTGCAAAAGAATGTCCAAAAAAATGCATACAAATGACAAAGGAGGTTGAGTAAAATGGGCAAAAGAGCATTTTTATCCGCAAACGAAGCGGCGGCTCACGGTGTTAGACTGTGTAATGTTGATGTCGTTTCCGCTTATCCCATAACCCCTCAAACAACTTTGGTCGAAAAAGTTGCAGACTTTTTGGCAGACGGCGAAGCAGATTATGAATACATGATGGTTGAAAGTGAACACAGTGCAATGGCGGCGGCTTTGGGTGTTAGCATGATGGGCGCAAGAGCTTTCACAGCCTCTTCATCACAAGGTCTAATGTATATGGCTGAAATGTTAAACTATGTCAGTGGTGCAAGACATCCTGTTGTCATGGTCAACGCAAATCGTGCTCTTGCAACGCCTTGGAGTATTTACGGCGACCACACCGATGCCATGGCTATGAGAGATTGTGGCTGGGTTATGCTTTTTGCCGAAAGCGGACAAGAAGCACTTGACACTGTAATTCAGGCTTATAAAATCGCTGAGGACAAAGACGTTATGCTCCCTGTTATGGTCACTGTTGACGGCTTCACACTAACTCATACATATGATGTTGTTGACATTCCCGAGCAAGAAGATGTAAATAAATATCTCCCCAAATTTTCAACTACAAACAAAATGAGCCTAGAACACCCAAAAACCCTTTGCCAGTCCATGGGCCCTGATTTTTATACAGAAACCAAACAGGGACAAATGGACGCATATGAAGTTGCAAAGGCGAAAATTGTCGAATGCGACAAGGATTTTGAGAGCATTTTCGGTCGCTTTTACGGCGGACTTGTCGAAGAATATATGTGCGACGATGCTGATGTTGCCTTGGTTGCTATGGGTGGAACTGTCGGAACAGTCAGAGTAGCAGTCGATAAACTAAGAGCAGAGGGCAAAAAAGTCGGGCTTATAAAACTTAGAAGTTTCAGACCTTTCCCACTTGAATATTTTGATAGCATTAAGGATAAATTCAAGGCTGTCGGAGTTATTGACAGAAGCATTTGCTTTGGTAATGAGGGCACGGTTTATAATGAAATTAAATCGGCTATGTATAATTCAAGTGCTATGCTAAGAAGTTTTATTTGCGGTTTGGGCGGTAGAGATATTTCTGTAGAACTCATAGAGGAAATGTACGAAAAACTATACAACGCAGACGGCGAAAAAATCGGTAAATCAGAAATAGTCGGAAAGAGGTGGTAAAATGGCTATCAACTATAAAACACTCCCCGATGAGGAACTATTATACGGAGCGAGAACTTGCCAAGGTTGCGGTGCGACAATGGCTGGACGTATGGCGCTTAAAATTTTAGGCGAAAAAACATTTATCGCAACACCGGCTTGCTGTTTTGCCGCCACAACATCGGTTTATCCACATTCAGCACTTTTTGTAAACAATGCTGTAACCGCTTTTGCCGCTTCTGCTGCAACAGCTTGCGGTATGGCTGTGGCTGCTGAAAAGCTCGGTTTTGGCGATGATGTAAATATCATGGTTGTAGCCGGTGACGGTGGAACTATAGACATAGGACTTCAAGCACTGTCAGGTGCGGCAGAGAGAAATGACAACATTATCTACCTCTGTTATGATAATGAAGCATATATGAACACAGGTATTCAAAGAAGTGGTAGCACACCATACGGAACAGCGACAACAACAACTCCAGCTGGTAAATTTTCAATAGGTGAAAAAACTAAGCTCAAAAAAAGCCTTTTTGAAATCATGGCGGCGCACAAAGTTCCATATGTGGCGACCGCTAGTGTAAGCCACCCTAAAGATTTTATGAAAAAAATCGAAAAAGCTTCTAAAATCAAAGGTTGTAAAATAATTCAAGTGCTTGCCCCGTGCCCAACGGGTTGGGGACACGACACCGCTGACACGGTTCATATAGCAAAACTAGCTGTCGATACAGGGCTTTGGTATTTGGCGGAATATGAAAACGACACATACAAGCTCAATCACAAGCCAAAAACTTTCGTCGATGTTGCCGATTACTTAAAAATTCAAAAGAGATTTCGTCATCTAAAACCCGAAAATATTGACGAAATTCGTGAAATCCGTGATGCACAGTGGAAGCGTTTTGAGAAAATTTTTGCCTAAAACTGAAATTTTCAGTTTTTGATTGTACACTTATAGAAAATATCAGCTTGTTCGAAAAGTCCTATGGGCTTTTTGACAAGCTGCATCAGGTTGTAAGTTTTAGCTACAGCCTATTTGTCGTGTGAAAAATCAAGATTTTCTTTGCATTTGCTAATTTTTTGTGGTATTATGTTATAAAATTGACAAAAAGGGTAAATCAAAGGAGCTTTAACTCTCATGAGCGATAATTTGCTTGATAACGATGAAAAAAAACCAAAAACCTCACGACAGCTTCAAGCCTCTCGAACTAAAGAGGCAATTTATAATGCAGCTATTGAGCTGATTAACAAACAAGGCTATCAAAAAACCACGATAGAGGACATAGTAACATTAGCAGGAACTGCCACAGGAACATTTTATTTATACTATAAAACCAAGCGCGATTTGATTTTTCACACATTAAACCACTTCGACACTTTCGCACTGCAATCATATGCCATTGCCTCAGAAGAGCAAAGTTTCGAGGGACAATTAAGAAGCTTTTTTAAGTTTCAATATGAACGAATAAGAGATACAGGCAGAGAAGTTTTGAAGGCTTTATACCAAAATACTATGCAAGATGGCTCTCCTATGGTTAATAATTTGGAGCGCCCTATCTATGGATATATGAGGCATATGGTTGAGTTTGGGATGGAGACTGGAGAGCTTTCGCTTTCTCATTCTGTGTCATATTACAATCAGCAAATCATAGCAACTGTTCTTGGAATTGACTACTATTGGTGTACTTTTCCTGATAACATTGATGTCGTAGAATTGGCGATGAACAGGGTTGATACTCTCTTAAATGGATTACCAAAACCTAAAAAATAGATATTTTTTTAACAAAATCAAGGCGAATTAATATATCGCTTTGATTTTTTTATATGCAAAACTGTCATAATTTTCTTAAACACTCTGTGCATTTCGTTAAAATTTATATAATAGACAAATTGACACTTGACGTTTTTGTAAAATATGTTATGATTGCAATATGAATAACATTCACTGAAACAATTTCAACGAAACCAGTTCACAATTAACAAAAAAGAGCTTAGGAGGAATTTTAAAATGCAAAGAAATGTACCCATCAATGTTGAGTTCACAGTTCTAAATAAGGAAAAACGTGATAAAATTCACGAGGCAAGCCTTAAACTTCTCGAAACAACAGGCGTTCGCGTAACAGGCGAAAAAACACTTGCAATTTTTAAAGATGCCGGCGCTATTGTTTCCGATGACGGTAACGTAAAACTACCCAGAGCAATTGTCGAAAAAGCACTTAAAACAGTTCCTAACGAAGTTAAAATCTACAATCGTGATGCTAAACTCATAGGCTCTATGGGCAAAGAGCGTAATATATATTTCGGCTCAATCGGAGAGCAACTTGAATATTTAGATTATAAAACAAACAAAGCCAGAAGATTTCAACGTGAAGACATGAAAACCATGTGTACGCTTCAAGATTATCTTCCAAATGTTGACTTCACTTGCTCAGTTGGACTTATAGATGGTGTTGACCCTGCTGTTGCCGGACAAATCGGATTTATCGAAGTTGTTCGCAATTATACAAAGGGAATTCACGTTGTTACAAGTGAAACTCAAGCTCTTAAAGATATAATAAAAATTTCTCAAGACTTAGTCGGCGGCAAAGAAAAACTTGCCGAAACTCCAATTTTCCTATACTACGCAGAACCAATTCCTCCACTAACTCACCCTTGGGAATCTAACGAGCGTGTTATTGAATGTGCAGAAAACGGAATTCCGTTTACATATATGCCCTACGTAATGATGGGTGGAACAGCGCCTATCGAACCAGCGGCGGCTCTTGTTCAATGTAATGCTGACGTTTTGGTCGGACTTGTTTTAGGTCAACTCGTCCGTGAAGGCTCACCTTATATTTATGGCGCTATGCCATCTATCATGGATATGCGTTCAACCATCGGTTGCTATGGCGCTCCTGAATTCCATTTAAGCGTTGCGGCAGCTTCTGAAATGGCTGAATATTATGACATTCCATTCTATGGAACTTCTACAGTTTCTGATGCTAAGACTATTGATGTTCAATCTGTTGCTGAAATTGAAATGTCAATTTTCTCTAGCCTTTTGAGCAAAGCAAATCTAATTCACGACATGGGACTGATTGACCATGCGAAAAATATTTCTCCAGCTGCTATCTACATAGCAAATGAAATTGTTGACCAGCTTTCAAACTATGTCAAAGGTATTGAAGTCGACGACGATACAATGCTTCTTGATGATATTGCAGAAGTTGGCGCTGGCGGAAACTTCCTACATGAAGAAAGCACAGTCATGAATTTTAGAAACCTCTGGTATCCAAAACTGTTCACTCGTGAAATGGTCAACCCTGACGAATCCACTTTGATGGACAGAATTATTGCAGACATTGACAATATTCTTGCAACTCATGTTCCAACTCCACTTTCAGCGGAAAAAGAAGCTATTTTGACAAAGCACGAAAAGGAACTACTCGCTAGATAAAAAATAAACGGAGGATTGCGCTATGATGCGAGATTTGGGAATTAATCAAATTTATGCGAGAAAGCAAACAAAAGCTTACGGTATGGGAATTGGTGTAATGCTTTTAGATGAAGTTTATCCGGGCTTTCCCGGTGACCTCCGAAACGCAAGTGCTTACAATTTTCCTGTGCAATATGAAATAATCGAAGGCTTAAATTGCCGAAATGTCGGTTGGACAAAAGGTGATGACAGTGTTATGATTCCACCGATTATCAAAGCGGCACAAAAGCTTGAAAGCCTTGGCTGTAAAGCAATTGTTGCTGAATGTGGATTTTTCTCATACTTCCAGCCCATGATAGCAGGTGCAGTTGATATCCCTGTATTCATGTCAAGTTTACTTCAAATCCCACTAATTCAGCAAATAATCGGCCCTAACAAAAACGTCGGAATTTTCTGTGCAACTTCGGGAAATTTAACAGAATCGCACCTTAAAAATGTAGGCGTTGTGCCTAACAGTAATTACCGCATCAAAGGTGCTATGGATAATGGCGGTTGCCCACAATTCCGCTTACTTTGGGACGATGAAACACGACCCGAAGTTCCAACAGCCAATTATGAAATTGCGGAAGCTGATATAGTTAAATCCTGTGTTGACTATGTCAACGAATACCCCGACATTGGCGCTTTAATGCTTGAATGTACAGGTTTTCAGCCATTTGCACGTGCAATACAACGTGCAGTTGATTTGCCCGTGTTTTCCTGGGCAACTTTGATGGATTATGCCTACTCTGTAGTGGCTCACAGAGATTTTTATGGGCATGTATAAGGAGTTAAACAATTCGGTGTATGTCTTAGGCATACACCGAACATGAAAAGGGAGGAGTTACTATGTTAAAAAAAATTAGGCTTATTACATTTTTACCACCATTCGTACTTCTGCTCGCCACCATCATTTTGAATTTCACAAATGAGGAACTGTTGATAACAACATTTAATACATTAAATACGTTTTTTATGACAAACCTAGGTTGGTTTACCAGTATAGTTGCACTAGTATGTTTTGTGCTTCTTATTTTTGCCATGCTTCTTCCTTTCGGCAACATAAGGTTGGGCGGAAAAAACGCAAAACCAAACCTTTCAACATTTAACTGGTTTTGTATTTCACTTACAACAACTCTTGCCTCGGGTCTTTTAATCTGGGCATCAGCAGAACCCGTATACCACCTAATGGACCCAGCAACCGCACTGACAGGCATAGCTCCAATGTCAGGCGAAGCTGCGAAGTTTTCCATGGAAACAATGTATATGCACTGGACATTTATTCCTTACGCTATATATACAGTGCCAACTGTTATGTTTGGATTTATGTTTTACAATGCAAAACGCAAATATTCTGTTTCATCTCAAATGGCACCTATGCTCGGGAAATTTAACACTCCATTAGCATCAAAAATTATTGATGGACTTCTCCTTTTCTGCATTGGTGTTGCAATGGCAGCGTGTTACGGTCAAGGTCTTGTTAACATGGTTGGATGTTCAAACTCACTTTTCGGAACAGAAGTTGGTAACTTCTGGCTATTTATTTTCACAGCTGTAATCACAGTTATAGCTGTCGGAAGTGCTATTTCTGGCGTTCAAAAGGGTGTTAAACTATGCGCTCAAGTTAATGTTTGGGGTTATGTAATTATTTTGGGTGCTTTCATTATCTTAGGACCTACATCTTACTATTTAAGTCTTGGAACTGAAGCTTTCGGCGGATATATCCAAAACTTTATGGAAAGAGTTCTTTATACAGGTGCTTCTGTTGAAAGCAATTGGCCACAATCTTGGACAACTTTCTATTGGGCAAGTTGGATGGGTTGGGCGCCAACCACAGGTATTTTCCTTGCAACTATTGCCTACGGACGTAAAATCAAAGAAGTCATTTACATGAACCTAATCGGTTGTGCTTCTGTTTCTGTACTTTGGATGACAATTTTGTCTGGTAGTGCTATTTACACAGAAGTAAATGGAATTACAAACATAGGTGAAGCAATGGCTACTTATGGTATCGGCGTTGCGCCTTATCTCGTGCTTGATGCTATTATGGGAACTAAAATAGTAACTGCGGTTTATTTTATCGTAATTATTCTAACTCTTGTTACAGCGGTTAACTCAAACGTCATTGCCATGAGTGGACTTTCTTGCCACAAATCTCAAGATGAAAACGGAAACGACATTACACCTTGGTACATGAAAGTCATCTGGGGTACTATCGTTGCAACAATGGCATATATCGCTATGGCTCTTATGGGTGGATATGACGGAATTAAAACGCTGTCGAACATTGCAGGTATAGTTGCTGTTTTCCTAATCACAGGAATGTGCATCAGCCTTGCGATTGTCCTCAGAAAATATAAAAAATATGACGTAGTAGATGGCGAAATCGTTGAAGCTGTTGTAGTAGACGACGAAAAAGAAGTAAAAATCAAGAAAATGCCAACACCTAAAACTACTTCATAAGTAGGCATAACATCAAAATGACAAGTTAAGCAAAACAAGGGCACTATTGGGGTCAAAAGCCCTCATAGTGCCTTTACTTTTAATATAAAAAATAGGAGGTTATCCCATGGATTATAAAGCGATGTATAAACAAAAATTAATGTCCGCTGAGGACTTAGTTTCCCATATAAAGTCAGACAGTTTATGCGCCAGTGCAGACGCATTTGGTGAACCTCAGGCTATAGTTGACGCTTTAGCGGAGCGTGTTTTAAAAGGCGAAGTTTCGGGAATTAATCATCAGCTATTATTACCGAGCAGACCTTGGAGATATTTAGAGCCTGATATGGCTGGTAAATTTACCCTCACAACTTGGTTTACAAGTGGTTTGGCAAGAAAAGCCATCTGGGAAGGCAGAGCAGATTTTATACCCAACAATTACAGCGAAGTGCCAAGATTTTGGACTGAATTTGTAAAACCAAATGTAGCATACATGATGGTTTCACCTATGGATGAGCACGGATATTTCAGCTTTGGTGTCGCCTGTGCTCAAAATAGGGCTTGTATAGATAGAGCGGAGCAAGTTTTTCTTGAAGTGAACCATAATATGCCTAGAACTTTGGGTGATAATTTCGTGCATATCAGCGAAGTTACAGGCATTTGTGAGAGCGATTTGCCTATCCCCTATTTGCCCGAAATAAAATTAAATGATAAAGATAATAAAATCGGGGCATCCATAGCCGAGAGAATTCCCGACGGAGCAACAATCCAGCTTGGAATTGGCGGTATGCCAAACGCAGTCGGAAATTATTTAAAAGACAGCCGTGAACTTGGCGTTCACACTGAAATGTTTGTAGACAGTATGGTTGATTTAATCGAAGCTGGAGTTATCACAAATAGGCAAAAAAAGACAGATAGGCTTATGTCCGTAGCATCTTTCGCCATGGGTTCACAGCGTATGTACGATTATATTAATAATAATCCATCTGTGAAATTTTGTCCTGTAAGTTATACCAACGACCCTAGAATTATGAGTCAAAATGACAATTTGATTTCTATAAACGCCTGTGTTGAAGTCGATTTATTAGGTCAAGTTTGTGCTGAGTCTGTCGGTTCTAAAAACATCAGCGGAACAGGCGGTCAACTAGATTTTGTCCGTGGTGCAAACTGGTCAAAAGGCGGAGCTTCCTACATCTGCACATACTCCACCGCAAAAGACGACACAATTTCAAAAATATGCGTAAAACTCCAAGAAGGGGCGCATGTTACAACACCAAAAGGTGATGTTGATAACATAGTTACCGAGTATGGAATTGCCGAATTAAAAGGCAAAACTGCTTCACAAAGAGCCAAGGCTTTGATTGCAATTGCTCACCCTAAATTTAGAGATGAACTTTTGTTTGAGGCTAAAAAAATTGGGTTAATGGTTTGAAAAAATATTGAACACCGATGTCATCGGCATGTATTGCCAACGACATCGGTGGTTAATTATGGTTGTAGGCTTTGGATCTGAACTGGCAATTTTCGGTTATGACCCTGATTTTTTAAACACGAACTACTTGCCACATTATGTGTTTGATTGTAAGAAATGATTTTTAAGTTCTTTCAAAACTTCCTTACAATCTAAATTAGTAACCGCCTCTAAAATCATGATATGTTCAGCTAAAACCTTATGATAATGAACCTTGTTTTTGAGCAAACGCTCACGCACGCAGGAATAGAAAACATCCCATAAAGCGTCGTACATCATCAATAGGCGCTTATTTCCCGAAATCAAAATAAACGAGCGGTCAAAATCATTTGACGCAATAATTTGAGAATCTAAATCTCCATTATTCAAAGTTTTTTGCTGTTCGGTGAGCCTGAATTTCAATTCATCTTCAAGCTCTTGCATAGTTCCTTTTTCGTTACAAATTTCAAATCCACCACGTATTAGCACAAATAACGAAAAGCAAAGTTCTTCATACGCTACTTCATCTAATTTGGTAACTCTTGCACCTGAATTTAAGGTATTTTCAAGCATACCATCACGCACCAGCATATTGACTGCCTCTCGCACAGGAGAGTTGCTGACACCAAATTCTCTTGCAACGGAGTCTATATTTATTCTGTCACCTGGGGCAAAAACATTGTCGTGTATCATCTTTTTAAGTTCTAAATATACCTGTTCTTTTATACTATGTCTTGTAATTGCCATATAAACCCTCCTTTTTTTCATGTTATCATACTTAATGCACGATGTCAACGACACGAAACCCAATAACATCTCCCTATTAAATAGAAGAACTTAACAAAATAAACACGTCCCCATGTGTGTAAATACAAAAATACTGAATGTTATTGACTTTTTGATGTACATTTATTATAATTTAATTTAATCATGCACGAAACTTAAGATTTAGTGCCTAATAAAATTTGGAGGTTATTATGAAAAGTTTGTTCACACCACTAAAGCAAGAAGGTCTTACTACATTAAAGATTAATTATGACTACAAGTCGGACAAAGTCAAATTTTTTGCCGCAAAAGAATGGGACGCCGATTTTGATTTTTCAGGCTATAACACAAAATTTTATTGTGAAAGCGTTTTGACTGAAGATGCTAAGTTTTTAAACTCCAAAGAAGTTGAAGCTTTATATGCTAAATATGAACTCACTGACTATTTAAACGAAATTGTTGACCTAATTCGCCAAGGTAAACACTTTGGTATTGAATGCTATTATTATGATAAATTCGACATACGTTTTATGTGTAATGAGCACAGCAGAAAACGTGGTTTAAACAATATATCTCACGCAACACTTGCGGGTGGAATTCGTAGACACAGCTTTGACGATCCTGAAATTGAAGTTATCATTGACGGTTTGAATTTAGGCCGTGCGATGAGCTTTAAAAATGTTGCAGCCGACCTTCCATACGGTGGTTGTAAAACTACTGTACATATGAATCCGCTTGACCTGAATAATATGGATATGATGGGATTTTTGGCTTTCACTCTCGACCGCACACGTTGCTTCACAGGCCCTGACATGAATTTCCCAACTGAAATGGCTGATGTTATGAACAAACATTTTTCAGCACAATACACAGGTGGCCCATCTTCACCAATAGGTGAAACAGGAAAGCCCACCGCTTATGGCGCTTACAAAGCACTAAAACAAGCGGTTAAATTCCAATCAGGCTCTGATAGTCTTTCTGGAATGAGCATTGCAATTATGGGACTTGGTGCTGTTGGCTGGTATATGGCTGAACATTTCATTTCTGAAAAAGCGAAGATTTTTGTAAGTGACATTAACAAAGAAAAAGAGCAAGATTTGCTTAAAAAATACCCAAATGCAGATATAACAATAGTCGACGGAAATATTTTGGAAATCGAAGCCGATATTCTTTGCCCTTGCGCTATAGGAGGAATTATTACCGAAGAAAATATTCCAACCTTAAAATTTAAATATGTTTTCGGACCAGGCAACAACCAACTCCGTGCAACAAGCCAAGAAGAAGAAATTCGCCTTGCAAAAATGCTTGCAGAGCGTGGAATTTTGTTCCAAACAGAGTGGTGGCACAACTCCGCTGGTGTTATGTGTGGCGCTGAACATTACCTATATGGCGCAGAAGCAAAATACGAAAATCTTTTAAAGAAAATTGATGCTATTGTACCTGTAAGAACTTGGGAAAATCTCAACCGTGCGAAAGAGCAAGGAATAACACCTACAGAGTGTGTTTATAATTACTGCCAAGATATTATTTATGGTTAATATGAGCCATAAAATTCTTGCTATAAACCCAGGGTCGACTTCGACAAAAATCGCATTATATGTTGATGATGAATTGCAGTGGTCGGAGAGCGTAAACCACAGCGTCGAAGAACTCTCACAAAATGAAACTATTTCAAAGCAACAGACTTTGAGGCAAAAACAGATAGTAGACACCCTTAAAAACAAGGGTGTCACTCCTGAAAGTTTGTCGGCTGTTGTGGGTCGTGGTGGACTTTTACCTCCTGTAAAATCGGGCGGTTACGCTGTTAATCAGGCGATGATAGATTTTTTGAAAGAAGACGAAATCACATTTCATGCTTCGAACTTAGGTGCATTAATCGCCTGCTCAATTGCAGAACCTGTTGGAATTCCTTCATATATTTATGATGCTGTTACATCTGATGAAATGTGTGAATTAGCTCATATAACCGGTATGCCGGATGTGTATAGAAAGCCTTCTTGTCATGTTTTAAACTCCAAGGCTATGTGCAGAAAATATGCCAAAAGTGTTGGTAAAAAATATGAAGAAATGAACTTTCTGGTTTCGCATTTGGGTGGAGGAGTTACTGCGAGTGCCCACCAAAAGGGAAAAATTATAGACTCTCTCTCCGATGACGACGGCGCTTTTGCGCCTGAGCGTTCAGGTGCAATCCCCATTCGTTCGATAATCGAAATTTGCTATTCAGGCAAATATACAAAAAATGAAATGCTGAAAAAACAACGCGGAATGGGTGGTTTAAAAGCAATTTTAGGAGAGCACGACTGCCAAAAAATTGAGCAAAAAATCGCAAATGGTGACAAAGAAGCAAAACTTGCATATGAAGCTTTTGCCTATCAAATCGCCAAAGGAATTGGACTTTTGTCGCCTGTTCTAAAAGGAGATTGCGATGCTGTAATCCTAACAGGTGGAATTGCACACTCAAAAATGCTCACAGACATGGTAGAGCCTTATGTTTCCTTCATAGGAAAAGTTGTGGTTTTACCAGGGGAAAACGAGCTTGAGTCACTCGCTTTGGGTGCTTTGAGAATATTAAAAGGTGAAGAAATTGTACATGAATTTCAAAAATAATTAAACTTGAAAGTGGGAATAAATCATGATTAGTAACTTGAAATTTGAATTATTGTCCAAAGAGAATATTGAAGAAATCCTTGACGCAGTGTATGAAGTTTTGGAAAAAACGGGCGCAAATATTCATTACGACAAAGCAGTTGAGCTTCTTGCAAAAAACGGCTGTGAAGTAAACGGAGTGCATGTCAAAATCCCCAGAGAGCTTATCAAAAAATGTGTTGAAACTGCCCCGAAAGGCATACAAATTTACACTCGTGACGGCAAAGAGTCAATGAATATGACTGGTAGAAATGTCTATTTCGGTGCTGGTCCAACTTGCTGTAATTTCTACGATCCCTACACTGGTGAGCGTAGAAAACCTCGCAAAGAAGATGCTGCAAACACCGCTAAAGTTTGTGATGCTCTACCGAATATTGATTTTGCAATGTCACTTTGTATGATAGACGACCACGCACCTGTTTTGGCTGACATTCACGAAACTGATGCTATGCTAAGAAATACAACAAAACCGCTTAGTGTTTGGGCATTCAACGCAGAAAACCTAGATACTATATTAAATATGTGTGGTACTGTAGTTGGTGGTATGGACAAACTTGCCGAAAAACCTTTTGTTATAGTTTATAACGAGCCAACAACACCTATGGTTCACACAAAAGAAGCCATGGAAAAAACTTTCCTGACCGCAAAATATAATGTCCCAGCAATTTACACTCCAGGTGTCACTCTAGGTGCGGCAGGGCCTGTAACCGCTGCAGGTTGCCTAACCGTTGGACTTGCTGACTGCTTGGTTGGACTAGTTGTCAGCCAACTTGTAAACCCGGGAGCACCTTTCGTCGGTGGTGTCGGTGCAGCGGTTATGGATATGAGCACTATGCAATGCTGTTACGGTGACCCCAGTGACGCACTGGTTCACACTGCTGCAAATGAAGTTATGCACTACCTTGGACTTCCCATTTTTGACCTAGCTGGTTGCACAGACTCCAAAAAAGTCGATGCTCAAGCTGGTATGGAAGGTATGCTTCGAGTTATGAGTGCATTAATGAGCGGTGGACATATGGTTCATGACTGCGGATTTATGGATATGGGTCTGACAGGTTCTCTCTCAATGCTAACAGCATCTAATGAAATGATTGGCATGGCAAAGCGTTTCTGCCGTGGAATTGAAATTGATGAGGACACTATCGGACTTGAATATATAGACGAAGCTGGCCCAGGTGGAAACTTCCTCCAAAGCCTACATACAGTTCAATATTTCCGCACTGAACTATTTAAACCCGAACTCGTAGAGAGAAGAACATACGACGCATGGGAAAAAGATGGCGCTCTCACTTATGAAGATAGAGCGGCAAAAAAGGTTATATCAATCCTCGAAACACATAAAGTTCCTGAATTGCCAGCTGATATACTTGCAAAACTTGATGAATATGTAGCAAAGGCAGAGGCGAAAATCAAGGCTTAAACCTTAAAAAGTTGTGAGCAAGGTGAGTATTAACTTGCCTTGCTCAAGGTTTTAATTCGCCGATGAAAACTTCTGACATTCATATGGAATAGTCTTCAGCTCAGTTACCGTTTAGCTTGCTCCGTATAGTGTCGATATGGTATAATATAGATTAAATTATCACATAGTATATCCTACAATAAACACTATAGAATGGAGTATTTTTATGTGTACAAGTATTGCATGGAAAAACGATTCCCTTTACATCGGCAGAAACATGGACATTAGCTTTGACTTCTCACGACAAATTGTAATTTCACCTCGTAATTATGAATTTGTGTTCAAAGAAGAACCAACGCTCACTCAACACTACGCAATAATCGGTACGGCGATGGTTTTAAAGGATTACCCTTTATATTCCGAGGCGGTAAATGAAAAAGGTGTGTACATGGCGGGGTTGAATTTTCCTGGGATGGCTCATTTTTACCAAAGCTCTCCGACAAAGAACAACATCACTGTAAATGAGCTTATACCTTGGGTTCTCTGCCAATGCTCCGATTTAGAGGAAGTTCGAAAGCTGATAAACCGCATCAACATCACAGGCATACCCTTTGTAGAAGGATTACAAGTGCCCGAACTACACTTTATAATTTCTGATAAAAAAGGTTCGCTGGTAATCGAATGCACAAAAGACGGTATGTGTGTGTATGAAAACGAAACAGGAATCTTAACGAACAACCCCAAGTTTGAAATGCACATGCACAATCTCAAAAATTATATGTACTTGTCCCCTCGACAGCCGAAAAACAAGCTCACTCGTGAGCTAAATCTCGAGTACTATTGTGCCGGAATGGGCGCTTTGGGTCTGCCGGGTGATTTTTCCTCTATGTCACGCTTTGTAAAAGCGTTTTATATGAAATCTAACGCTGTCGCTGAAAAGAATACGCAGTCCTCGATAGCACAAATGTTTCATATGTTGGATGGTGTGGCTATGGTTAAAGGCTCGGTTCTGGACGAAAAGGACAATTGCGACTTCACAGTTTATTCTTGCTGTATAGACGCTGAAAATGGAGTGTACTACCTTAAAACCTATACCAGCACTACGATACAAGCTGTGCATATGCACCATGAGAATTTAGACGAAAAATCTCTTATTTGCTTTGAGCATAGAGATGCTTTTTATATTGAAAACTTGAATTAAATATTTTTCTACACTCTCACCACTAAAGCATAGCATGATATGCTTTAGTGGTTTTATTTTGGAATATAATTTTCAAGCCCATTATTTTTGACATAAATTTAACATATGTATAATTTAAATCTAATGAAAATGTGGTAACTTAATATATTATTCGTTTTAAGAAAATACAGGAGAGTAGCATGGAGCAAATTTTTTCGCATGAAATCAGAAGAGTTTATCACACACTTAGACCATCTGAAAAAAGGGTTGCCGACGCGGTTTTATCGCACAATTTTGATATTATCCACTCAAGCATACAAAGTCTTTCTAAATTTGCAGAAGTCAGCCAGCCCACAATAATACGCTTTGCAAATGCCATAGGTTGTAGAGGTTTCAAAGATTTAAAAACCGCCTTAACTCAAGAGGCTATGAATGTTAAAAACAGTGTTTCAACTTCCCAAGTGGTGAGTTTTCCAATTTCACCTGATGATAAGTTGGAAAATATTTCACACAAAGTCGTCAGTACTCATGTGAAGCATATGGAAGATTTGCTTAAAAATTTATCAACCCTTTCTCTGATACGTGCGGTCGAATGTATTAAAGATTCCATGAGAATTAAAATTTTTGGAGTTGAAAACTCTGCTTGTGTTGCCGACGATTTAAAAACAAAACTGCTATATATGGGTTTCGACGTGAGTTATGATGCCGACCCTTATTTACAAAATGTAGGCGCAAAAAACCTCAAAGAAAATGAAATGGCAATCGGAATTTCATATTCCGGTGCTTCGAGAATAACGGTCGACGCCATGAAAACAGCAAAAAAAGCAGGGGCAAAAACCATATGCATAACAAACCATCACTCTTCACTTATAGCTCAATACAGTGATATAGTTTTATCTTCTCACAGTGAACAATTTATGTTCGGCAATGCAATTTTCTCCAGATGTACCCAAATTGCAATAATAGACATGCTTTATACAGGTATTTTAATCACAGACTACGAAAAATACTCTAAGCTTATAAAAATGAACTCAGAGCAGATTGCATCATTCTCATATAGAAGTAATAACAATATTTAATATGTATACACTCTCTATTTAGAAATTCGACTTTGTAATTTTTCTACAAAGCAAAAGTTTAAAAGTACTTTTTACGATATTTCGAATAAATTCAACATTAAAAGTCGCTTTTTTATCTAATTAAAACCAGTAAATTAATGTAAATTTTACGCATTTGTAAAGCGTAGGTTATGCGAATGTAAAATCTACATCAAATGTAGAAATATGGGCTGGTTCTCCTCAAACGATATACTATATAAAAAGAAGCAAAAAGATACCAAACAAGGGTTCTTTTTGCTTTTTCTTTTATGCAAGATATATAGTTTAATTAATTGTGCTATAGATATTTTTAACAAGAGTGACTTTACATACATTTGATTTAAGATTTACCGTATGCATATAGACGTTTTGGATTGAGTTTGATAGAATAACAAACGTCAGCAGCAAATGCGACACAAACTTATATGAGAACAAATTTCGAAAGGAAATAATTGAAATGAAATTAACTAAACTAGCAGCACTAATTCTTGCAATAACAACTGTATTTTCTCTAAGCGCATGTGGCAGCTCTTCCGAGGGTGACGCTCCAGCAACAGGCGGCACAGAAACATCAACACCAGCCGAAGGCGGCGATGAAGCTCCCGAAGGCGATGCCGAAGGTCTTTCAGGCGAAATCAAAATGGACGGTTCTTCAACAGTGTTCCCAGTATCAGAAGCAATGGTTGAAGCATACAACGAAGTTAACCCTGACGTCAGAATTCCTGTCGGTGTTTCAGGCACAGGTGGCGGTATGGAAAAATTCCTTGCAAAAGAAATCGACATCGCTAACGCTTCAAGAGCTATGAAAGACGAAGAAGCTCAAAACCTTGCAGACGCTGGAATCGAATTCGTTGAATTCACAGTTGCATTTGATGGACTATCAGTTATGGTTAACCCTGAAAATGACTGGGTTGATTACCTAACAGTTGACGAGCTAAACGCTATCTGGAGCCCAGACAGCACAGTCACAACATGGGCAGACGTTCGTGCTGAATGGCCAGCTGAACCAATCGTTCTTTACGCTCCCGGCACTGACTCAGGTACATTTGATTACTTCACAGAAGAAATCAACGGTGAATCTGGTGCAATCCGCCCTGACTTCACAGGTAGTGAAGACGATAACGTCCTTGTTCAAGGTATCTCAGGCGACAAAAACGCTCTAGGTTTCTTCGGTTATGCATACTATGTTGAAAACCAAGATTCTCTAAAAATCGTTCCTATCGATGGCGGTAACGGTCCTGTTGAGCCAACATTCGACACAATCAAAAATGGCGAATATGCTCCACTTTCAAGACCGCTATACCTATATGTAAGCACAGAAGCTTTAGCAAGACCTGAAGTTGCCGACTTCGTTACATTCTACATTGAAAACTGCACTGAAATCGTACCACCAACAGGTTACGTTGCACTTCCAGATGAAGACTACACTTCACAAATCGCTAACATCGGCTAATTAATAATACTACTACAAACTACTACGAGTGTGCAGGCATCTCCTGCACACTCGCATTAAAGCCTCTACCTTGTCGCCTTTGAGGCTTTGTAACCAGATATAGAAAATTGCACGGGAGAATGGAGATTAGTATGCGACAAAACGAGCAAATTAAAAACAAACGTAGATTTTACCTTTCCGAATTTTTGGTGGAAAAAGGTTCTTTACTTTTCACTTTGGTATCTGTTTTCACAACTGTCGCTATTATATTCACGCTTTTCGGCGAATCATTCGCCTTTTTCCGTGAGATTTCGATTTTTGACTTTTTGACAGGTACTATCTGGGCACCAACACTAAAACCCGCACATTTTGGTGTTTTACCACTGCTTTCAGGTACATTGATGATAGCATTGGGTGCAAGCTTAATCGCCTTGCCTATCGGGCTTGGTAGTGCAATATTTTTAAGTGAATATGCAAGCACAAAAACCCGTAAAATTATCAAGCCAATGCTTGAAATCTTAGCTGGTATTCCATCTATTGTTTACGGCTTTATTGCGCTTAACTTTATAACTCCTATTATCAGATTTTTCTTTGAAGACGCACAAATTTTTAATGCCCTCAGTGCAAGTATTGCAGTCGGCATTATGATAATTCCTATGGTCGCTTCACTTTGCGAAGATGCAATGATGTCTGTACCAAACTCTATCAGAAACGGCGCATATGCACTGGGTGCAAATAATTCAGAAGTTATATGTGGCGTTGTTATCCCTTCAGCATTTTCTGGCATTATTTCCTCTTTTGTTCTTGCTATTTCAAGAGCATTAGGCGAAACAATGATAGTTGCTATCGCTGCTGGTCAAAGCCCACAACTTAACCTAAACCCATTAAAAAGCGTTCAAACACTAACAGGATTTATGGTTAACATCAGTATGGGTGACATACAACACGGCACAACAGAATACAAAACCTTGTTTGCTATTGGCGCGCTTTTATTCTTACTTACACTATTTATGAATATTTTAGCCAAGACAATCACAAGCAGAAATGCGAGGAAATTAAATGGAAAATAATAATTTAACTGCCAAACGCAAAAGAAAAGACAAAATGTTTTTCGGGCTAATCTTTTTATGCATAGCCTTTGCGGTTGTCGTACTGTTTCTTTTATTAATACAAATTATAAGCCAAGGCATTGGAAACTTAGATTGGGAATTTATCACCTCCATGCCTTCGAGTAAGCCTGAAAAAGCGGGTATTTTCTCTGCATTGGTCGGCAGCTTCTGGACCATCGGTCTAACTGCTTTGATTGCTATGCCTTTAGGCGTCGGAACAGCGATTTACCTAGAGGAATACAGCAGAAGAGACACATGGTTTTATAAACTTATAACTGTAAATATTTCAAACCTTTCAGGTGTTCCCTCCATCGTTTATGGTCTTTTGGGTCTAACTGTATTCGTAAGACTTTTCGGCTTTGACAAAAGTGTTTTGTCAGGTGCTTTAACTCTGGCAATTATGATTTTGCCAACTATCATCGTAACAAGCCAAGAGGCATTAAAGAGCGTTCCACTTTCTTTAAAAGAAGCTTCTTATGCCATGGGTCTTAAAAAATGGCAAACCATCAGAGGTGTAACACTCCCCTTTGCAATCCCCGGAATTTTGACAGGTTGTATCCTTGCCGTTTCTCGTGCAATGGGTGAGGCAGCTCCGCTAATCGTTGTCGGTGCGGCTGGTTTTATAAACTTCCTACCCGAGAATATTTTCGACTCATTCACAGTGCTTCCTATCCAAATTTTCAACTGGACTTCAAGACCACAGGCTGAATTCCAAGATGTCGCATCGTCAGGTATTTTAGTTTTGATGGTTCTGCTCATTTTGATGAATGGTATTGCAATCCTTATCCGCAATAAGTTCCAAAAGAAAATTGACTGATTATAATTCGAGGTGAATAATGAATTCTACGATTAAAGTTGAGAATTTAAATTTCTATTATGATAAATTTCATGCTCTGAAAGACATAAATATAGAAATTGAAAAAAACAAAATAACTGCACTTATTGGGCCATCTGGTTGCGGTAAGTCCACATTCATCCGAACAATTAATCGTATGAATGACATCATCGACAAAGTTAATTATACAGGAAAAATTATGTTCGAAGACGAAAATGTACTAGACCCTGAATATGATATTTTCGAACTAAGAAAACGTGTTGGAATGGTTTTTCAAAAGCCCAATCCTTTCACAAAATCCATCTATGATAACATAACTCACGCACCAAAATATCACGGACAAAGAAATAAGCAAGTACTTAATGAGCTTGTCGAGACTAGTCTAAAAAAGGCTTCCATCTGGAACGAAGTTAAGGACAATCTTAAAAAATCTGCTCTTGAACTTTCAGGCGGACAACAGCAACGTATTTGCATAGCAAGATGCATTGCCATGAAGCCCGATATCATCCTCATGGACGAGCCAACTTCCGCTCTCGACCCCATCGCAACTCTTAACATTGAGGAACTTATGGAGTCCCTAAAAAAAGAGCACACCATTGTTATAGTCACTCACTCGATGGAGCAAGCAGCGAGAATTTCCGACAATGTAGCGTTTTTCCTCAACGGGGAAATCGTTGAGTTTGGAAAAACCGAAGAGCTTTTTGCTGAACCAAAAAATCCTTTAACACGTGATTATATTACAGGCAGATTTAGCTAAAAATAAAAAACTCGTACTTTTTTTGTACGAGTTTTTTACTATTCAAATCACAAAACCACTTATTTAATAAAACAAATCATCATTTCAACAAGTTAGTTTTCTTTTTTGCAAGCTGAACTACCGCCGCCGCACACAGCGCCCCAATAGCTCCGCCAACGACAACATCAGTCACATAATGCACACCCAAATAGGGTCTACTAAATGTGATTAGTGACGCAGGAACAAAGCTCCAAGCGGCTTTTTTTCCGTATAGCATGGTCAGTGCTGTCGCCATCGCAATACTTGAAGACGCATGACCAGATGGAAAGCTGTATGACTCAAACTCGTGAGCAAGCGTCACAATTTCTTCCATCTCCAAAAACGGACGCGGTCTTTTGAAAATATTTTTAAGAACTACGTTAATAGCAACCGCAGTTATTCCCAAAGCGCCCAATGCGACAATAGCTCGATTTCTTGTCTTTTTGTTTGCGACCAAAATAAGCCCAGCACCTATCCACACCGCACCGGCATCGCCAATCAAAGTGAAAAACTGCATGACTTCAGTGAGAACATCGTTTCGCATATAGTCTTGAATGAACATCAATGCCTGCTCATCAAACTTTTGAATCATTATGGCTTCAGCTCCACTCTTTCTTTATCTTTCATAATTGTTTCCTGTGGATGATAAACGCTCTTATCAGACGGAATAAAACCTCTAACAGTTGTCAGCGGAAAAACAGTGCTATACTGCCCGATATGGCAACCCGGTTGCGAAACACAGTTCGCCCCAAGTCTTGCCGAATCACCAAGCACACAACCAAAAAAGCTGTCTTGCAAATCAACCTTATCTGTTCCGATTTTTAATGCAACTGCCTGCTGGTCAAATCTGCGATTTGCTGTTATAACCCCGCTACCCAAGCGAGCAGAAACACCCAAGATACTATCCCCCGCAAAAGATAAACTTGCAATTTTTGCACCCTCGAAAAATACGCAATGCTTAACTTCACTTGCATGACCAACAGAGCAACCGTCAGACAAAATTGTATTTGGGCGAATGATAGCACCGGGCAAAATTTCGCATTTTTTTCCTATATAAACAGGTCCAATAATGGTGACATCGTTATATATAACAGTGCCCTCGTCTATAAAATAGTTGCCATGAAAATTGGGTTTACTGCCTTTGATTGTAGCACGATTTTCTTTCACATCAGGCTCTACCAATAATTTTTTCAAAAATGGTTTTACGTTGACTAAAAGTTCATATGTTTCTGTAATTCCCACTAACAAATCGGAAAATGGAAATCTCTCTTGGTGAGAAAAATAGTAATCAAGTTTAGTTGACATTTTAAAATCGCTCCTAATAATGATAAATTCCACCGCCAATAAATTCACGCATTAGTGAATTCGGCAACAAGTAATTGCTGTCCAGTGGTTCAAAACGCTCAAACGCCGGAATAATACTTTTCATTTCTTCATAACGCTCAATGCTCTCATCTGCTTGCTCAATAATTTTCGGCGCAATGGTCGTCATAAGTGGCACTTCATAGCCAAAAGACGAGTCAAACATAAGGTCTGCCCTATCTTTAAACGGCGAAATATAAAGTTTCTCACCTCGTCTGACATCAGCCCACATCTTCATAGTTGCCAGTGCGTCACTTCCACGAAACTTGCTATCGCGCACAGTTCGCCTTATAAGTCGCATCCATGTCCCCTTAAAAACCAGACTGTCTGTATCGTCATAAACACTCGACCTAGCACTGATATAAAGTTTAAATGCCTTGGGATGTCGCTCTGTGAATTCAGAATTCAGGGCATGTATTCCCTCAAAAACCGCAATTTCATCCTTCTTTAATCTTAATGAGCGACCCTCTTCAATTATTCTCATTCGGCGAGAAAATTTGTATTTCGGGATAAAAATTCTTCCACCCTCAGCCAAAATATCGAAATGTTCGTTTATTAAATCCATATCAAGGCATTTGGGAGTTTCGAAGTCAATTTCGCCCTCAGGCGTCCGTGGCGATTCGTCTGTTATGGTTTTGAAATAGTTATCAAGAGCAACAGTATGGGTTCTAACTCCACGTCTTTCAAGCTCCTCGTCAATTTTCAAAGCAGTTGTGGTTTTTCCGCTTCCCGAAGGCCCTGATAGTAAAACTATCGGACTTTTTCCCATGTTTTCAATAATTCGTTCAGCGGCGTTTGAAATGCGTCTTGCGTAAATTTCATCGCACTCTTCAACAAATGCGGTTGGGTCGGTGATAACTCGTTTATTGATTTCACTAAGTAGAAATGGCATTATCAAACAACTCCCTTATATTATTTTTGTCGGAAATAACTTTTTCTATTCCGTTAATATACTCGATGGGATATTTTGGGCAGAACATGCGCTTGATTTTCCCCCTTGGGAACACAAGTTTTGTCGAAGCTCCGCCACCTGTTGCGAGTATACTTGTAATCTCTTCCATTATACACACATTATAGAGATTTTCATAGCCTTTTTTGCAAAAACCTACATTTTCATATCCACCAGAGGTGAATTTTTGTCTGTATAAATAATATGGGGCATAGGCACTATCCGATAATTTCCCCTCAGAAATCTTAAGCATTTCACCTGTGATATCTCCTGTTTTGTGTTCTCTACCGCCCTCGATTAATCGAGAGCCTTTTTTCATCGCAAGAGTATGCACTGTTATATTTTCGGGATTTAGCGCCAAAACTCTGTCCAAACTTTTCTCAAATCGCTCAGGAGTATCGCCGATTAAGCCAGCAATTAAGTCCATATTTATATGAAAATCACCCGCGTTTCTGACGATTTCCACGGCTTTTTCTATATCCTCGGCTGTGTGATTTCTGCCTATACTTTCCAGAAGTTCATCGTCCATTGTTTGCGGATTTACGCTCACACGCGTTACTTTGTGGCTTGCTAAAACACTCATTTTTTCGGCTGTAATGGTGTCTGGTCTACCAGCTTCGACTGTGAATTCACGTACATTTGAGAAGTCAAACAGCGAGTGAAGTTTAGCACATAGCACATCCAGTTGCTCCGCCGACAGCGTTGTCGGTGTTCCTCCACCCATGTAAATCGAGATTATATTCAAGCCCACATCTTCGATAACTTTAGCAGTTGCCTCCAGTTCTCTGTGTAACGCCTCTAGGAACGGTTCGATAAGATGTGCAATTTTTTCGACGGATTGACTTACAAAACTGCAATAAGAACAGCGTGTGGGACAAAATGGAATTCCCACATAAAGGCAAATATCATTTGAATTCAGGGTTTTTTTAATCTCAACTCCAGCCAAAGCGGCAGAAAGCGAAAGCTCGGCTTTTTCTTTTTCGGAATCATAAAGTCTGATAAACTCCGTAATTGCACGTTTTTCTGAAAATCCCTCACTCAAAATCTTTTCCATTAGCGAGGCTGGTCGAATTCCTGTGACCGCACCCCAAGGTGGTTTTCTTCCTAAATGTTTTAGTGCCGCCCTGTAAAACGCAAGTTTTATAGAGCGTTGCATATTTCTATGTTCGGAAAGGTCGTCGACATATAAAAGTTCATTTGGTACACTAGCTCTACCCCTGTAGACCTCGTCGCCAATATAAATTGCGCACGAAGCTGTCGCACATTTTGCACTTTTGGAGTATGACAAAACCACCCCATCCCCTACCCTTTTCCCCTCGGGATAAGTCGCTCTTTCGTGCGGATAGAGTGAGAACAGGATTTGCTCGGCGGCATATTTACATTCGTGACCGATAAAATATAAATTCATAGTTTTATTCCTTTATATAATGAAAAAAAATTCCGCCATGGCGGAATTTTTTTACATAGCATTTAATTATTTTGCAAACTCTACCGCTTTGGTCTCACGTACAACATGCACTTTTATCTGACCTGGGTATGTTAGTTCACTTTCAATTTTCTTAGCGATATCACGAGAAAGTAGAACCATCTCGTCCTCACTGACCTCATCGGGTTTAACCATTATGCGGATTTCACGACCAGCTTGTATAGCATAGCTTCCTGCAATACCTGGGAAGCTCCTTGAAACTTCTTCAAGTTTTTCAAGGCGCTTGACATAGCTTTCGATGTTTTCACGTCTTGCTCCCGGACGTGAAGCACTGATAGCATCAGCCGCTTGAACAATGCAAGCCACGATTGTTTGGGGCTCGACATCGCCGTGGTGGGCATGAATTGCATGAATGACTTCGGGGCTCTCTTTGTATTTTTTGGCAATGTCAACACCGATAGTGACATGACTGCCTTCGACTTCGTGGTCAATTGATTTACCGATATCGTGTAACAAACCGGCTCTCTTAGCAAGCGTAACATCGACGCCGAGTTCTGCCGCTATTAGTCCTGAAATAAGTGAAACTTCGATTGAATGGTTCAGAACATTTTGACCGTAGCTTGTACGATATTTTTGTCTTCCCAAAAGTCTGATAATTTCTGGGTTTAAGCCGTGAACGCCTGTTTCAAATGTTGCTCGTTCACCCTCAGATTTGATAATTTGATTGACTTCTTTTTGTGCTTTTGCCATGGTTTCTTCAATCCTAGCAGGATGAATTCTTCCATCAGCGATAAGTTTTTCAAGCGCAACCCTTGCGACTTCACGGCGGACAGGGTCAAAGCTTGATAGAGTGATTGCCTCTGGGGTATCGTCGATAATAAGGTCAACACCTGTTAGTGTTTCGATGGAACGAATATTGCGTCCCTCACGTCCGATTATGCGACCTTTCATTTCGTCGTTTGGCAGAGCAACAACGGAAACCGTAACTTCACTTGCGTGGTCAGCAGCACAACGCTGAATTGCAAGGGCGATGATTTCTCTTGCTCTTTTGTCTGCCTCGTCTTTGTATTGAGCTTCGATATCACGGACTTTAATAGCCATTTCGTGAGTAACTTCGCTCTCAATGTTTGAGATGAGGTAGTTTTTCGCTTCTTCAACTGTGTAACCTGAGATTTTTTCAAGCATTTCTAGCTGACTTTTCTTGACAAGTCTTATTTCTTCGTTTTGAGTATCAGCGTCGATAAGCTTTTTGTTAAGTTGCTCGGTTTTCTTTTCGAGAGTGTCGGTTTTTTTGTCCAACTGTTCTTCTTTTTGTTGAATTCTGCGCTCTTGTTTTTGGATTTCTGCTCTTTGGGCTTTCACATCCCGATCAAATTCACTGCGTGATTTGTGTATTTCTTCCTTTGCCTCTACAAGGACTTCACGTTTTTTGTTCTCAGCATCCTTTATCGCATCGTTAATTATTCTTTTCGCTTCAGTTTCGGCAGAGCCGATTTCTTTTTCCGAAATACGCTTGCGGTAGGATATACCGCCAAAAAAACATAATATAGAACATATGACACCAATGATGCCAATTATAATTTCCATAGGCATAGTAAGCAAACACACCTCCATTCCTTCTAAAATGCGGAAAAATTGACGGAGGTTATGCGGGCGGGCAATACCCTCCCTATTTTTTCGCCGTAGCTTTTGAGATTTAATTAAATCTTCAAAATCTATTCATATTATTTTATCCTATTTATGCAATTGTGTCAAGAAATATATTTGATTTTGATAATAAATTTGGAAAAATTGTTGTGAAAAATTTATCAAAACCTAGAACTTACTTTGAGGTTACGCGCTCCGTTGGGGGTACTTTCTGTACGATAGAAACGCCACCAAAAATTTTGCATGTGAGTAGCAAACGGGCTACCCAAAGGGCGGTCAGCCCTTGTTCGATTAGCTCTTTTTGGTGCGATTGTAACTGTTACAGGGCTTGCAAGTTTGTTACGAAGCTTGCACCAAACCGCTTCCTCGTCGTTCGGGGGCGAAACCCCCGACAAGTTTTTGGTGACTTTTTTCTTGATAAAAAAGTTACTCCCAACGAAGTGCGTTTCTTTTTGCGCGAGCAAAAACTCCCCTATTAATCATATGGCTTACTATTATCTGTTCTACCCAAGATATAATCAACACTAACTTTATAAAAATCAGCAAGAGTGCATAAAACATGAGGCGGAATAGTGCGCTCTCCACTTTCGTAATATGCATATGTCCGTTGAGGTATATTAATCAATTTCCCTAATTTTGCTTGAGTTAGGTCGGTATCTTCACGTAAATTTCTAATTCTCTCATACTTTTGCACATTTATCACCATCTTACGCATAATTTTTATTAAATTATATGTCAGAACAAATTATTCATTTGACTTTTAGAATATTTTGTTCTAAAATGGATTATGTGAGGTGATAACATGGACGACAAACAAAAAATGTACACACATTTATTTTCGCGCGTTTGCGATGCAATTAAAGAAATCGAGTTCCACAACTATGGCACAGCGAAACGAATTTTAATAGAAGCGCAACTAGAGTGCGAGGAGATGTACATGGACGGAAAAATTTCATATCAGAACTAAAAAAATCCCCCCATCTTTCGATGAGGGGTAATTTTTTTGATAATTAATCTTAGTACATGCCGCCCATATCAGGAGCTGATGGCATAGCAGGAGCTGCCTCTGGGATGCTTGCAACAAGTGATTCTGTTGTAAGAACCATTGCAGAAACAGAAGCTGCATTTTCAAGTGCGCTACGGCTGACCTTAGTTGGGTCAATGATTCCAGCAGAAATCATATCAACATACTCTTCTTTTGCAGCGTCGAAACCACAGTTTGCGCCTGTGTTTTCTTTAACAGCTTGAAGAATAACTGCACCCTCAAGACCTGCGTTAGCAGCGATTTGGCAGATAGGAGCATAAAGAGCCTTAGCAACAATAGCTGCACCTGTGCGCTCGTCACCCTCTAGTTTTTCCATAGCAGCCTCAGCAGCCTTACCAGCTTTAACGAATACAGTACCACCACCAGCGACGATACCCTCTTCAACAGCCGCACGAGTTGCATTTAGCGCATCTTCGATACGAAGTTTCTTTTCTTTCATTTCAGTTTCAGTAGCAGCACCGACTTTGATAACTGCAACACCACCAGCAAGTCTTGCTAGGCGTTCGTTTAGTTTTTCTTTGTCGTATTCTGAATTTGTAACAGCTAGTAGGCTCTTAATTTGACCTACACGGTCAGCAATAGCTTCGCTTGTGCCGTCGCCGTCAACAATGATAGTTGATTCTTTACCAATTTTAACTTGGTGAGCGTGGCCTAGTTGGCTCATGTCTGTTTCTTTTAGCTCCATGCCAAGGTCAGAAGCAATAACTTGACCGCCAGTTAGTATAGCGATATCTTGAAGCATTTCTTTACGTCTGTCGCCGAAACCTGGTGCTTTTACGCAAACGCAAGTGAATGTTCCACGAAGTTTGTTTAGGATGATTGTTGCAAGAGCTTCACCCTCAACATCTTCAGCGATGATAACAAGTTTCTTGCCTGATTGAACAACTTGCTCAAGAACAGGAAGAATTTCTTGGATATTTGTGATTTTTTTATCAGTGATTAGAATGTAAGCGTCATTGATAACAGCTTCCATTTTTTCGCTGTCTGTAACCATGTAAGGTGTGATGTAACCACGGTCAAATTGCATACCTTCAACGATTTCTGAATAAGTTTCAGCTGTTTTTGATTCTTCAATTGTGATAACACCGTTTTGTGAAACTTTTTCCATTGCTTCAGCAATTAGTGTACCGATATTGCTGTCGTCTGAAGAAATTGCGCCGACTCTTGCGATGTCTTCAGTGCCGCTAACTGGTTTGCTGTTTGTTTTGATGCATTCAACAGCAGCTTTAGTAGCAATTTGAATACCACGTTTCATAACCATTGGGTTTGCACCAGCTGCAAGGTTTTTAAGG
>CAYJLH010000026.1:0-31676 GCA_964370925.1 uncultured Oscillospiraceae bacterium | reverse complement strand
CAGAGTTTTTTCTAGAAAGGGAGTTTTGCTTTTACACAAAATTTTCGGGGGTGCCCCACAAAAGGATTTTTATTTCTATTGAGCTTATTTGTAAGTTAAAAGCTCGGAAAGTTCTTTTCTTTTTGGTGCTGATGGAGCAATATCGGGATAGCCCATGCAGACAAGTGAGCTGATTTTTTGGTTTTCGGGGAGGTCGATTAATTTGCATATTTTCTCTTCATCAAAGTAGCCTGTGATTACAGTTCCGATACCTTTGTCAAATGCTGACAAACAAAGAGTTTGAGTGGCAGCGCCAGCGTCAAACATTTCAAATCCGTCGCCTTTAGGTGTTGAAAAAGTTCCATCGCGCTCGAAACCTGAACGTGCTGTGACATAAGCGACCACCATGATTCCTGCGCAACTTTTTAGTGTCGCTTCATTCATTTTAAAATCTAAAATCATTTCTTCCGCAATTTTTTCGATAATTTCGCGGTTTTCGATGTAAATGTATCGTGGTATTTGAGTGTGTTTCCAACTTGGAGAGTGAGAAGCGTCCTCGACGATTTGCTCAATTATTTCGTGTGAGATTTTTTCGGGCTTAAATTTTCTGATGCTTCTTCTTTCTTTAATGGCTTTGGACAGTTCCATAATTTGCTCCTATCTACTTAAATTAGTTTAACGTATGGTGGATTCTAACAGTTTTTTTCGTTCTTTCCAATCAGGCATTAGTGAAGCAAAAAACTGATAAAACTGTTTTGAATGATTGGGGTGTATGAAATGACAAAATTCATGCATTGCAACATACTCAATGCAGCTTTCGGGGTGCTTAATTAGATGCTTATTCAAAGTGATAATGCCTTTTTGAGGTGCGCATGACCCCCAACGACTTTTAAGAGGCTTTATCTTAATGCGCGGCACTGGGACATTGTATTCGACAAAGGTTTTATACAAATCTGTGCATATTCTTTCAAAAATGATTTTGCACTCTTCTGAATAGAAATTGGAAATTAATTTTTCCTTTCGATGAGTGTCGCTGGTGTTCTTGACATTTAAAATGAGCTCATCACCGACCACGTTCACACTCTCGACTGAATTTTCAATTACTTTTAAGTTCAAAGTTCTGCCTAACAAATCGAATTTTTCTCCGTTGATATACTCATGAATTTGAGGTGCGGAGTTTTCTTTTTGCGCAGAAAATCGGCTTAGATGATGTAGTATATAATCCGCTCGACTGGATAAAAAAGCCTCTATTATACTAGTGGGAACGCGTGGACTAGCGGATATTGTTATACTGCCGTCAGCGCGAATTCGCATGTTTATATTCTTGACATTTTTTCGGATAAGCTCGTAATTTACCAGTTGATTCTGGAGAATTATAGTATTTTTTCTATCCACTCTGTCTCCTTAAATCCGACGAGTACGAAGTCGTCGCCTATCAGAAGAGGGCGCTTAACAAGCATTCCGTCGCTGGAAAGTAATTCCAGTTGCTCGGTTTCTGACATACTCGGCAATTTGTCTTTCAAACTCATTGACTTATATACAAGTCCACTTGTATTGAAGAATTTTTTTAGAGGAAAACCGCTTTTTTCGTAGAATTCTTTGAGTTCGTTAAATGTTGGATTTTCATCTTTGATATTTTTTTCTGTATACATTATATTATTTTCATCAAGAAATTTTTTCGCTTTTTGGCATGTACTGCATTTTGGATAGTGAATAAAAAGCATGTTTGCCCTCCTATTTTAAATCTATTCTATATAGATAGTCTTGCTTTCGTCGAAGGCGAAACCGCCCTCAACACCGACTTGTTTGACGCATATTTCTGAAATATTATTGTCACTTAAACTCGCTGATATTTTGGTATCGTCATGAAATGTGGTTTCAACTATTTTACCATCGAGAAAGATTTCGGTGTATTTATTGAAGCCTATACCATTAACAATTATTTTATCATCACTTAGTTCGTAGCCACTAATTTCGAGGTCAAAAATTCCAAATTTCAAGTCACTTCTATCTCTGTTTATGTGAATTTCCTCGAGGTAATTATTCCCGAAAACCATGTCATATTGTAATAATTCATAATTCTCTTCGTAATCATCATTGTCGGAGCAGTGGAGTTGGTACTGGTTGAGAATTCCGCCCGCAATACCGTAGTGTGATAGTATGTGTGTGGTCAATTCATGGGTGTCTATTTGTTCGGGGAATGCCCCATTTAAGCTACTTTTGTTGTCCATTGCGTAATAAAAAGTTGTGTGAAGTTGTTCGTCACTAAGTGAATTTTTATTCAAAGAGTGCGGATAATGGTCCCCGTACATGACTAAAATTGTGTGCTCATCATGCTCTCTAACATAATTTATAAGCTCGGATAATACTAAATCTGTATCGGAAAGTTGTTTTGCGTAATGCTCAAATTCTGTTAATTCTTCGTCTGTGAGGTTGCCTGAAACATCAATATTTTTTCCTTTTTTGGGATCTGAACTATAAGGCGAATGGGCTTCCATAGTTACAGCAAAAACAAAATCTGACCCATCACTTTTGCTTAAAGTTTCGTCAAGACTTCGAAGTAAAAGTCTGTCATCAGAAGCCATGACTGACACGAATTTCATAAATTCCATCGTCTCAATTGGGATGTATCTGTCGAAACCGAAAGCGGAATATGCGAGGTCTCTATCGTAATATTCGCCGTGGTAATTGTGGATTGCGGTCGCCTCGTAGCCGATGTCTTTGAGTGAAAAAACAATATTATCGACAGTGTCAAGTTTTAAAACTTCGTTCTTGTATGGAGTGTAGCCAACCGGCATATAGTCTTGAATTGAGTTTGTCAAAACGGAAAATTCCGTGCGAGCCGTGTTTGGCGGTGAGGGGATTATGAAGCTCCCGTATGCGACATCATTTCGACTAAATTCAGCTCTTAAATTCGGAATTGGGTCCTCCGAAAATGTGAGATTTTCGAATGTGTATGGGTCGACAACGGATTCCAACTGAACCAAAATTATGTTTGGATACTCGACACTCGATAAGTTGTCATAGCTGTATGTGGGTAACTGATTGTAAATTTCGACAATTTTTTCTTTGGTATAACCATTGTGCTCTTCGGCGTCGGACATTAAATAAGTTTCCAGAAAAGTTCTCGGAAATCCATTTTTTTGATATAGTTCCATTGTGCTTTTGCCGACAGCGGTCGAAACATCAATTGTTCTGGTAACAGGTGAGGATATCAAAATCAATACGAAAATGCTAAGAGTCAACGCTCTGATTGTTGTGCTAATTTTGGTGTTTTTAAACCTAACAAACCAAAGTAAAAACAGGATGCCGGCAATTAGGACTACGGCAGCGATGATGGTTAAAATTACGTTTGTGGATAAATAAAGACCTACAGTTGTGATTGCTTCGTCTATTAAACTAAAGTCACCCCATATCAATGGAGTGCCTCGAATTTCCAGTAAAATTCGGCTTGCAAGAGCCGGAAGTGTGGCGATAGTTCCTAGTAGAGTGGATATAAATGCAACTCGATTGAATAAAAGTGCGGGGGAGGTAAATATAAGTATTATATTTAAATTGATATAAAAAGAGAATCCATTCAGCTGTAGATAGAGGTAAAGACTTTTCAGACCACTAAATCCGCTATGGATGACCTCAATGATAAAATAAAAAAAGATACTGACAAGCATCCAGGTTATAATATTGAGTAAATGCTTTTTCAAATCTGACTTTGTTATTTTAAAACTGTTTTTTAGGGAGTTGCGATTAATTTTCAACATAACACGACCTTCTTAAAATGCTAAAACAATTATACTATTATATTATAAATATGTCAAATTACTGTTAACAAGACTTTAACAAAATGAAAACACACAGCTTTCGTGGAGAAAGCTGTGTGTTGAAATTGAGGCAAGGTGTGATTTAGTTCACTCTTTTATTAAACAATCTGGTTAAATTATCAGTTGGGCACACGGGCTCTTCGAGCACCGCTTTTGGGTTTACAGGCACAAATTTAGGATTTTGTGGCGCTAGAACACCCTCTGCAATTCCCAGCTTTGCATCTCTGTAAAATGGAAGTTTTGTTTCCATTTCTCTTGAGATTTCTGATGTGTCATCGAAGTTTAATTTTATCTCAAAAACATCTGCCATAGCTTTTGCAAGCTCCCAAGTTTCAAGCACTCCGACGTTAGGATAAGCGGCTTGAACTGCTTGTAGTCTACCCTCAGTATTTGTGAATGTACCCTCACATCTTGAAGCGCCGACAGCTGGGAAAATTACATCCGCAAGGCTTGCACTTTCGTGCAAATGTGTATCTGAAATAGCATAAAACTCGAGGTTTCCAGCAATTTTCAATGGGATAATTTCGCCAAAACTCATAATAGCTTTGACATTAGCAAGAGCTTCTTCGCCCTCTGTGATGCCTAGATTTATAAGTCCTTGTGTATTGTTTTTTGCCCTTATTTGAACAATACCGTCACGTGCTTTTCCGATGTGTCCGCTTAGTAAAGCAAGTTCGGAAACCATCTCGGCGGCAGTAGTTGAAAGGAGTTTTTCATCATAAAGAATCATTGCCTTTTTGGAATTTATATAGCTCTCAGTTACCATTTTTGCAAGTTCAGAGACTTCAATATTTTCCAGTGATTTTCTGAATTCTTCGAAATTTGCAGCACTAGATGTCTTGCCTAAATCTAGTGTTGCTTTCAGCATTTCGGCTAAGAATTGAGCATCATTTTTGACTAGAATCTCAGTTCCAAGGTGCAAGTTTTCGGGTAGATTTTCGGTTGTGATAACAAAAATCTTAGCTCCGTTTTCTTGTGCTTTTAACAATTTTGCACGCATAATTGAGTTCCAACTTTTGTAACCAACGACAATAATTGTGTTAGTTGAAAGTAGCTCATCGATGGTGTTCGGTGAACGATTTATGCCCAAAATGTTGCTAACACCACTAATTCTGTGGTTCAAACAGATAGTTTTAGCGCCGATTTTGTCACCAAATTGCTTAATTGCGTAGGCTTCTTCGTTCGTTAATCTGTCAGAAACTGCAAGTGCGACAGCGTCTTTTCCGTATCTTGTAGCCACGGATTCGAGCTTTTTCGCCGCACGAATTATTGCATCGTGGTAGTCGACTTCGTATAATTGTCCCTCTTCGCGCATGATTGGCTCTTCCAATATTTCGCCAATTTCAGCGCAATCGAAGCCAAATCTTCCTCTCGCGCAAAGTAGTCCGCTGTTTACAGCGCCCTCTTTGTCAGGGGTGGATTTTAAAATCATTCCGCCACCCTCGTGTAGCACGATGGAGCAACCAATTGAGCAGAATGAGCATGTGGTTTTGGTGGTATTTGTCTTTAGAGGTACACTTTTTTCAATGGAAAGACGCTCGCCAAGTGCGCCAGTTGGGCACACGCTCACGCATTGACCGCAAGAAATACAGCCCGCTTCTTCCAGTTTTCCTTCAAGTGCTGGCTTGACAACTGCATCAAATCCACGGCGAACAAGTCCCAACGCGCCGACTCCCATGACCTCGTCGCAAACACGAACGCATAGTCCACAGAGTATGCATTTGTTCGGGTCGCGTTGAAAAAATGGGTGGTCATCTTCGTGCAGATTTTCCAGTTTTTCTCCATCAAATCTTTCTGGCTTAACGTCATAATCGTTAGCACAAGAAACGAGTTTGCACTCGTGGAAATCGTGGCAACCGCACTCTAAACAGCGCTTAGAATCTTCCAGTGCTTGGTGTGGTTCATAGCCGAAAACAATCTCGTTAAAGTTATCATTTCTGTTCTCGGGAGAACGATGTGCGGCATGTGGGCGACACTGTCGTTCTCTATCTTCGAAAGTCTTTTCAGTTATGTCATCACGTTCAACAACATAAGGCTTTTCATAGCTAATATCCTTGCCATTTAGGTAAGAATCAACGATTTCTGTAACTTTTTGAGCGTCTGCAATAGCTTCGACTGCGATTGAAATTTTGTCATTTCCGCAGTCACCACCACAGAAAACACCTTCAAGTGATGTCCTAAAAGTGGCTTTGTCGTAGACAATTCCGCCCTTGCGTGTAAGCTCCAAGCCATCAATTCCTTTGGTGCTTACAGACTGTCCAATTGCCAAAATTACGGTGTCAACAGCCAAAGTTTCAGTCTTGCCCTCGACGGCTTTTGGCGCTCTTCTTCCTGATGCATCAGGCTCGCCAAGTTCCATGATTTGTAATTCAATCTCACAAACTCTTCCATTTTCATTTGTACGAATTTCCAGTGGATTTGTAAGATTTTTGAAAATTGCTCCCTCTTCCTCGGCTTCGATAATTTCAATTTCTTCGGCAGGCATTTCGGCTTTTGTACGTCTATAAATGTTATATACGTTCTCGGCGCCTAAGCGAATTGCGGTTCTCGTTGCGTCCATGGCGGTGTTTCCGCCGCCGACAACAGCAACATTTTTTCCAATTTGTACGTCTTCGTGCTTGACAATTTTTCTCAAAAAGTCAATTCCACCCAAAACGCCCTCGGAGTCTTCGCCAGGACAACCGACACCGGTTGAAACCCAAGCTCCGACACCGATTAAAACAGCGTCGTGGTCGCGTCTGATGGACTCAAAGCTGATGTCAGTTCCAACTTTTGTATTTGCATAAATATTCACACCCATTTTTTCAATGGTTGCGACTTCTGCATCGATTACGCTTTTGGGTAGTCTGTACTCAGGAATTCCATATCTTAGCATACCGCCAAGCTTTGGCATAGCTTCAAAAATGGAAACTGCGTGGCCTTTTTGTCTGAGGAAATATGCAGCAGACAGACCGTAAGGACCGCCGCCGATTATAGCGATTTTCTTACCTGTTTCTGGTAAAACTTCCGGTGAAAATGGAGTTTCGCTCATCATATCCCAGTCCGCGGCGAAGCGTTTTATTGTCGCAATTGAAATGGGTTCATCTTGAAGTCCACGACGGCAAGCGGTTTCACATGGATGTGGGCAAACACGTCCGATGGAGGCTGGAAGTGGAATTTTTTCACGAATTAGCTCTATTGCCTCGTCGAATCTGCCATTTGCTACCAATCCGACATAGCCTTGGCAGTCGGTTCCTGCTGGGCAGTTGAGCTTACATGGTGCGACACAATCACCTTTGTGGTTGGATAAAAGTAGTTCCAAATTTGTTTTTCTTAGTTCACGAACTCTGTCAGTATTTGTAAAAACAACCATGTTTGGAGCGATTTCTGTAGCACAAGCCTTTACAGGTTTTGGAAAACCCTCAAGCTCAACAACGCAAAGACCGCAAGCGCCATAAATTTGTGTTCTTTCATCAAAACATAAGGTAGGAATGGAAATTTCGTTAGCACGTGCTACGTCCAAAATTGTCTGTCCTGCGTAGCCAGTTACTTCTCTACCGTCAATATTTAATCTAAGTTCTTTCATCATAATTTTGTGTACCCCCTTAGTCCTTTGACACGGCGTCAAATTTACAGCTGTCAAAGCATTTACCGCACTTTATGCACTTGTCCTGATCCAAAATATAGACAGATTTTTTCTCGCCTGTAATAGCGTCAACAGGGCATTTTTTTGCACACATTCCACAGCCTTTGCAGTTGTCTTTGATGTCGAATTTAAGTAGACTTTTGCAGGAGTGAGCAGTACATTTTTTGTTGTAAATATGGTCTTCATATTCGTTTCTGAAGTAGCGAATTGTGGTCAAAACTGGGTTCGGAGCTGTCTGTCCAAGTCCACACATCGAGCCGTCTTTTATCTTAACTGCGAGCTCTTCAAGGAGTTCAATATCTCCGTCTTTTCCCTCGCCTTTTGTAATTCTCTCTAATATTTCAAGCATGCGTTTTGTACCAATTCGGCAGTAATTGCACTTACCACAGCTCTCTTTTCTGGTAAAATCTAGGAAAAATCTTGCCATGTCGACCATGCAAGTATCCTCGTCCATGACTATCATACCGCCCGAGCCGACGATAGCGCCAGTTTGCGGAATTGACTCATAATCGACGGTGGTGTCAATCAAATCTGAGGGTATGCAACCGCCCGACGGACCACCCATTTGAACGGCTTTGAATTGCTTGTCGTTCTTTATTCCGCCACCTATTTCGAAGATGACTTCACGCAGGCTTAGACCCATAGGAACTTCGACAAGTCCACCTTTTTTTATTTTTCCAGCGAGCGCAAAAACCTTAGTTCCAGAGCTCTTGCCTCTGCCAATTGAAGCAAATTTTTCGCCTCCATTTAGCATAATCCAAGGTACGTTTGCGAAGGTTTCGACGTTGTTGATATTTGTCGGTTTTTGCCAATAACCTTTAGCCGCTGGGAAAGGAGGTTTTAGTCTTGGCATGCCTCTCTCGCCCTCAAGAGAGGCGATTAGGGCTGTTTCTTCACCGCAAACGAATGCGCCAGCACCAGCTTTTATGCGCATATCGAAATTGTAGGAAGTTCCAAAGATATTTTTGCCCAAAAATCCACGCTCGCGAGCTTGCTCTATTGCTAGTTCAAGGCGCTTAATCGCCAGAGGATATTCCGCGCGGGCGTAGATAATTCCCTCTATTGCGCCGATTGCGTAACCGCCGATAATCATACCCTCGATTAGTGCATGTGGGTCACCTTCGAGCACCGCTCTGTCCATGAACGCACCGGGGTCGCCCTCGTCGGCATTACATACTATATATTTGATGTCGTTGACGCTTTTTTTCGCTGCATCCCACTTGAACCAAGTTGGGAAACCAGCGCCACCACGGCCTCTTAAATTGGAAATTTTAATCTCTTCTATTACATCAGTAGCACTCATGTTCTTAAGTACTTTTTCTGCCGCTTTATAGCCATTAACAGCTAAGTAATCGTTAATATTTTCAGGGTTTATAATTCCGCAGTTAGCCAAAACTATACGTTGTTGTTTTTCCAGTATATTATTGTCAACTGCATCAATAAGTAGGTCAGAAACTGGTGTTTTATCCTTGATGTGTTCCAGAACAATACGCTCTGCGTCAACGGATTTGACCCTGACATATCGAGCTTCAAGTTCGTTGTTTTTATTATAAACATCGACAATTGGTTCGAGGTAGCATGTGCCAACACAGCCCGTCAGCTCGATTGTTGTGCCATCGATTTTATGTTCAACAAGGAGGCTTTCCATCAAATCTGAAATTTTTCTAGCACCTGTCGCAATACCGCAGCTGCCTTGACCGATAATAATTTTCATTTATGCTGAAACCTCCTTTTTACGGATTTCTTGTAGAACTTCTCTGACAGATTGTGGAGTTAAATTACCATAAGTTTCCTCACCGTCGGCAGAACTGACCATCATGACAGGCGCAAGTGAGCAGCAACCAAGGCAGGCGACATTGTTCAATGTGAAAATTCCATCCTCGGTTGTTTCACCATCTGTGATTCCCAATTCTTCACAGATTGCGTCTTCAATTCCGTCAGCGCTGTTGACGTGGCATGCAGTTCCCTTACATAGCATGAGAAGATTTTTTCCAATTGGATTCATTCTAAATTGGGCATAAAATGTTGCGACACCATAAATTTTTGCCGCACCAATTCCTGTGCATTTGGATATGTGATATATGATTTCCGGTGATAGATAACCATAAATCTCTTGGGATTTTTGCAAAATTGTGATTAGACTTCCAGGGGTTTTTGCATACTTATTCATTGTTTCGTCTAGTTCGGGGAAATTGTGCGAACATTTACAATTTGTATTGGACATAGCTAACCTCTAACTTTCATATATTTTGTAGACTTATACAATACTAAACTTGCTTTTCTTGCTTGATTTTTTTATCTATAACATGCCTCGAAGCAAGTTCTTTCATAATTTCATCTGTAGAAATGCCTTGTTCAACCATTAAAACCATGATGTGGTAGTATAAATCAGCGATTTCGTAAACAGTCTCACGTCTGTCGTCGCTTTTTGCGGCAATAATAACCTCCGTACATTCTTCGCCAATTTTTTTAAGTATTTTATCCAGTCCTTTTTGAAATAAATAACTAGTATAAGAGCCCTCTTTTGTGTCACTTTTTCTTCCTTCAATCAATTCGTAAAGTGCTTGGGAAGAGAAAGCGTTTTCAGACTCTGAGGTATACACAGAGTTATAAAAGCATGAGTCACTTCCAGTGTGGCACGCAGGCCCTTCACGATTGACTCGAACTAAAAGCGCGTCATTATCGCAGTCGGAAGTGATATCCACAATGCGCTGTACGTTGCCACTGGTTTCGCCTTTTCGCCAAAGTTCCTGACGTGAACGACTAAAGAAACAAGTACGGCCTTCCTTTATTGAAATTTCCAAACTTTCCTTATTCATATAAGCAAGTGTGAGCACGTCGCCGGTGACAGCGTCTGTGACAATCGCGGGGATTAAACCGTGCCCGTTGAATTTTATATCATCAATATTCATAAATTAATTCTCCAATCGTACGTTTATGCCTTGTGAAAATAGCTCTTTTTTAAGTGTTGGAATTGCAACTTCGCCAAAGTGAAAAATGGAAGCTGCGAGCCCCGCATCAACTCGTGGCAAGCTGTTAAATAGTGTTGTAAAATGGTCTATAGAGCCAGCTCCGCCTGATGCTATTACAGGTACATCGACAACATTGCAAACTTTTTCTAATAATTCTAGGTCGAAACCGCCTTTAACTCCATCAGTATCAATACTATTTACAACAATTTCGCCAGCGCCATTTTCCGCCCCTTGGCGTATCCATTCTATCGCATCGATACCTGTGTCGTCGCGGCCACCTCGTGAGAAGAGTGTAAAATTTCCATTTACACGCTTGATATCCGCGGATAAAACCACGCATTGAGAGCCATATCGCATTGCAGCGTCGTAGATTATTTTTGGGTTTTTTATAGCACCTGAGTTTACGCTCACCTTATCAGCGCCACACTTTAAAACACGGTCGAAATCATCTAAACTGTTTATTCCACCTCCGACAGTGAGTGGTATGAAAATTGTAGAAGCGACTTCTTTTAATATGTCTGTGAACAAATTTCTGCCCTCAGCAGATGCGGTTATATCATAGAAAACCAACTCGTCAGCGCCGTTATCGCTGTAAAATTTTCCGAGTTGAACGGGAGATGAAACGTCTGAAAGACCTTCAAAGTTGACACCTTTTACCACTCTTCCGTTACGAACATCCAAACATGGGATTATACGTTTAGTAATCATACTTGTGCCTCCGAAACTGCCTCGGCAAGATTTATCGCACCTGTATAGATTGCCTTTCCGAGAATTGCGCCATACAAATTCATCGAATTTAGGCTTCGAACATCGTCCATATCGGTGACACCACCCGAAGCAATTATATCAAAAGAAAACTGCTCGCTCATTTGCTTATAAAGCTCACGATTTGTTCCACACATCGCGCCATCTTTTGAAATATCGGTGCAAATGACTGTTTTTACGCCGATATTTTCGAGTTCTCTACAGAACGAAAAAGCACCCTCGGTTGAAACTTCAGTCCACCCGTGGGTAGCAACATTTCCGTCTTTAATATCAACGCCAATTGCGATTTTTTCTTTGTATTTTCTTACAATATTTGAGGTGAAATCACGGTCTGTCACAGCAATTGTGCCGAGAATAACACGAGAAATACCAGCATTTAAGTAATTACAAATCACGTCCTCGTTTCGAATTCCGCCACCAACTTGCGTGAATAAACCAGTTTCTTTTACGATACGAGAAATCAAATCAAAATTCGGTGCAGTGCCGCTTTTAGCGCCTTCCAAATCTACTAAATGTAGGAATTTTGCACCTGCTTCTTTGAAAGATTTTGCGACAGCAACAGGGTCGTCACTATAAATTGTCATTTGGGAATAATCGCCATGTAACAATCTGACAGCCTTGCCTTGATAAATGTCAATTGCAGGAAATATATTCATATAATTTCTCCTTCAAATTCGCAAAATGTCTTCAAAATTTCCAGTCCGACAGCGCCACTTTTCTCTGGGTGGAATTGCGTGCCAAAAATATTTTTGTACTGAACCGAAGCAGTCAATTCTGCGCCATACTCAGTAGTTGAACTGACAAATTGCGCGTCAGTTTTCACATAGTAGGAATGTACGAAGTAGACATGATTTCCGTCACTGATATTCTTCAAGATTGTGTTACCAATTTTGATATTCAGACTATTCCACCCTATGTGCGGAATTTTATAATCATTGCTGACGACCTGTTGAATTGGCACAACTTCACCAGAGATTAGTCCTAATCCACAGTGCTCGCCGAACTCGTAACTTTTGTCGAAAAGCATCTGCATTCCAAGGCAAATTCCGAGGAGTGGCTTTCCTTCCTTGGCTAGTTTTTTTAACTCATCAAAAAGCCCGTGTTCGTGCAATTTTTTCACTGCGTCTTCGAATGCCCCAACGCCAGGAAGTATGATTTTATCAGCTTTTCTTAGCTCATCAACCCTACTTGTGACACATGTTTCTATCCCTAAACTATTGAGTGAACTCTGCAAAGAAAAGAGGTTTCCAACGCCGTAATCTATTATAGCAACCAAATTTATAGCACTCCTTTCGTTGAAGGAATTTCGTTGCGAAATGCTTCGTCAAAGCTTACTGCTTGGCGCAAAGCGCGTCCCAATGCCTTGAATGCTCCCTCGATTATGTGATGAGAATTTCGACCTGAAAGCTGATTTATGTGCAAAGTTAGTCTTGCATTTCTGACAAAACCAGCAAAAAATTCTTCGGTTAATTCGGTGTCGAAGTCTCCAACTTTCATTGTAGGAATACACAAATTATACTCTAAATGTGACCGACCTGACAGGTCTAGTGCTACCAAAATTAACGCCTCGTCCATGGGTAATGTGAAGCTTCCGTAACGTGAAATTCCACGTCCATCACCAATCGCTTCAGCGAGCGCTTGCCCTAGGCAAATGGCAATATCTTCGACAGTGTGATGGAAATCAACTTCGGTATCACCCTTACATTTAACAGTTAAATCAAAGCGACCGTGCCTTGCAAAAAGAGTTAGCATATGATCCAAAAAACCAACACTAGTGTCAATTTCACTAGTACCTTTGCCGTCGATTCTTAGTGCAAGATAAATATCTGTTTCCGCAGTTTTGCGGTTAATCTCAGCGGTTCTCTGCATAATCAACCTCCAGATTATCCAAAATTTTGAAAAGAGTTTCCATTTCGGAGCTTGAACCAATGGTTATTCTCATAAAATCCTCAATACCATTCGAACTAAATCGTCGCACCAAAACTCCATTATCCTTTAGTATACCACAAATATCACTGCCACGTCTATTAGGATGTTTTGTAAATACAAAATTTGTTACCGATGGGAGGGTGGTATAGCCACGTTTTGTGAATTCCTCCAATGTGGATTTGCGCTGTTTGATGATTTCTTCGCAACATGATTTGAAGTAGCTGCCATCTTGAACAGAAGCAACTCCGCATAGGGCGGACAAACGGTTGATGCAGTATGGATTTGTGGAAAATTTTATGAGCTTTAAATCATCAATCAAGTCCTTGTGACCAACTGCATAACCTAGTCTTGCGCCAGCCAACGAGCGAGATTTTGACATGGTTTGGGTGACCAGTAAATTGTTATAGATCTTAGTTAATTTTACAGCACTTTCTGCGCCGAAATCAACGTATGCCTCGTCGATTACGACAACGACATCCTCGTTTTCGATTAGTATTCTTTCAATTTCGTCGAGGCTTAGTGCGATGCCTGTCGGAGCGTTCGGGTTAGCGATGAATATGGTTCTCTCCAAACCAAAATAATCCCGCGGATTTATTGAAAAATCATCATTAAGGGGTATTTTAATAACATCTAAATTATATAAATCTGCATAAACTTGGTAAAATCCATAGCTCAGTGCAGGGAAAGCTACGCCCTTTTCGGCGCCGCAAAATGCCATGAAAGCAAAATTTAAGAGGTCGTCAGAACCGTTTCCAGTACATATATTTTCAGGTTTTACATCCAAATAATTTGCTAATGCACAGGTTAATTCTTTGGTCTCTGGGTCGGGATATAATCTTAGTTTTTCGACCTCTGATGAGTTTATAATTTCAATGACTTTGGGCGAGGGTGGGAAGGGAGATTCGTTCGTGTTTAGCTTTATATATGTCTTATCTTGAGGTTGCTCCCCAGGGGTATAACTCACTAATTTTTGCAGTCTTTTGTCGAGAAATTTACTCATTTTTTCTTCTCCATCCTTACTGCGACGCTGTTTGCATGGGCGGTTAAACCCTCGTGATTTGCGAAAATTTGAACCTTTTCTCCAACAGATTGAAGTGCATCATTGGAGTAATATGCAAAAGATGTTTTTTTCACAAAATCATCTACTGAGAGTGGCCCTTTGAAGCGTGCAGTGCCTCCGGTCGGCAATGTGTGGTTTGGACCAGCGAAATAATCGCCAAGAGCCTCAGGGCAGTTTCTACCTAAAAAGATGCTTCCAGCACAGCGAATTGAGTGCAAATAGTCGAAAGGATTGTCGACACAAATTTCCAAATGCTCGGGTGCGATTTCATTTGCGATTTCGATGCCATCTTTAATATCATCTACCAGTATAATTTTACCATAAGTATCTATGGAAGATTTTGCTATGTCTGAACGAGATAATAGAGGTATTTGCTTTTCAATCTCCTCAGCAACTTTAATTGCAAATTTTTCACATGTTGTAACCAAAATTGATGCCGCATTAACATCGTGCTCGGCTTGGCTTAAAAGGTCGGCTGCGACATATTCTACATTGGTTTTGTCGTCAGAAATTACTAAAATTTCACTTGGGCCAGCTATCATATCTATGTCAACTAATCCGTAAACTTGACGCTTTGCCTCGGCAACATACATGTTACCCGGGCCTGTGATTTTATCGACTTGTGGTATAGAGGATGTTCCAAAAGCAAGCGCTGCAACAGCTTGTGCGCCACCGACTTTGAATACTCTATCGACACCTGAAATTTCACAACATGCCAAGATTGCTAGGTCGACATAGCCGTTTTTTGATGGTGTTACCACACAAATTTCAGGAACTCCAGCGATTTTTGCCGGAATTGCATTCATGAGCACGCTGGAGGGATAGCAAGCCGTTCCACCGGGGACATAAAGCCCAACTCGAGCAAGTGGGGTGATTTTTTGACCTAAAACTTTGCCCTCTTCCTCGGCGACAACGAAGCTTTCGCGTACTTGACGCTTGTGGAAATCTCGAATGTTTTCTGCGGCTTCTATCATAACTGCGAGTAGTTTTGGGTCGATTTCCTCTTTGGCTTTTTCCAGTTCTTCTCTGCTTACTTCGAGGCTTTTAGGTGCGCCACCGTCAAATTTTTCACAGTATTTAATTAAGGCTTCGTCTCCGTTTTTGCGCACGTCTTCGAGTATTTCTCTTACCTGTGCGGTGACGTCGATTCCCTCGGGCTCTCGCCTTAAAATTTCACGGGCGTCTATCTCATTTTTTCTATATATCTTAATCATTTTTAGCCTCCAAATATTGAGCGATTTTATTTTTCATACGCTCAATTTGCTCGTTTTTGAACTTTAAACTAGCCTTATTTACCACAAATCTAGCACTTATTGGAACAATTTCCTCTAAAACAGAAAGTCCATTTTCTTTGAGTGTTTTTCCTGTTTCGACTATATCGACGATAACATCCGACATGCCGATTACGGGTGCGATTTCTATTGAACCATTCAATTTTATTATATCTATCGCTCGACTTTGTGATGCATAATAACTTGCGGCTATATGCGGAAATTTTGTTGCAACTATTAGCGTTTTGTCGTGGGCGAGCTTCATATCTGCTCTGCCAGCAACTGCCATTCTACACTTTCCAATTTCCAAATCGAGTAGCTCATAAACATCGGGTTCGCTCTCAAGTAAAATGTCTTTTCCAACTACACCGACATCTGCCGCACCACGCTCTACATAGATGGCTACATCTGAGGGTTTCGACCAAAAATATCTAACGCAATTGATTTCGTCTTCAAAAATGAGCTTTCTATTTTCTTCTTTGATTGCTTGACAGCCATATCCCTGTTTTTCAAATATTTCGTACACTTTTTCGCCCAATCTACCCTTAGGTAGGGCTATATTAATAAAATTATCCATTTTTCATCCTCAAATTTCTATGACTTCACAAGCGCTTATATCACTGCGACTTGGTTGAACTCTGACGGTTTTGCCCTCGGAACGCAATTTCTTGCTCAGTAGCATTACTTCTTTAGCTTTTTTATCATTGGAGCATATTACAAGAACATCCACGTCAAATTCCGAAACACGCTCTTTTCTGTGCTCAAGTAAGCTGATGTAAACGGCAAAACCTATAGCACCTGTCGCCTTTGAAATCCTCTGGACGAGCTTGTCATATTGACCTCCCGATAAAATTCCCTCGGGCACATCGGGTATATAACCTTTGAACACTAAGCCGTTGTAGTAGCTCATGTCATTTACAATAGAGAAGTCTAATCTAAGTCTGCTTGTGTCGCCTGTTTCGCTCAATAGCACGAAAAGCTTTTCTAGCTCTGAAACAGCACTTATCTCCAATTCAGATATTGCAAGATTCTTTGCTATAGGCAGCACTTCACCAAAATTACCACTTAGCGAGCTTAGGCTACAAAGCCTATCTGACACACTATCGGATACATTTTCTCTCTCACAAAGTCTTTTTAGCTCGTGACTGTTTTTTGTACTGATTAGTGTTAGAGCTTCGCTTTTTGCCTCTTCGCGCAAGCCTGAGGAGTTTAAAAGTTCGCTGACTAGCCCCATATGTGAAATATCGAGAATATATTCCTTGTCCAAGCGTTCGAGGCTTTCCATCGCCATTGTCAATACTTCAAGTTGAGCATAAATGGTAACTTCACCCAAATATTCAAGCCCAACTTGCATAATTTCGCGAATATCACGCACATCCTTGACCGAACGATAGACATTTTCTGTATAATAAAGTTTCGTCGGAAACTCGGTATCATAGCGCATACTTTTCATTATGCTCAATGTTACGTCGGGCTTTAGTGCCATCAGTTTTCCTGCTGGGTTTGTGAATGTAACTATGCCTTCGGTATTCAAAAAACTCTTATTTTCCAGATAAAGTGAGTATTCTTCAAATCTACTCATTTTAAATTTCTTGTATCCCGCACTTTCGTAAATAGCACGTAGCTTTAATGCCTCGCGCTCTTGCTGTGTCATTCCTTGAATTTTCATTTAAAATCCGTCCTTTAATTAATCCTTGTGAAATTATATCGCACTTTAGCTCGCTAGTCAACTAAAACATGGAATTATTAATAAAAAAACAATTTACAAAAACAGGATTATTTTGTATAATGTAAATAGTTACCTTTTTAATGCTACTCGAATGTAACTATAGGAGGATGAAAAATGAAAAAGAGTGCTATAGCTTTATCATTATTACTTACCATGTCATTGTCGACTGCTGCTTTTGCAGACGAGGGTGATTTAAATCTTGCTGTTCTCGGTGAGGAAATCAAAATTATCGATGGAACAATTGAATTGGATTTGACTGAGGAAAAACCTATTGTTGAAGCCGAAATTTTCAGCGCAATTGCCGGTCGAGATGTTACTTTGCAAGTTAGAACCGAACTCGGTTTGTGGACTGTCAGCGGTTTAGACATCCCTGTGGATGCAGAATTTGAGGATTTGGATTTTGGAATTGAACTCGGGGGAGACTCTGTCCCTGCGCCTCTGGTTGCAAACCTTGCCGATGGGCGAGAGGACTTACAGATTGAAATTATGCATGATAATGAGTTTCCTTTCCCTGTGACATTGAATATAATGCCGACAATTCCGGAAGGGGCAAATTATGCAAACCTCTATTTTTACGATGAGGAATATGACGTTTTGACTTTCACACAAGTGTTAAAGCCGACTGAAAAAGGCGAAATTATAATCGATTTCGAATATGCTTCGTCATACGTAATTATATTTGACACACGCAACCACACTCCCGTGATTATGTCTTTCAGTGATGTTTCTAAAGACTCATGGTATTATGATGCGGTGGAATATTCATTGCAAAACAATCTTCTTACAGGTGTTACAGAAACGACTTTCGAGCCAGATACTGTCATGACCCGTGGAATGCTTGTAACTGCGCTATATCGCATGGAGGGTGAGCCTGAAGTTGAGGCGATGTTTAGTAACTTTGTCGATGTTGATTATGGCAGTTGGTATAAAGATGCCATTGGTTGGGCTGCGAAAAGTGGCATTGCGGGCGGTGTTGGCGATAGAATGTTTATGCCTGACCAACCGCTGACACGTGAAGAAATGGTAACAATGCTTTACCGTTATGAGCAGTTAAAAGGTGGCGGATTTACAGGTGTTTGGGCATATAAATTGCCATATGATGACTCTGGTTTCGTTGCGATTTGGGCATATGAATCCATGAGTTGGTTTATAATGAACGACCTAATTTCGGGTGTTGGCGAAAACTTACTTGCACCGAAAGAACAAGCAACAAGGGCACAAGTTGCGACTACACTTATGAGATACTTAGAATTTTAAATGTCATTTTCATATACGTAATACAAGCTAATCGGCGGATAATATCCGCCGATTTTTTATTGCAATAACTCCGCCGAAAATCGTATGTATAAATCACTGGGGATTTTTGAGTCGTAATATTCATAAAGTGGCTTTCCACGGAATTCGTACTCAACATATAAATTACCGATTTCTGCTCCAAACGCTTCGTTTTCTAAAATGTAGAATAAGGATGTGTCATACCAATCCATGGTTTCAAATATGCCTGCGTTGCTATTAATGGCAATGGTCGCGTATTTCATCATTGGTTCATATGCTATGATTTCTGTATGTTCTTCTATATAGACCTCAAATGACACTTTCTTGATGATATCGCCCTCTTTTTCAAACTCTAATCTCAGAGGCGTTCCGTAGGGTGCGTAATTTATAGAGCCACCACCGTCAAGCATTATTTCGTCTCTGTAGTAGCCACCTTCTTCGAGGGCGAAGTTGAAGTTTTCGACAAATTCTTTCTGGTTTATATCACCTCTGTTGGGCACAAGAATTAAAGTGAGGCTTGCGAATGCTACGAGCGCAACATCCAGAACAACTATGCCAAAGGCGGCTAAAGCACTTTTAACACCGATAATTTCGTCAATTTCAACCGAATAAGCGTGGTCGTAATCGGTTTTGTTTTCTGTTGATATGGAGATTACAACTCTAAATATAGAAATTATATTTAAAATTGGAACACCCAGACCATAGCCTTTTATGAGTACAGTTCCTGTTCTTTTAAGTGCATCACCGTAACTCAAAAGACCTCCGTTGTTATCAAAAATATAAATTTTGAAGAGCTTTTTTCCAAGAGTTGTTCCAAACTTAGAAATAAAAATTGGTTCAAAAATAATCGTAATTAACATGAATGGTATGGCTTGAGCAACATATGTCGTTAGCAAGTCATTTCCTGAATATGAAAATTTTAAAACAACAGAATAAAAAAGTGCTATCAAAGAATTAACAAGCGCAAAATCCAAGGTTCTTGCTAGGATACGTCTGTAACTATGCCTACTGTTTTCTTTTTTGTATTCGACTTTTAAAACAGGCTGATATTCATTTTCGTCCATTTACGTCACCACTTTCGAAATTAGTAAATTCTTGAAATGTAAAAACTAGCGCTAAAATCTTCTTCGTTTTCGATTTTATATTCTATCTGCATATCTCGCTCAGAAAACATATGTGTGCCAATTGTGGTTGACACTCTGAACTGTTCCAAAAAGCTTCTGTCTATGGCATCAATTAGCTCTGCATTACTGTCAAATGCGATGGTTGCAAGCTCCATATAAAGCGTGATATCTGATTGGATACTTGGTTCTTTTTCGTCGTGGTAAAAGCTGACGGAAGTTAAGACTCCATTTTCTTCAGTAAACTCAAAATCCATCTCCCACTTCGTGAAAAAGTCCTCGACCATTAGAACGCCGTCTGCATCCATTGTTACATCCTCAATGCTATAAACGTCGACAAAGTGATTAAAATTTTCGATATACTCGGATTTTGTCAATTCACCTCTGTTTGTAGGTAAAAAATCAGTTAGCGTGACAAATGCCAGTAAGAATACTAGGGCAACTTCGATTGCGACAAAGGACAGATACCTAAAAACGGCAACTTTTTTGACGACTATGGAAATACCATCGTCATATGACATGGGTTGATAGCGTTTTAGCCGTCTGTATGCGACTATGCAAGTGATGGTTGAGATTAGCCCAACACCAAAGCCGAAACCGATGAAAAGTGCGCCCATGGTTCTGGAAAAGGCCTCTCCGTAACTGAGCTTGTTGCCGTTGTCGTCATAAACAGATATGCCAAGTAAAGCTTTTGCAGGAGTTGTGGCGAATTTCGATATCAAAAAGGGTTCTATTACGAGCATTAAAATTATTGCCGGAATTGTTATTATTAAGTAAATTTGCATTTCCGAAAAATCAATCAAGCTCATGTCAAGACCCCAACTAATCACCATTGCAACAATGGATGACAGGATGGATAAATCCAGCGTTCTGGCAAAATATCTGCGCCAGGGGAAAAATCCTCCGTGCGGTTCAATCAGCTCTGCGGTGGTTTCGAATTCGTTCATTTTCGTTCCTCATTTCTGTGATGGTTAAAGCTCACATTCGGCGTGTCGTGTCGCATGACAGCTGACGTTGACCACGCAAGGCAGTCCGGCTATGTGGGTGGGGTAACTGTCTATGTTGACGGCTAAAGCTGTTACACGCCCTCCAAAGCCCTGAGGGCCAATGCCGAGGTCATTGATTTTGGCGAGAGCCTTTTTCTCCAAATCTGAATAGAACACATCGGGGTTTCTTGTGTCCATAGGACGGATTAAAGCTCTTTTTGCGAGCAAAGCGGCAGTTTCTATAGTTCCGCCGAGTCCAACGCCTAAAATAATCGGTGGACATGGGTTAGAACCTGCTTTGTCGGCGACCTCGACCAAAAAGTCAATAATCTCAGAAACGTCGGCAGAAGGCAAAAACATTTTCATAGCACTCATATTCTCGCTGCCAAAACCCTTGGGTGCAACAGTGAGGTGGATTTTGTCGCCCTCAACAATGCGAGTGTGTATAATTGCAGGTGTGTTATCATCGGTGTTTATACGTCGAAGAGGGTCACGCACCACGGATTTTCGTAAGTCGACATATCCACGGCGAACACCCTCGTTAATTGCATTTTCAAAATTTCCACCGACAATATGAACGTCCTGTCCAATGTCGGCAAAAACCACCGCCATGCCAGTGTCTTGGCAGATAGGGATATTATTTTTAGCGGCACATTTAAAATTGTTATATAAATCAAGAATAACGCCTTTTCCGACGTCAGATTCCTCCAAATCATAAGAACACTCAATAAGCATAGCCGTCTCAGGAGGAAGCCAAACGCAGGCCTTAACGCACAGCTTTTCTATTGCGTCAGAGATTTCATTACAGCTAATTTCTTTCATCATTATAGCTCCTTAAAGGAAAAATTAATAATTTTTGTCATTCGACAAAACTAGTGTTTTCTCGCTATTTACAAAGATAAAGACATGTTGTATTATTAGTTTACAGCTTATCCAATTGGTCAGTCAAGCAAATTAGTTTGAATTTGACCTCAGCTCATATCTTTATCCCACAACCCTGTTTTTGCGGTTTGGCTTTTGCCAAACCGCTCTTTTTTTATCATTACTAGTAATTTGTGGTCTAACGTGTAAGCACTAAAATAAACCACGCTATTAAGACAATTTGACATATCAAAATCAGTGGCATAAAAATTTTAAAATACCAATGTTTGGTCTTATGTCTAAATTTTTTCATGCCTAAAACAGAGCCTAAAGCTCCGCCGAAAAGCGCAATTGAAAATAAGTGCCTTTCGGACGTTCTATACTTATTTTCAATCGCCGCTTTTTTGTCTTTATACATACTGAAATAGCCTAAAAGATTTACTAAAATATAGTATATAGGAAGAAACAAAATCGGATTATCAAACATGGCTATTTCCTTTTACCCGGTTTTGTTTTTTGCTTTGGTTTTGCCCAACCCTTACCACGTTTTACCTTTGTTTTTTCGGCAACAGGCGTGGGCTCTTCGGTTTTTGGAGGCTTGTATGGACGCAGTAAACATTGTTTACCGTAGCCGACCAAGTCCTCTCGACCTGTCTCGTGCAATGCCTTCATGATAAGTGCGCGGTTTTCGGGTCTGCGCCATTGAAGTAGCGCACGTTGCATGGATTTCTCGACCTGTGATTTCGGCACATAGACCGACTTCATCGTCATAGGATTGATTTCCGCATGATACATACATGTTGAAATTGTGCCGGGTGTGGGATAAAAATCTTGGACTTGCTCCGGATGAGTTCCTTTGCTTACTAAATACTCAGCGAGCTTAACCGCATCGGTGAGCTTGCTTCCGGGGTGAGAACTCATCAAATAGGGGACAACATATTGTTCTTTTCCGTGTTTTCCTGACAATTTGAAGTATTTATCGTAGAATTTCTCGTAAGTTTCAATATGTGGTTTACCCATGTAGTCCAAAACTGAATCTATACAATGTTCAGGTGCGACTTTGAGCTGTCCCGAAATATGATGCTTGACCATTTCGGAGAAAAATTCACCTTTTTTGTCGCAAAGCATAAAGTCATATCTTATTCCACTGCGTATAAAAACTCTTTTTACACCGTCAATTCCACGAATTTTTCTGAGCAAATTCAGATAATCGCTGTGGTCGGTATTTAGGTTTTTACATGGCTCTGGGGAGAGGCATTTTCTGTCTGGGCACATGCCATGTTTTTCTTGTTTCTTACATGAAAGAGTTCTAAAGTTTGCTGTCGGACCTCCGACGTCATTGACATAGCCTTTCCATTCGGGGTGCTTTGTCATAGACTCAACTTCACGCAAAATGCTCTCATGACTACGGCTTGTGACCGCTCTGCCTTGGTGAAATGCAAGCGCACAGAAATTACAAGCACCAAAGCAACCTCTGTTGTGTATAACAGAAAATCTAACTTCGTCAATGGCAGGAACTCCGCCTTTTTGCTCATAAATTGGGTGGACTTCTCTGGTGTAAGGAAGTTCGAAAACTTCGTCAAGCTCTGCTGTGTTTAGTGGGGTGGCTGGGGGATTTACAACCAAAAGCTTATCGCCATGTGGTTGCATTAATGCATGACCGATTACGTGGTCGTGCTCTATATATTCCTTGCGAGTTGCCTCGGCATAAAATCTGCGGTTTTCCGCTGTCTGCTCAAAACTCGGTAGCATTACAGGCTCTTCGAATAGACATTCTTCTGCATTTTCTGCTACGAATGCCGTGCCTCTTATGTCACGAATAGTTGAAATATCCTCTTTTTTCTTTAGCCTAGAGGCAATTTCACGTGTTTGCTTTTCGCCCATGCCATACACGAGCAAATCTGCGCCTGAGTCCACAAGGAAAGATGGTCGCACCTTGTCGTCCCAATAGTCATAGTGGGCGAAACGTCTTAAAGAAGCTTCAAGTCCGCCGATAATTATGGGAGTTTCCTCGCCATAAGCCTCACGGGCGAGCTTTGAATAAACCAAAGTTGCTCGGTCTGGGCGAAGCCCTGCTTTTTTATTGGGGGAGTAAAAATCTTCACTGCGTTTTCTTTTGGCTGCGGTGTATTTTGCAACCATGCTGTCAAGGTTTCCGGCTCCTATTAAAACACCAAGCCGTGGCTTTCCTATAGCCTCGAAATCCTGAACTGAGCGGAAATTCGGTTGCGCTAAAATCGCAACACGAAAACCGTCTTTTTCAAGACATCGAGCAATAACCGCCGTTCCGAAACTTGGGTGGTCAACATAAGCGTCGCCTGTTACGACCAAAAAATCATACCAGTACCACTGTCTGTCGACCAAATCTTCGCGTGAGATTGGGATAAAATCCCATGTGTTTTTGTTCATGCTACTTTCCTTAATCTAAATATTCTATGCGTCCGCTGTACCAGCCACTGACGCCGTTTTTCTTGCAATAATATCCAAGGGAACTCTCTTCGACTATGCTTATAATATCGCCCTCGCATATTTCATGCCTGTAGTCAGTGCAGTCGTTAACGGTGACTTTCACAGGGGTTTCGTAGACATTTTTTTTCAAAATATCCATCACATGCCCTGTGCGCTTGTGTTTGCAACAGTGAAAGTCAAAATGTCTGTCCAAAATATCGACCTCATTATCGCCCCAACGTATGTAATACGAGTTGTCCGACTGTTCTTGACAATCAAGAGCCTTGGCGAGCGGGAAGTGGTCGTAATGTACACATTCAAAATCGTCACTGCCGTTGTTAGGGATGATGAGTGCGTTTAGCTGTCCGTCATCGACCAAAACGCAACCGCCGTCAATGCTGACGATTTTTCTGTCTTTTAAAATAATAGGGTTTGCGTCGGGCGCTTTGTGGTGGTATAAAACCACAGGCCAATGCCCGACTATCATCCACTTGTCAAAAGATAAGTGTTGCCCTAAAAAATTGTCATTTTTCATGCAACTATAGGGATTGACACTATCAATATCATTTGACGACACACCGCCATGGGCGAATGTATAAAAATCGGTTTCAATTATCACAGGCAGATTGCGTAGAAATTCCATTTCTTCGGCATAGTCTGAGCTTAAAATTTCCTTAAACTTGGGAATATCATCTGCATTTGTGAAAACCATACCCCAATCATCGCAAATATTCCGCAGAAAACAGTTTGGTCTCTCTTGCATATAATCGGCGATGAAATTATCCATCTCACTGCCTCTGTCCAAAAATTCATGCCAACCATCACAATTTCCACGCACGACAAATGTATTGCCACTGCGATGCATTTCCATAACTTTACGCAAAAGGGCAATGTTGTTGTGACCTCGCTCTAAAAAATCGCCATTAATAACAAGAATATCGTTTTGCGTGAACTCGATTTTTTTGAGCAAGCCATTAAAATATTCAAGGTTTCCGTGAATATCCGACACGACTATAATGCGTCGGTTTTTCATGAAACTTATTCGAAGAATAGGGTTTTTCATCAATTTATAGCACCTTTTCAAGCACAAATAATGTGCCAAATGTTCCGTTTACTGTTCCAATTTCGTAAAACTCGTTGTGTTTATAAAATCCAATTGAATTTTCGTTTTTTGGTGATACATGAAGTCTTAATTTACTTCTGCCGTATTTTTTTGCTATATGAACAGCATGACCTAAAAGCTGAGTTCCAAAACCGTTTCCACGATGTTTTTCATCAAGGCAAATTAGGCTGATGTGGATGTAGTCCTCGTCCTTGCCACGCTCTATGTCTAGTTCGACAATTCCGATGGGAACACCTCCACGGCAAATTTTTACTAGGCTCTCATCTGGGGAGTCGAGATGTTTTGCATTTAAGATATGCGCCTTTATATCGAGCGCATCAGTGCTTCCGTACACATATTTCCATGCGTTTTCGAAGAAACTAGCGTATAGTTCTGCTTCTGTGTTGATGTCTAGGGGGAAAACACTTAAATTCCCTAAGTCGCCACCGTCTTTTTTCTCCCACCAAGTTTGGCGGGCGAAAGTGCTGTTTTCTTTAGTCAAATGGCTGTTGTCGCTTTTGAAGTCAATTGTAAGCTCGCCGTTATCATAGGTGTAAAGATTTACATTTGTGTTGTCGGCATGTGGGATTTTATAATTTTCGTGAGAGGCAACGCCGAGAGTTCTGCAATGCAAAGTCCTGATTGCAACTCCGTGACTGAACAGCGCAATAGTCTGTCCCTCGTGCTTTGCACCCAACTCTTTGACGACTTCTACAATTCTGTCACCAAGAGCCCTGTGGTCTTCGCTTCCCTCGACATGCCATTTTTCTGGGTCGGAATTGAAATTTTTAATCTGGTCGGGAGTGTCGATTTCAATATTTCCCCACATTTGATTTTCCCAAATGCCCATGCAAACTTCTTTTAAACGTGGTTCGATGTTCAAAACCAAGTCGTCATTGTGGCGCAAAACTGCACCTGCGGTTATTTGAGTTCTTCTCAGGTCGCTGGCATAGACTGCATCAATTTTAATGTCACGAAAACGCTCTGCCAGTGACTCAATTTGTTGTCTGCCTCTGCGTGTGATATTGCCGTCAAAATGTCCTTGAGCACGGCGGTATAAATTTCCCTCGGCTTCTGCGTGGCGGATGATGTAAATTTTGGTCATAACTTAGCTCCTATTTTTATTTAAGCGACAATACTTCGGACAAACTTTTGCCTATTGCGCTGTTATATTCGGATAAATCATCACGGGTTTTTTCTTTTTTCTCGGCCTTAATAATTGCTGTTTCTATGTCCTTGGTTGAGGGTATAGTCGGATTATATTTTTCAAGGTGAGGAGGGATGAAAAGCGAAAGCCCGAGAGCCTTAGCCTCCAATATTACAATTCCTTGTCCCTCGTATCGGCTGGTCAGGACAAAACCGTCCATCTTGTCCATGTAATTAAATGGGTTTGGCTGATTTCCAAGCAGTGTAACACTGTCTGAAAGTCCTAGGTTTTTGATTTGTTCTTCAAGTTTTTCTCTGTCAGGGCCGTCGCCTATGAGATAAAAATGGAGGTCATTTCTTTTGCTTTTGATAATTTTAAGGTGTTCCATTAAAATATCAAAGCCTTTTTGATGGCAAATTCTGCCGACCGAGCAAAGGTTATACTTGCTTTCGTCAACTTCAAAATCAAGCAAGGCTTGGGCAGATTTTTCGAAAATTTCGCCACTGTCTACGTGGTTTGGTATTGCTGTTATTTTTTTGTCAGCAATGCCCGAAACGCGTCGGAAACCGTCGATTATACCGGGGGATACGGCGCAAAATTCGTCAAAATACGATAACTTTTTATTGAAAAAATGCCAAAGTATTTTATATTTAATTTCATTTTTAAGCTTGATTTCAACATCGTTATGAATCCACATAACACGCTTTTTTGCCTTGACCGAAATAGCACCGATGGAGCAGTCGTTGCGGTAGCTGTTAAAGTCGATTGCGATGTCGTATTCACAGTCGGGTAAATTGTCGACTTTTTGTATACGTTTGAGCGTGTTGAAATAAACCATGCGATTTAGCCAGAAAAATGGTTTTAAATAGTAGGTTTTTAAATTTTCGTGTTCGGGCATGTCAAAAAATTTGTTTTCGTCAAAAAGAAACAAATCTACTGAGTATTCCGAGTAGTCAATTTCGTTTAAAATATTCACAAGAGCCTTCTGAATTCCACCAACCCGAAGGTCGGATTGAAATATTGCAACTTTTTTCATCTATCCTCGTCCTTATAAAGTCTTGACCTATTCTAACTTAAATTGTATAATACTTTTATCTATTTTGCAAGGGAGAACTGAAATTGGCGCTAAATGACACAAAAAAAAGTGGCAGAAAAAGCAAAGTGCTCATCTGCGGTTCATACGGTCATGGTAACGCCGGTGATGAAGCTATACTTGAAGCGATAACCGCTTCACTGCGTGGAGCGGATGAAAATATTGAAATAACCGTTATGTCACGCTCGCCCGAATACACAAGAAATCGACACGGAGTTAGCTCTGTGCATAAGTTTAACTTATTTTCTGTACTTGGGCAGATGATGAAATCTGATTTATATATTAACGGAGGCGGAAGCCTTATTCAAGATATAACCAGCAGAAGAAGTTTGTATTATTACCTGTTTACCATAATGGCGGCTAAAATTCTTGGATGTAAGGTCATGATGTATGGCTGTGGAATTGGGCCTGTCACAAGAAAAAATAGCAGAGCATTGACAAAATTTATTGTCGACAAATTCGCCGACGAAATAACTCTGCGCGAGGAAGACAGCCTAGACGAGCTTAAAGCATTTGGAATTGACAGTCCCGAAATGCAAGTTGCGTCTGACCCTGCGTTGGGCTTGCCCTCGTCACCAAAAGAAGAAGTCCACAGGGCTATGCATGAGTTGGGGCTTTCTCCTGATGAAAAATATCTCTGCATAGTTCCGAGGAAGTGGCAAGGATTTTCGGAAAAAGTCGAAGAATTTGCAGAATGTGCCGACTTTTTGAGTGAAAAATATGGATTGACTACATTGTTTGTATCCATAGACCATAAAAATGACTCCGTCGCCGCTGAGATGATAGCAAAACATATGAAAACAAAATATCATATTTTGCGTGATATCTTGCCGACAGGCTTGACAATTGGCTTTTTAGCCGAGGCAGAACTTGTTATATCCATGAGGCTACACGGATTAGTTTTTGCCGCAGGACAGGGAATACCCTTGGTTGGTGTTGCCTATGACCCGAAAGTTACAGCTTTTTTGAAATATTTAGGGAAAGACAGCTATATAGAACTTGGAGACCTTACAGGAGGAAAATTAAAAGAGCTTTCACAATCTGCCCTTGCGCTTTGGAACGAGGGTGATTTATTGCAAGACCGAGTGAAGAGCTTGCGAGAAATCGAAAGCCGAAATATTCGCTCTGCAATGAAGCTTTTAAACAAAAAAGGGGAGGGTTAAAATGGTACGAATAGGAATTTTAGTTTCCGGTGGCGGAACAAATTTACAAGCCATTATCGACAGCAGACTTTTTGGAGAAATCCCAAACAGCGAAATTGCCGCTGTGATTTCGTCAAATCCTGATGCCTATGCGCTCACTCGTGCGAAATCGGCTGGGATAGATTCTTTTGTTGTTGATCGTGAAATTTTTCCCAATGAGGGGAGTTTTAACGAAGCGATAATAAAAAAACTGCATGACCTCGACATTGAACTTGTCGTGCTTGCAGGTTTTCCCCATGTTTTAGATAAAGCAATTGTTGAAAAATATAAAAATAGAATAATTAATATCCACCCATCCTTGTTACCGTCTTTTGCGTGTGGAAAAGCTAAGGAACTTATACCACATGAGATGGCAATTAAAGAGGGTGTTAAAATATCAGGTGCGACAGCGTATTTTGTGACAGAAAAGCTAAATTCAGGGCCTATAATTTTGCAAAAAGCTGTTGAAGTTTCACAGGATGACACCGCAATAACTCTGCAAAGCAAGGTTATGCGAGAGGCGGAATGGAGCATTTTGCCGAGAGCTATAGCACTTTACTGTATCGGTGCGCTTGAAGTAAGCGGCGAAAAAGTAAAAATTATAGGTGAAATTCAATAGTGTGATTGTAATAATTTGACATATCATACAAAAAGCTTGCTAATGTCGACAAAAAGTGCTATAATTCTTGTGAAAATTAATTTTAGTCGGAGGATTATAAAAATGTTAGATATGTCAGTAATTATTGAGGGTTCAGGTAGACATGCTCACCTTTCAAAAGCACATCTTGAAGTTCTTTTCGGTGAGGGTTTTGAACTTGACCAAAAGAAAATGCTAAGCCAACCCGGCCAATACGCTACAAGCTCAAGAATTGATGTTACAGGCCCTAAAGGCACAATCAAAGGCATCGTAGTTCTTGGACCTTGCCGTGCGGCGACACAAGTTGAATTCAGCTACACAGACGCGCGTATTCTTGGAATTGACTGCCCTGTTCGCGAGAGCGGAGTTCTAGCTGGTTCACCAGGATGTAAAATTTCTGGCCCTTGCGGTGAAGTTGAGCTTGCTGAGGGTTGCATCATTGCGAAACGTCACGTCCACATGACTCCTGACGACGCTGAGCGTATGGGTCTTAAAGATAAAGAAATCGTTCAAGTTCAAGTTGGCGGTGAGCGCGGACTGATTTTTGACGAAGTTGTTTTGAGAGTTAATCCCGAATATGCTACATACATGCACGTTGACTATGATGAAATCAATGCTGCTTGCCTATTTGGAAAAGACCCAAGAGGCGTTATTATTAAGAAATAAGTGATTTTATGTTAGACAGGGAATATTACATGTCTCTTGCGCTAAACCTAGCAAAAGAGGCGGCGGATTTTGGTGAAGTGCCTGTTGGTTGCGTTATTGTCGACAAAAACGGCGATATAATCGGCAAAGGGAGAAACAGACGAGAGGAAACTCGAAATGCTTTGTCCCATGCTGAATGTGATGCAATTTCTGAGGCTTGTGAAAGGCTTGGCGATTGGCGACTTTCCGACTGTACCTTGTTTGTGACCTTAGAGCCATGCCCTATGTGTGCTGGGGCAATTATTAATGCCCGAGTGGGTACGGTGGTTTATGGTGCTAAGGATAAAACTATGGGTGCGTGTAATTCTGTAATTAACCTGTTTGAAGAGCGTTTTGGGCATAGACCGAAGATTTATTCTGGTGTTCTGGGCGAAGAATGTTCTGAAATTCTAACTGAATTTTTTAAAAATTTAAGATAAAAAAGGAAGCTGAAAAGCTTCCTTTTTTTGCGTCTTTCAGCTTTTATGCTCAAGGGATGAGCGTGTATCGCATTTTGACTTTTCTTTATGATTTTCGCAGTGTTTACAGTGGCATTTGTGCGGTTCACATTCCATGATGTCATAAATCTCGAGTGCTGAATTTACTTTGTTCAGCAACACCCATTCTTTGATAACCAAGCTGTTTATTAGGGCATAAGTGCTTTTGCACATCTTATCAAATTGAGTGGAACAAATATCGGAGTAGGCATATTTTTTAACTAATTCCTGCAATTTTTCGCCCTCGGCATTTAAAATATGTGCGAGTGCGAGCTCTTCAACAGCGACGGATTCTAAAAGTTCTAACACGATTTCGCAGACCTGTGGGCGGTTTTTTCTTTCGGGGAATTGTGGCATACCCATAGCAATCCTCCTTATAAATATAGCTGACTAGGTTTTAAATTGTATGCTGATTTTGACGGAGGTAGCACATTATGCTTGGTTTGCATAGCCTAAAATGTATGGCATGATTGAAGTGAGGAGGTAAAAGTGGATTTTTTTTCTAAATTTAGCCGAAAGAAAAAATTTAAAATTAAAGAAGCGGAAGAGCTTAAATTAATCGAGATACAAAAAGAAAATGCAAGAATTAATGAAATAGTTGAACAACTTTTGGCGAAAATTCAAGTAGCTATTAACACTGAGTTTGACCCCCAATTCAGTACCTTTACAAAATTTGAAGAAGAGCTTGCGGTGATAAAACAAGAATTTGAAATATTATATGAAATTGCATATATTTTTCCTGATATTAGGAGCATACGGGTATTTGCTTTTGTGTTTTCGGCTTTGAGAGCTGCGACTTACAAGTACGAAAGTTGGTTGCCTAGGATTTCAACATTATCAAAAGCTGAGGATAATTTGTCTGATGAAATAGCGGAATTCATAAAAACAGTACATGAAATGGCTAACAAATTCAAACTATCATCCGACTGGGAGGGAAAAAAACCACAGATGATTGCGGCTGGTAAAAAACTGAGTTCTCGTCGCTTAAAATTACTGGAAGAGGAAGCAAAGTTAGACGAAAAACTCAAGGAAATGTATAGAGAGTTTGCAAAACTGCACAAGTTATTTATAGAAAATAGCCATATAATCACTGAATATATTAAAGAAAAGCGTAGATAAATAAAGTTGTAGCACCAATGACAAAACAATCATAACATGTAATGCAAGACCAACAAAATTAAAAAGGAGAATTTTTTTTATGTCAATGCCCTCAATCCCAAATATAGACCCCTCAATCGGCGTAACCCGTGATGACGCAATCAACCTTATTCTTTCATCAATAGGTATGGAAGAACTCAGCCTCGCGCATATCTTGAATGCGGAAGCTGAAAAAATTCAGTTTGCACTTGGTACTCTGGAAACAGCTACAGAAGCTGCAAGCCTTGATGATATCATGAAAGTTAATAGTTCAGCGAAGAAAATGCTTCGTGATGTTATTAAGAAAATTTTTTCTATAATAGGCATAACCTAAAAACTATGACAGTTTTCAAAGGTTG
>CAYJLH010000025.1:0-32415 GCA_964370925.1 uncultured Oscillospiraceae bacterium | reverse complement strand
TAGTTTCTCATGATGAGTGGTAGGACGCAAGACGGGGGTGGAAGTTGCGGTTGCCATTTACACGCTTTATTTTTCGGAACCTTTGACTTGATAATCTGTCATACAAAAGAATACCTCCAAAATAGTTTATTTTACAGACTACTTTGGAGGTATTTGTTATGGGTTTTTCAATTTTAATTATTCTGTCGTATTCTCTATAAATTCAATAATTCTGCGAACTATCGCCGATATTTCAGCTCTTGTAGCATTGCCCTGTGGGTCGAGAATATTGTTATCTTTTCCTTTGATTATTCCGTTTTCTATAGCCCACGCAAAGGCATCCGCTGCCCAAGTTGAAATTTCATTTGCATCACTAAATGCAATAGTATCCTGTGATGCCTCTGGGCTTCCAATGTAACGGTAAATCATTGTAACAAGTTGCTCTCTTGTGATTAGACCGTCAGGGAGTGTTCCGTCTGAAATACCTGCCTCGACTGCCCATTGCTGTCCTGCCTCATACCATATGTCGGTTTCGGTGAGGTCAGCTCCGTCAATTCTTAAAAGCACTGTCCAAATCATTGCTCTTGTTGCAAATGCCTCAGGTGCAAATTCAGTATCACTTACGCCAAGCATTATGCCTCTTTCAAAGACAAACATTACGTCGTCTAAATACCAAGCACCTGACATTATATCAGTAAAGGGATTTAGTGGATTGTCTGTGACGTTGCCACTGCCACCACTACCACCACCTGACGAACCTCCGTTATCATCATCTGGGTCTCCTGTTGGGTCTGGTGCTTCTCCAAATCTCGCAGAAACATTAAATGTATCCAAAGTTGCATTGATTGTTCCAAATCCATCTGACTTTACATTAAGCACACCCAAATCAGACATCGTTGTTGAACTATCATATGATTGCAAGGAGAACACAACTCTCTCACCAGCGCTATTTGAATTGTTGAAAATTACAACGTCATTTCCAACTTTTACGCCGAGTTTCAATTGCCCACTTGCATTTGGCTCAAGTATCTTATCAGTTATATCTACATTATCGAGATACAACACAGCTTCGGCTTCGCTATCAGCTATCAAGGCATTTACAAGAAATACAGTAGATACTTTAGTCTTGTTTCCGACAACATCCTCAGCCCATATATTGATATTTTGATACGCCAAGCCATCGTCTAGTGTGAGTGTTTCTGTAAATTCACCGTTTTCATCTGGTGTTACTATTATAGCTGTATTTTCCTCGACTTGCATGAAAACTTTTGCATTTCGCTCGCTTATTCCGCTAATCGTAGTGGATGGGCCGTTGAATAATCCATTTCCACCACTCGAAAGCATGAGTTTTGGAGCTACTGTATCAACTGTTATCAGATATAGTGTCTCGCCTGAGTCTTTTGTGGAATTTTCTCCGCGGACAGTGATTGTATGAACTCCATCAGATAGTCCAGTTATCACAACAGGGCTAGAGGAAAATGCTACAAAATCACCATTATCAACTTTGTAAGTTCCGCTTGTGATGCCTGTTATATCAAGGCTTATATCGCTTGTATTCACGACATCGATCGTTTCAATTCCCGAAGAGCGAAGCATTGCAACACTACTTATCGGTTGTGAAATAGCTCCGCTTGCAGAGACATTGATATTTACAGGACTTGGCTCTACCATGATGATTTCATCACTCTCAGCCCCAGCCGAGAGCACTGCTGTCATATCATTTTCACCATCGCCGTCAATATCCTCGCCTGAGTCGATATAACCATAGCCAGATACAAGAACTTTATAAGATTTCCCAGCTTCAAGACCGTAAGCTAAATCAGTCGCCACAGCGCCCTCAGTATCTTTCGGGACTGTCACACCGTCTTTTATATATTGAGTTGTGGTATATCTTCCACCGACTGCGAAATTCGTCGCAAGAGTTCCATTTTCATCTTTTGGAATATCTAAGTCGGCGAAAATTGTAGCAGTTCCCACATTGTCATATATTGTCACACGGTATCCATCATAATCCTCGCCTGGGTCATTTGTTACATTTACATCGATGCTATAATCTCCACCTAAGGCAATTTGCACAGCGGTCGGTGCATTGGGTTGATGAGGATTTATATAACTAAATGAATCTGATTCAACCCTTGGCGCTGTTTCAGCTGATGTTGCAAAAGCTCGCAGCACATAATCTCCCGTTGGCATATTCATAGGATAATCCAATGTAACATCTATTGAAGCTGTGCCTTCACCTAGCTTTGCACTACTCTTATAAAGTGGGTATGGTGCAGCTGTTGCATCATTTGCATCTTGTGCAAATATTGTGATTTCGTCAAAACTGTCTAAGTCGCCTGTAATCGTTGCTTTTTCACCAGATTTAGTTACACTATCAAGGGTCGGAAGTTTTGCAAATCCAACTACATTTGAAGTTGTAATCGCCTCAGGTGTCGTGATTGTATAAGTACTATTAAACTCACTTTCAATAAAACTTATTGTTACACTTACCATCTTAGTTTCTGAATTGAAATTATACATCGCATTTGCAGTTTCTGCTGTGACACCATCATCATGAAGCCAATTAAATGAATAATTCTTAATCCCTGCAATTGTCATACTCTCGGCTTTTGCCTTTGCCTCAAGTTCATTTGCTGCTGGGAAAGTCATATTCAGCACTGCGTCTTGCTCTTCATAATCACCCAAAGTAAGCGTATGCTCTGTTCTTGTGGAGTTACTTGTAAGCACATCATCCATTGGCGCTGTGCTTAAGTTTGTAACTTGAGCATAAAGCGTGCGCCCTGAACGTCCGTCGTATCCAACTGCAACTGGAAATCCTGCTGCCAAAAGTTCAACAGTTGGTTCTGGGGTATCGTATATACCGGTACCAAACTCAACTTCGCCACCCCAGAAATAAGTTACACCAGCCGAGAAACGTAATAATTGAATAGCTCCCCAAACTTTGTCAAAATTAAATCCCAAATCAGCGCTTGCAACATTTGCACCACCGATTAAAGGCCAGTTGTCGGGCACATTAATACTTGCACGTATAAATGCTTCAAAGAAAGAATTTCCTGGTGTTTCAGGTATTTCCTCAATTAGCCACGAACCCTGTCCGGTAATTATGCCTAAGATACTTGCTTCAAGAGTTGCGGCAAAACGTGCCTTGGGATACCACTTTAAGTCAACGCCAACACTGTCGAGTATTTGAACTTCGGCAACTGTAACATTGCTTAGCGATGCGCTAACTCCACGAGGAGAAACTCCTAAGTTAGCTCTTGCTGAAAGTGTGCTGAAAAGACCCATCTCACCGCTTAACATAACTGTAATAGGGGGTAATGTCGATGGTGTGAAAATGGTATCATAAATTTTATCAATTCCGCCTCCAGCGCCCATGAGCCATAATACACCAAATGGGTCAACGGGAACACCCGGTGCAAATCCACCCATATAGAAGTACAGTGTATCAGGAACTGGTATACCGTTATAACTGCGAAGAGCGAATTCGGCTTCCATTGAAAGAACAGAGAAATCTGCTTCACCCGCAATTCCGAATGCCCAGTCCTCGTCCATAACTCTAATATCTAGCGTGCCCTCTATAGATGGCATACCGTCTATGTATGGGGGAATGCCAACTTCGATAGAGCCGTTAAATCCGATAAAGCCGCCACTGCCGAATATTACATCTTGCACATAAAGGCTAAGGCTGCCCGATTTTGCGTTTTGCCATGCCGCCTGAGCACTAGCAAGTTTTCTATTCGTTTCTCTAAGTTCGGCTGCGCCATAATCTCTACTTGCCAAACCCAACTGAGCAGCTTCCAGTTGCGAATTTTCTTCCTTAATGTACTCAGAGCCTATGTTAGATGGTATAAGGAAATCGGGCGACAGTGCCGCACCAAAGGTGATAATTCGTCGCTTAGCAGTATCGTCATCTGGTGTTCCTGTCTCTGTTGCCATCATGCCAAACTGGCAGTAGCGTAGCTCCAAAAACATACCTGCTATGGTTTGTGCCTTGCTTGCCGCTCCCGGCCAAAGTAGGCCGACACTTGTTGTGTTTGCAATGCTGTTGTCAACATTTGTTGCGGCAAGACCCTTTGAGTCGTATTGAATAAGGGTCGAGAGCGAGCCGTCCTCAAAGGAGGTAATGGCGCAAACGCCGTCCCAAACAGGGGTTCTCGAGCCTGTTGTGTATACTTCGGCGTCGATGTCGATGTTGATTATCTTACCATCGTCGCCATCTTCGATCGAAATAACAACTTCGCCGTTTTCAACGTCAAGAGTGTTACTTATGTTTATTGTACTGCTCGGCGTGCCGTTCGGGCTTTCTATCGATACCGCCGTTGCGCCAAGTAGCTCGCCTGTAACCTCGTCGTACTTCGGCGAGAAGTCGCCACGAAACTCCAAGTAAACCTTGTTGTTTCTATCAATATCTGTACCTGTCTTTGCCTTGTAGTCGGCTTCGTCAGTATAAAGACCGACTTGATATACTGGGTCATCATCGTCAAAACTATCGGCTTTTTCCACTGTAACAATTCCATAATCTATTTCTTGTACTCCTGGATTATTACTGACCGTAAATTGTAGTGACTCGCTGGTAACATCAATTTTTGATTGGTCATTCCAGTCAATCATAACTTGCCAAACACCGGGAGTCATTCTATTTTCAAGGACAATAATTGCCGTGTTTGCTGTGGTGTCAACACTGAAATTTGCACTGTCAACAACAAGTGAAGAGCCACCGCTCATAGGCCGTAGAATTACTCTATATGCAGTTTTATCCCTCAGTTGAGCAAAATTAAGCCCTGTTAAATAGAGATTTCTTGTGCCCTCATGGAAAATTGTCTCTGGTGTGGTGCTAAAAAAACTGATTGAATCGCTTCCGGCACTTCCGGGGCAATAAATATAAATTTCTCTGTCACCACGCTCGTCAGAAACTATAAATCCGTCTTGTGGTGTGGCTGTCTCGTATGCAATAAATTTAAGTTTGCGATATTGGCTTTGAAGCATTGGGTCTGCTCTTAAGTTTATTGTAATTTGACGCTCTTCATTTGCCTCTAAATCCACAATTTGAATATAATAGGGGTCTGAGAATGCAGGTTGCACCAAATTTCCGCCGAGATTGTATGGTGTTATCCCAAGTTCGGGATAGACTGCAATTGCTAGATTTTCGATTGTTTCACTACTCAAATTCTTTGCCATAAGAGTGACAGAAAAATCCCCACCATCTTCATATGCTTCGCCGTCTGCATCTAATTTTATCTCTGTCGGCGCTGAGGTGATATTTAATGCCACTTTGTCCTCAGCCGAAGATGTGATATTAGAATAAACGCCGTAATATGTGGACACATAGGCTGTCGTAGCCGGACCTGCTGCACCTATATCATAGTAGAGTGCAAATGCACTATCTGCTGTCATATAGTCCAAATTAAATTGGTTTGTAAATGTAAGCTCACTGTTTGGAACAAATTCAAATGCGGTAGACGCAAGATTATTCCAATGTCCGAATGCAACTTCTTTGGGCTGTTGTATCGCCCCGTTAACCGTAGCATTTAAAAGATATGCTGTGACGCTAGGGTTCGACGGATTGTCATAAGCAAAGAAAGTATTATTATAATCTGTGCCCGCTACAACTCCCTCTTGCTCCATAGTGATATAAGTTCCGTCAGCTTTCGTAAGCTGATATATAGCGCTGTCTGTCTTGCCTAAAGCGGTATCCATAAGTACACGAACTTCGATGTTATCGACTTCTTTTCCTATTGCTGTAGTCACTTCATAGTCAATTTGAACCATGCCGTGTTGGGTCGCTGATGGGTCAAGAAGTGTTAAAATTTGCTTGAATGTAATACCATCCACTGTCCATGTAGCAGCAACACTGCTTGTGCTTAACTGAGTTAAAGTTACATCACTGGTATCAAGACTTAAAAAGTCATAATCTCTACCGAAAACATAGTCTTTGACATCAGCTCCCCTTGTTACACGAAAAGAGGTGAAAGAGGTGTCAAAATATTCGTCAGGATATAAAAGATGCTTATTGTCGTCTGATTTGCTCTTTATATCTCCGTCCACTGTGTCAACCAGAAATCCGCCATTTTCTTTCGATACTTTAACGGACAGATAACCGTCGGTGAGTTCAAGATAACCGCTCCAATCAAGTATTTCTGCGGAAAGTACTTCAAGCGGAAGTATTCCCAGCAAAATTACTGCTGTCATAAGAAGGGCGCATATTTTTTTAAAATTATTTTTCATTTCAATCTCCCTACCTCACATAAACAATAAATCTAAATGTCGTACGATTTTGAGCTGTCACAACAAATGTATAAAAGCCTGAATCATCTGTAATATCAAGAGTTATTGGGTTTTCATGGTCTACATTATACACAATATCAGTAGAGCCAATCTTTACTTGAGCTTCGGTTTTAAGTCCCTCTTCGTACATTACGGAATAAGGCTCGCCTCCAAGATCAACCGTGAGTTCAAGTTTTTCGCCTCTATCAATGGTAAATGTGTAATCATCGTAGATTGCTTCTCCGTTTAGTCTTATGTCTGGCTCTTCACCGTCATAAAGTTTTAGGTAAGCTGTTTTCTCGCTGACATTGTCCGAAGCATCTGTTGCAGTATAGTTAACAACAACTGTACTTGCAACGCTCGGTTTAGTAAATGACACTTCAACTATCGGATTATTATCGAGGTTATCTCTTACTTGTGCATTGGAAATTAACAATGCTCTTAGCTCTTCCTCGGTGCTCTCTATTGATGCGCTCACGACAGTTTTTGTTAAATTAAGTACAGGTGCTGAAATATCAAGCGCTGTAACTTGTTTTAACCAAACGAATTGAGTGTATCCATAATCATCTTCGGCATATATAATATGTGTCGGGGAGCTAGTGATTTTAAATCCAATCCAATCGCTACTGAAACCTTGTGTCTCGTCGTTAACCGTGATTTCACAAGCACGGTTTGCACTTATGTAAAGTGTATTTCCGACTGCGAGTGAGAGTGATGTAGCATCTGTAGTTGGGTTAGTACCCGAAGAATTAAAGCTAAATGAGAGTTCAAGTGGGTCGTCCTTTAAATCGTCAATAGTTACGCTGTATGTTTCGCCTTTGTTGCCTGCAATATCGACAAAGTTATAGTTATACGTGCCGTTTTTTGTAACTTCCACTACAAAACTTCCACCTCTTTTACCGAGTTCACTTAAAACAACTTCCTCACTCGGCGTAAGTGTAATAGTGGCAACTCGCTTTTCAGCATCAGTTGATATTGAGTGGCTCATCGTTGGTAATATCGTATCGATATTATCAACTGCTTCAAGTGTCACAGTTCCGCCAAGTCCATTTGCCGATTTATACACTAGGCTTATAGCTGGGGCGTTTTGGCTATAACGCAGTGTAACTCGCTTTCCGGCAACCATAGCTTCAAGTCCAGCAACTGTTTCATCTGCGTCTCCTACAAATCCAACATCTGCTATATCTTTTGTAAATTCTAAGGTCGCCGTAACAATTTTGTTTGTAACTTCAAAATCTCTATTGGCAGACCACAGTGTTGCAATGTGTGACGGCTTCGTAGTATCAATTTCTATTACATAAACAGTCAACACACCATTGATTTCAGAGCCACTATATGTGTATTTATACGGTATTTGTGTTGTTCCATTTTTTGTAATGTCTACATAGTCATAGCCTGTATATTCACCGCCCGTCTCTGTACCTGTTTTTACAGTGTCTGACATGCTTAGGCCTGTAAAAGCATCTGTAGAATTTTTTGTAAGATAGACGCGGACTGTGCCCACTGATGGGAAGGTTTTCACAAGTGTCGGTACAGGCGCATCTCCTATGCTCGCAAAGTTTAAGGAAATTGGGGTTGCATTTCCTGACTTATCCACTGCAAATAAGGTGAATTCTGCATTTTGGGAAATATCCAAAGTCTTTCCTGAAAGCCTCACTCCGTTGACTATGTCATCAGTAGCTCCGTAGGTCGGATTTTGTGGATACGAACCTGCTCTAAGCACTAAATCAACATCATCTTCGTCTGAAACTTCAATTTGAAGCCTGATATTAGTACCCCAGCCCAAGGCTTTTATAAATTCTGTGCCTGAAGCATAGTTTGTATAACCTAAATGCTCTGTAAGTGGATTATTTACTATAACTGACTCTGTTGTGCTTGTTTTTTCAATTCTATCTGGCTCTCCATCATTGTTATCGTCGATTTCTATCCACTTGTCAATCGTGACGTCGACAGGGCCTGCTTCGAGTTTTAGTGCAATCGGCTTCTCTTCGTACAGTGCGCCATTTGTGCTAACAAATGGAATCAACTGTATGCTTGGTGCGGTTTGGTCTACATATTCTTCTTCATCGGGCAAGGTGAGCGTCGGTCTTTCTCTCAATTCAAATCCCGATATGGTAGCTGTTACTTCAACAGCCTCATCATTTCCTGGGTATTTTAATTGGAAAGTGTGACTTGTTGCGTCGTTTGGATAGAAAGTATGCTCGGCAACATTTCCACTAAAGAAGTCCACAGGTCCCCATGCCTCATCTACAACAGTTGCAGTAACAGAACCGTAGATAAATGGTGATGTTGGGTTGCTGTTGTGGTCTAATGTAGAAATATCGCTATCGACGTAGTCCCAAACTATTGTTGGGTTGTGCTCTGGTTTGATATTAGTTACTCTTACTTCAAGCTCCCGCTCTACGCCATCACTTTCTGTAGTGTTCACATCGAGAATTGTGTTCCCTGTAACAAGTGCCTCAACCTTAGTCGTGCCATTGCCTGTATAAGTTGCGTTGGAGTTCTCATCAATCGTTACAGGTACTCCTGAAACAGCCGAAATAGTAACTGTAACAGGTTCTGTTGTAATATCTTGTGTAGAATATGTTACATTAAGCCCTTGTCCCATATCTACACTAAAGCCTGGTGTGTTTTCATCAACTCTAATAGCCACAGTGTGTTCTTCGCCAAAATAGTCGAAGTATGGTATGTCATAAGTGCCCGCTTTGTAAATGGGGGGTTGTAGTCTTTGATAGTAATTCACTCCGTCAAGACTACCAACTAAGTTAGTTGTTATCCGTCCGTTCCAACCTGTGATGGATATATCAGACGATGTCATCACTTTGTATTTGTCAACGTCAAACTCCACCGGGATTTTTAAACTTTGTTCGTTTTCGCCTACAGCATTAACCGTCGCCACAAGTTCTTTTTTCTCAAAACTCGGATCGTCGCTAAAGGGAAGGGCAAATTGTGCAGTAAGTGTCCAAAAGTCATTATCACTATTGGAATAGTTCTGCATCCCGATAAAGCCTGCTTCGTTTGGAACTTTTGGATTTAGCGCAGGATAGGTATACTCAATGCCATCCACAGCGACGCTAATTGTAGTTTTTTCAAGATTCATGCTTATGGGCATCCTAGTATTGGATACTGCATACTTCAAGTAGATATCTTCATATACTACATCCTCATATAATCTCACATTTTCATCTACAACATCGTCAAATGCGTATTTTACGGGGAATGACTCCACAAATTCGGGATCGCCAAACTGCGGTACTAATACCGTTAAATTACCAACTTTATCCGTTGCGATAAAGGCAAAGATTGCAGCTTCTAAATCATCTCTATTAGCTATGTTTTTGCGTTCATAATTCTCGTATAGGTTTTTGTTTAGAGTTACAACATCTCTCGCGTCCGCTGTATCTCCGTATTTTATTTCATTTGTAATTTGATACCCGTCAGCTACTCCATCGCCGTTTATTTCCCATGCTCCGCCTGCCAGTGTGCTAACCGCATAGAGGCTTGCATTGCCAATCGGTGTGAATATAGAATCGACATATAAATCGGCAGAATAGAGCAGCTTCATTTCATTGTCGAGGTTGAGCCTGTTCGATAGAGTAGGTTCAATGTTCAAGCTAAACTGAGGTTCCTGTACATCGCGTGTATCTATCACAATCTCATAAACAGGCGACTCATTTCCGTTTTCAAACATGAACTGATAGTTCATGATGTTAACATGGTTGTTCACAATCATGGGGTCTTCACTCTTGTCTCTAAGCTCAGCAACCGTATTGACAACCCTGTCGCTTGAATAGTTAAAGACTCTGCTCAAGCCATACTCGGGATGATGTTGGTTATCCGAGTACGCCGGAATTTCACCCGGTTGCTCTGCATTCCACATACGACTTGATTTTACAACTCCTGCAACATACAAATGATCGTCCATAAATCCTGTAACAGTGTGGTTAGAGTCAACATAAAGTTCAATATTTACTTGCTTAGACGTGTTTATAAGCTCTGCATACTCGTCGTTTTGAGATACAAAGTGCGGAAATGCATTGCTTTCGGCTATGTTCACAATCATGGGAGCAAATGGCACATTGCCATTTGTGTTTACTTGATCCGGAATTCTAATATCCTCATTGTTGTTTCCCCCGCTGCCGAACGTTATATCGTCAAAAGCAAATGTCGTTTTCCAATTGCCAGCATACTTAGGTGTGTGATTGTCCACAATAATGTGATATGGTGCTTCTATTGTGGATGTACCACCGCCCATGTTTGCAATTGTTACACTAAAAGTGTAAGACGCAATTCCGTCTGTTTCGTGCGAGAAGACAAGTTTTTGCTCGGCACTTTCTAACAAAGGACGTGTTTCTATAAGGGTGGGTGCTCCGTCTTCTCCAACGTTGTGAACATCAAAAACTTCGACATATGAGTTTTCAAAATCAACACCCTCGATGCTCCAATCTCGCTCATTTTCATTTTCAATGCTAAACTCAGCATAGCTTCCGACTAAACTATTGCCACCGAAAAATGTACTAAAAGAACTCACATTTTCTAACTCTGCCGAGTTTGAATCATATGGACGGCGAGAGCCAAAATCAACATCATGAATATTATCTTCGGTTGAAAGCTTCTTGACGAAGATCTTGTTATCGAGTTGATAGGACGGGTGTACTCCACCGTCTATCATAGGGTCAATCGATGCACCTGAAACCGGAGTTAGGTCAACGAATGCATGATCAAATTGAACCTCGATAATGCCATTGTAACCCTCGACCAGATTAGCAAGCTCACTTGGAGCGCCGGACGTTCCGATCGGAAGTTGTGTTGCCGCTTTAAAGGTGTGACCCAAATCATAATAGAAAATTTCATCTCCAACATAGTACCACTGACGCTCGTCTATATCAAAAATATTTTCGATACTCTCGCCTGTTTTCAGTACCGTCATGTAAGAGTTGCCGGCAAAACCAATTCTAACACGGGTATATGCCATAGCGTCGCCGTCACCCTCGATGGGGGCGGTAACTTTTATAGCAGGGTCTAAAACAGGTTCGTTTGTACCAGTTATAATTTCGTAGTTAGCGGATGGCTTTGTAAAATCAACAGCTACAACGCTACTTGTATATGTGCTCTCGTTACCATGGCCATCTACTGCGGTAACGTTTATACTATAACTGCCCGTAGCGTCGATAGATTTTTCAAACTCATACTCGTCGCCAACCATGGTCGGAACACTATCCGACCCATCGTTCCACTCTCCCACAACGGTGATCTCTCCCGCTCCCGTATAGTCAAATTTGTGGTCGGCCGCAAATCTATATGTAATTGTAGCCTCGTTACCGTCGTAGGCGTACCTAGACCAAGCGGAGGTCTCTGTGATTATAGGAGCGTTTGTATCTATAATAACATCTGACATTGTAGCATAGCTTAGGTCAGGATTGCTCTTGTTGCCTGCCCAGTCGGTTACACTACCTGAAACCCTCGGTTCGACCATTACAGCATCTTCGATCACATCAAACTCAACGTGCAGATACTTAGTATTGCCCGTTACCTCAATAGGTATAGAGTATGGGCTGCTGCTCAGCGTTCCGGGATCACCAAGCTCTGACCTTCCCGTAAACTCGGACTCAGAAGGCCATGCAATCGAATCTGTTACAGCATAGCTGTAACTCAGAAGGCTCTCTGCATTGTTTTTGGTGCTAAGCCAGACAAGCCCTTTTTTTCCCAAAATTCCCGATACGCTTGCCGCACTTTGTCCGTCTGCTGCTGGGTCTGCAAAGTCAATCGAAGCTGTAAAACCTTCTCCTCCAGTGGCATCTGCAATATATGCGATGTTTACCTCTGGTTTTATTGTATCAATGTATAGCTGTTCTCTCGGCTTTGGCACATCATCGCCTGTAAGAACTATATTACCCGTACTGTTATTCGCTAAGTCAGACACATTATAGGTAATTTTTTCTATATGTATAGGCTCGTCTGTACCTATCGGAAGACTTGAGTTTTCAAGAGAAAATCCAGATACAATGGCATAATCTTCATGGTGCTCGACATTTTCAGGTCTTGCAACAACCGGTTGACCATTATCGCCCAAAATATTTAGCTCTATTTGGACATTATCTTTATTGATAGAACTAACTTGCTCGCTAAACTGGAGCATTATATCAAAGGTTTCGCCGTTAGCAAGGAATAAGTTCCCCCTGTTAATGTCCTCGGGCCATTCGTCTTTAGGAACCGAACTGTCTACTGATACCTTATCGTGAATAAGCGAGACCGACTCTAAGGTGGGAGCACGCTCATCAAAAACTAAATTATAAGTTGAGAGGCTCTCGCCATCAAAATCCATAGAGTTACCCGCAAGGTCGCTATAGGCTGTGTTTGCATAATTTTCTAAAACCATCCACGGCCAAGATTTATTTCCTGTTTCAAAATAATTATGGTATCCTGTTGTAATCTCAGGTTCTCTAACCATACCATAAAGATGGAAGTCGAGTGCGTCATCGCCTAAATATTCTTCAAAGCCCCAGTCTTCAATCTTCGTTATTATTATTTCTTTCCCAGCTATTGTCTCCGTAAAACCAGGAACTGTAAAATACATTTTGTTTGCGTACACAGTTCTCAAAGTGCCTTCAAAAGTTCCAATTTCTGTTCCGGAATTTTTGTCGGCATAGGCAAACGTAACGCTTCCCTCACCGGCTCCATCGCCGATTGTTATATCAAAATTTGCTGTTCGAATATACTCATCAAATTCAATGATAAACTCTTCGCCATAAGAGTTATGTTTCCGGTAATCAATGCCAACAATTGAAGGCGCTATGTTATCTATTAGCATAAACCAAGGCTCTGACACAATACCACTCGAGCCTCCTGTTAAGCTGATTTTATCATTGATATCATATTCTGTGGAAAAGGTCTTGTCTCCATTTCCGGAAAAGACTTCGCCTCCAACCACAATTTGAGCACCGCCCTTAAGCTCTGCTCCAAAAAACATATTCAGATGGTCTGGGTTTAGTCTGTAAAAGAAGTCTATTCTGTCATCGATATCCCTCATTTGAAAGTTTACAAACCAACTACCACCAGATTTTGAATAATAACTGTAACCGGGCACGAGAGAATGAGTCACGCTTCGCCCGTTAAAAGACTCAAATTTCTGCATCATATTATACATATCGCCATTATCCTCAGCGTCGCTGAAATAATAGACTCCACCCGGAATGTACAGGCCTCCGATTGATGGGTCAGAATTCAAACCATAAGGACCTGACCAATATCTCTGCCAGACATAGTTTGTCATAGAAATACTTCCGAGAGGATTTCCGCCAGCAAGGCTATTCCTATTTCTATCAATAATATTAAATATTTCTTGATTATAAACAGGTGCTGTTACATATGTTTGGTCGGGAATATATTTCTCATTGTATTCATTGTATAGATATTCATACCTTGTTAGATTATAATTTCCTGAACGATTTTCCAGCGACAAAGACGCAGAGTCCTCATTCTCCACGGCAAATGTGGAAAAAGGAAACAAGCTCACGCACATGATCACGACAAGAATTTTCGCTATAAATCTTTGCTTTTTTTTCATAGTTAGCCTCCTTTATATCACCTGTGTTTCTATCTGTTCACTGTCATTATCTCACTAATTTTTCCAAAAGTAAACACTTTTTCTTTTAATAATAAAATTATTTTTAGAAATATTTACATAAAAAGTGCGTATTTACAGCCAATTTTGGTGAAATTATATTAATTGAACAACTTTTAATAATTTTATATCCATAAAAGATATTATATTCAAAAACTGTCTATCAAAAAAATTTAAACAATTAAATATTTAATCCGACAACAAAGTACTCTATGACGTAACAATTGAAATAGAAGCATATGAAATCTCAATACTCGTGATATAATAAATAAATGCAATACTTATAAGTGTTGGAAAAAAAGGACAGACTGACGATATGAACAAAATAGATTACATTTTGTTTTTGATAAGATAAATTACCATATGTATAACAAAATGCCCAACTCCCACCCGATTGGGTGAGAGTTGGGTTTAATATTTAAGTGAATTACCCTATTTTCGAATTTGAAACGCTGAGAAAACTTTTAACTTAACATATTGGTGTGGTTGTCCATTTCATCCTTAGCCACCAAATAAATTCGGCAAAAATGTCGTAATCCCAGGGAAGAAAATTACTACAAGTGCCACTATCACAAGGCATAAGATAAAGGGGATTACATTCCAGCCAACTTCGGTTAACGGTGCTTTTGTCAGGTTAGATACGACATAGAGATTTGTTGCAACTGGTGGAGTTATGAATGCTATTTGAGTCGTTAACACGAGCAAAATACCGAAGGCAATCTTTGATATTTCAAGCATCTCTATGAGTGGCATAAAGACTGGTACAACTATAATTATAGCTGCTATCGGGTCGAGCCACATACCTATAAAGACCATGACTGCGAAAATCAATAATTGAATCATATATGGATTAGTTGTAACATCTGAAAGTCCTCCGGCGACAGTTTGAGGAACACCCCAAATTGTTAGAATTCTACCAAACGCAGTCGAAACACCCAAGATAATTACCATTGATCCACACATAATAATAGTTGTCTTTAGGCATCCAATTGTGTCTTTAAGTGTCAATTTTTTTGTACAAAAGCCTACTATAATAGTATAGACACAAGCAAGAATTGAACTTTCAGTTGGAGTTGCATAACCGCCATAAATACTTCCTAGGATTAAAACAGGTGCAAAAATACCGAATTTCGCACTCCATAGGGTTTTTAAAAGCCTTGTCTTGGAGAAGGGTTCACCGACGGCTTCATACCCTCTTCTTTTACAAATGATAATGCAGGCAACTATAAGCAATACTGCTGTCAAAAGACCTGGTAGAATACCAGCTAGAAAAAGATCACTTACAGACTCTTTTGCTGCGACACCATAAATAATCATTGGATTTGATGGAGGAATCATTACCCCAAGAGTTCCACCTGCCGCCGCAACACCCGAGGTAAAACCTCTGTCATAACCAGCCTTCAGCATCAAAGGAATGGTTATTGTACCGATTGCAGCTGTACATGCAGGTCCAGCACCGGTAAGTGCAGCGAAAAATGTACTTGCTAATATACACATGATAGCATATCCACCGTGAAATCTGCCTACAGTTTCATATGCTAAGTCCAAGATTCCATCCGTAATGCGTGCTTTTTGCATAAGCAGCCCTGCGTATATAAATCCTGCTATGGCTATTAGAGGAAATGAGTTTAGTCCATTAAACATTGCTTGAGGTATTAAGTTTTGAGGTATGACAGGATAAAGCTGTGTAGGTATTACAGTTGCAAGACCCAGAACAGAAAAAACAGGTACACCTATTGCAAGAGCAACTACAAAAACAATAATAAAAACCATTATTCAAGCCCACCTTTCTCTTTTTTCTCGTATGATTTAAAATCTCTGATGTTCTCTATAATATCTCTAACTACATAAATCGACGAGAGGAAAAAGCTAACAGGCAAAATGTAATATAGCATATATAGTGGTATTTTGATTATTGGAGATGTGCTACTTAAAGTCTGTTGCATGGAAATTAGATATAAAGAATTTGATATAATATATATGTTGAAATATAGCCCCAAGCTGTTTGAAATAATATTAAGTATTTTTCTAGGTCGATAAGATAAACGATCAGGTAACATAGTAACAGAGATGTGCTCCCTGTCTTTTGTAGCCATAATCATTCCTATATATATAATCCAGATAAAACTGTATGTAACTATTTCATTGGCAATAACATCACCCATGGAGAAAAAAATTCTTAAAAACACTTGGTAAGCTAGAAGGATGAACATTACAGCAGCTAAAAAAATCCCTGTAAAATCAATCACCTTTCCAAGCACGTGATAACATTTTAAAGCTATGTTATTCTTTTTATTCATTAATAGGCCCCCTTTTACAATTATTATATGTATTAACTAAGCTCTTATTATCGAAGGGCATTTTTAATGCGCCAAAACATAGTCTAAGATTTCTTTGCCTAGCTCAGAATCGCCATTCCCCAAAGTTTCATAGCTAAGTGGCCAAACTTCTTCCTTCGCAATTGAAATCCAAGTATCCAAATCTGAGGGCGCAGGCATAACTGTTACGCCTTCTTCTTCGACTAAATCGTAATAGTTTTGCATAACTTCATCAGCAACAGTTTCCATATTTTTTGCTGCGTCTAAAGCGGCTTGCGCTACGATTTCTTGGTGTTCAGGACTTAAGGTTTGGAAAAATTCTTCCGAAATTACCAGTGCGTTTGGCTGTGGCATGAAATCTATCTCAACATAGTAATCGGTAACTTCCGCAAGTTTTGCATCAATTAAGGTCCAAACACCGGTGTCAAAAGCATCAACAACACCTTGCTCCATTCCTGAATAAAGCTCTGTCCACGCAAGAACCTGAGGGGAAGCACCCCACTCAAGGAATGTATCAACAAGTTCTTGGTTTGGTGGTGTGCGTACTATCATATTTTCGATATCTGCTAAAGATGATACAGGCACTTGTGTGCATAGAGATCTCATGCCAGCAACTCCAACAGCCAAAACCCTTGAATTTGACAGTGGAACGCAGAATTCATTCATGTAGTCTATGTTATTTGCTGAAAACTCTCTAACATCTTCCAAATCTTCAAATACATAGGGCATAACATAAAAACTCATAGACGGTACATAGCTTACATAGTTTGGAACTGCTCCCAAAGACATCTCTATTGTGTTTGTTCCTGTTGAACCATAAGTTTCTGATTGATCGCCCAGTTGACTATTAGGGAATATTAAAACATCAATTTCATTGTTTGAGCGTTCCTCGACAAGCTCTTCAAATTTCATTACAAAGTGTCCACCTATAATGTCGTCAGGTGAACCGTTTTCACTACTTGCTAGTCGGATTAAAATGCGATTTTCATCCAATGCCGGAACACCACAACCAATAAAAGAAGACAGTATAATCGTTATTAAACATAAGATCAAAATTTTTGTTTTCGTCGCCATTTTATTCTCCTTTTCTTTTTTTTTGCTAGCGGAATATATATACTATATCATAAAATATTGCTTTTGATTATAATGCATGTTATAATTAACTACAACAACCTGTAATAATAACAGATGTGATTTAAAATTATGTTTGGAGGAACTAATGGCAGTGCAGAAAAACCCCCGTGATTACAATTTAAACAACACCAAAAGTGTTAGTCGAACACTTGAAATTTTATCTACTTTCAACGAGGACACACCCTTTCAAAGAGTTTCGGATATAGCTGAAAAATTAAATATGAATATCAGCACAGTTTCTCGACATTTAACAACAATGCTAAACTCGGGATTTTTGGAAAGAGATGATATATCAGGTCATTATTTTTTAGGTATTCAAATTATCTCTTTAGCGGGAGTAGCTCTACATAGCCACGATTCTTTCAGACATGCATATCCAGAGCTTCAACGATTGTCAAATAAACTCGGCGTTCATTGTTATATGGGTGTACCCAGAAACGATGAAATCATTCATTTCATCAGCATTTGTTGTGAAGACACTGCAGAACTATTCATTCCAATTGGTCATCACCACCCAATGTATTGCTCTGCAATGGGGCGCGTGATTTTGGCTCATAGAACAAGCCAAGAAGTTCAAACATATTTAGAAAGTATAAATCGTATAAAATATACCCCTCAAACAAAAATAGAACTTGATGAAATCAAAAAAGAATTAAACACTGTCAGAAGAAGTGGCTATAGCATCCTCGTCAACGAATTAGCTGATGGAAAATATTCAATTGCTGCTCCAATTTTCGACAGAAGCAGAAAAGCTGTCGCCGCCGTTAGTTTATCTGGCAACACTTACACTGCTAATCTTCCACAAACTGCAATCGAGTTAGCAGCATCAATTCAAGCAACAGCTGGAAGAATTTCGGGCAAACTCGGGTATTTTCCTAAGTAATAAAAGATTGTGCTAATTAAATTTTTAGTTACTCGGCATTGTTTACAATAAGAGTGATTAAAAATTGTATATAGTTAATAATTTAACAGTTTTAAATTGAACCGAACCCCTTTTGTTAAAGCATTTTATGCGAAAACAAAGGGGGTTCGCTCTATGTAAAGTAAAATTATTGCAAGCACTCGGGCACAATATGGCTAATTTGTAAAACATATTTAGGAGGCATGGCAAGAGAAATTTTAGACTAATTAGCAATTAATTTTACTTAACAACAAAAAATATTTAATTAGATAGACTAGCCTATATGCATACCGCCATTGATATCAAGGCAAGCACCGCTGATATATCCGGCATCATCAGAAGCTAGGAAGCTAATAAGAGCTGCAATATCGTGAGTTGTTCCAAATCTTCCAACAGGAATTCTTGAAACAAGGTCGTCTTTTGCTTCTTGAGTCCATTCGTTAACCATGTCAGTTGCAATTGGTCCGGGAGCAAGGCAGTTAACTGTGATACCGTGTTTAGTAAATTGGCGAGCCACGCCGTATGTCAAGGAAATCAGTCCACCCTTAGATGCGACGTAGCCCATTCCTGATGCATAACTTCCCATGCGTCCTGCAACCGACGCAAGGTTTATTATACGTCCTGCTTTGCTTTCTTTCAGGTAGGGGAATACCTGTTGCATTGCAAAGAAAGCACCGGTCAAGTTAATACTAATTTGTCTGTTCCACTCGTCCATTGTAATATCGCTAATTGGTGTTGCATGTAATACACCAGCGTTATTAACCAAAATGTCAATTCCGCCAAATTCATCTGCAGTCTTTTTCATGGACTCAGCTAGGCTTTCAATGCTTGTAACATTGCAATATACGCCGATAGCTTTTCCGAAACCAAGAGCTGTGATTTCCTCTGCTGATTGTTTAGCTTTTTCTTCGTTAATGTCACCTAGTGCGACATTAGCACCTTGCTTTGCAAGGCGAGTAGCAACTTCAAGGCCAATTCCTTGAGCGCCACCTGTTATAAATGCTATTCTTCCTGTTAAATCAATCATGGTTTGTTCTCCTTATTTTTAATTTTAATAGTATTTATTAGCCTAAAAGAGCTGTTAGGTTTGAAATGAACATGTTTCCGCCGACAATTGTTAGTAGGATATATGTAACTCTTAGGAATGTTGTTGTGTTGATTTTTGAGTGTACTTTAACACCGACAAAGAAACCGCCGAGGCAGAAAGGCAAGCCAATCAATACAGCGCTGACGAAAGAACCTGTCCAATAACCTGCATTGTAGTGGTTAAACATTGTGATACTGTTTAGGATAACCCAAACGAAGTTCATTGTTGCACGGAATTTTGATTTGTCTGTTGTAGCAACAAGAGCATAAACAGTGATTAGCGGACCACCGGAGATAAAAGCACCTTGAACGATACCACCGCCGATTAGGCAAGCGTAACGATAGATTTTTTTGACAATTGTATCTTTAACTGCTAATTCTGCTTCAGGGTCAAGACCTTGTGCAAGAGCTAATTTGCGTTTTCTGGGTTCTGCAATGAAAACTTTGAAGATACCCATTAAAGCAACCAATGTTGTAACACCACCGACACCAACTTTTGCAACAACGGCTGACATGTTACTAAATAGAATGTTACCAACTATAGCTGATGGTACAAGAATTAAGCACATTTTTAAGAGTAATTTAAAATCTAGGTTTTTTCTATCTATAATCGCCCATGCGTAGATAAGTGGCATTGAAATCGCTGCACCATAAGGAACACCAAGAGATGGGTCTAAAACTGTGTTAACGACAGGTGAAGCAACAACAGTTCCACCAAAACCGGTACAACCTTGGACAACGTGAGAAACGAAGTTCATTAAACCAGCATATAAATATCCTATATCGAAATTCATAAATTCACATTCCTTTTTCTTATTATTTTATTTGAGAACTTTGTGCTGTTACATAGCAGTTTTGAATAGTTCAATCATTTCTTCAAGAGTGGTTGATCTAGGGTTAACCAATACGTTACCACTCATCATTGAATCTTCAGCCAAAACTTGGATTTTGTCTTCAGTAACACCAAGCTCTGTTAAGTTTTTAGGAATACCTAGTGATTTGTTTAGTTCGTGCATAGCTTCTGTAAGCATTTCAGCTTTGAAATTTTCACATGTTTTACCTGTTAGGCAAGTGTAAATTTTTTCATATTTTTTAACATCAGCGACAGAAGCGTTGTAAGCGATAACATAAGGAAGCATAACTGCACAAGCAACACCGTGAGCGACATGGAAATGAGCACCAACTGGGTGAGCCATAGCATGAACGTTACCAAGTTTTGCACGAGCAAATGCAATTCCGGCAAAGTTACTTCCGATTAGCATGTTAGAAGCGGCTTCTCCATTTTTTCTGTCCTCAACAAAAGCGTGGATGTTGCTTCCAAGAAGAGTCATAGCTTTTTCTGCCATAGCGTCTGTAAATGGGTTTGCAATCTTAGATAGGTAAGCTTCAACAGCATGGACAATCGCATCAACACCAGTTGCAGCTGCAATGTGAGGAGGAAGTCCTGTTATGTATGATGGGTCTAGTAGAGCAAATTTTGGAATTGTGTTTGCGCTAACGATTGAGAATTTAAAGTTACGGTCTGGGTCTGTGATAACAGAAGAAGCTGTAACTTCAGCGCCTGTTCCGGCTGTTGTTGGGATCGCAATGATTGGCAGAACTGGACCTGGAACTTTTTCAGCACCTTCGTAGTCTGTGATTTTGCCTCCGAAAGTTGCTAAAACTGCGATAGCTTTTGCTGTGTCCATTGGTGAACCACCGCCGAAAGCGATGATAGCTCCGAAATCTTTGCTTTTGAAAACTTCAGCACCTTTGTTAACTGTTGCGATAGATGGGTTTGGTTCAACTTCAGAAAAGACTTCGTAGTTAACTTTGCCTTCTTCTAGGATGTCTGTTATTTTCTTAACAAACCCGAGTTTGCAAAGAGACTCGTCAGTTACAATAAGAACATTTGTGATGTTTTCTTGTCCTAGAATTTGAGGTAAGTTCTTTGTGGAATCCATTCCGAAATGTACTGTCTGAGCCAGTGAAAAATTGAATTGCATAGACATTGGTAATTTTCCTCTCTCGCGCCGAACGACACTTATGTATTATTTTTTTTGCTCAACATATTGTTATAATCATTAGTTATATGAACACATCTTTTTATGCATATGGCACATAAGAATGAAAAACAACAATTAGCAAAGCTTATGAAAGCGATTATAAAGCTTCCAAAATAATATATGCAATAGGAAAATTGATTTTTTTCACAAACTGATTTTTAATTTGATAATGCGGTATTTTGTTGCATAATTTGAAAATGAATTTTGCTATGGTGTTAACAATGTTGTTAATTCGAAATAAAGTATCAATATCCATTAATTTACAGTTTTGTTGAAAACTATTAGTTATTTCATTTGAATGACGCTCCTTTTTATGTATGTATACCCATAAATGACACTTGATTATGATTTTATAAAATCCATTTGCATAATATGCAAATGGATTTTTATAATAAAATTTAATTATTCACAATTTAATAATTATTGTTTTTAGGCTTGCAAAAAAATAAAAATAAGTTAGAATCACATCAAAGTCATTTTTCAACGAGGAAAATTTCCAGTAAAAAAATGAAATTATGCAAAATGAACAAAAAAATTATGAAGGAGACCAAATTGATGGATTTAGGCAAAGTAATCACTGCGGAAAACAGTATGTTTCACAAATTAATCCAAGTTGCAGTCATTGTCGAAAGCATAGAGAAAACAGCTGAAAAATATAAAAATGTTTTTGGTTGGGAATATGTTAATTCAGTACATATGACAGCAAAAGAAGGTGACACTTATTATGGTAAGCCTGGCGAGTTTGAAGCTACATTAGCATTCTACCGCTTTGCTAACATTGAAGTTGAAATCATACAGCCAACAGAAAAGGAAAGCATTTGGAAAGATCACCTAGATAAATATGGTGAGGGAATGCACCATCTTTTGTTCGATGTTCCTGATTTTGATGCAGCGGTTAAAGCTCTACAAGATCAAGGTATGGTTTTGGCTCAAGCTGGACAAGCAGGAAGATATCCCGGTGCACAATGGGCATACTTTGATGCCAGAGAGCAACTCGGCTACTTTATAGAAATATTTAACCCAACCCAAATGGGTTACCAAATTTAGTTAAACCCCAACATTATAATATAGTTTGTTATTTTTAATTTACATATAACAAAACATCACATGAAAGAGGTAGGATTATGAACAAGATTTGTCAATCAATTAAAGACTTACTCCCAACACTTACTCCCCTGGAAGCTCCGGAAGGCGTTACTAAAGAGATGATGACTGAAATGCTCCATAAAATGAGCTTAATCAGATATTTCGATAGTAGTGTTAGAGATCTCTGGATGGCTGGTGAAATTTATGGTCTTGCACACTCATATGTCGGTGCTGAAGCTATCGGCGTTGGTGCTTGCATGAACTTGATTAAAGAAGATTTTATTTCAAGTACTCACCGTGGTCACGGCCACACAATTGCTAAAGGTGGTAACACAAAAGCTATGATGGCTGAGCTTTACGGTAAATACGAAGGTTCAAACCGTGGTAAAGGTGGCTCAATGCACATCGCTGACCTAGACATCGGTATGCTTGGTGCGACAGGTATCGTTGGTAGTGGTATGCCTACAGCTGTTGGCGCTGCACTAACAAGTGACGTTCTTGATAACGGAACAGTTTCTATCTGCTTCCACGGTGACGGTGGTACAAACCAAGGCGTTTGGCACGAATCTGTTAACCTAGCTGCAGCTTGGAACCTACCTTGCGTTTTCTTAATTGAAAACAACCGTTTTGGTATTAAAACACGTATCGAAGAAGCTTCTAAAGAAACAGAGCTTTACAAACGCGCTCAAGGTTATGGCATTGAAGGTCTACAAATCGACGGATTCAACGTCTTTGAAGTTTACAAAGCAGTTAAATATGCTGTTGACAAAGCTAGAAATGGTGGCGGCCCAACACTTATCGAAGCAAACTTCGTTCGTATTTTGGGACACTTCGTTGCTGATGACCAAAAATACCGTGATCCACAAGAAGAAATCGACGCATGGACAGCTGACCCACTACGCCGCTACACTGATTACCTAGTTGAAAGCAAACACTTCACACAAGAAGAAGTTGACGCTATCCAAAAATCAGCTCGCGACGAAATCGATGCAGCTATTGATTATGCACGTCATGAGTGCACAGAACCTAAAGCAGATACACTTTATACAGATATTTACGCTAACGGCGAAGTTATTATATAGTAACAGAGTATAGGAAGGAGCAATAAAATGGCTATTATTAATTACAGACAAGCTCTAAACGACGCGCTTCGTGAGGAGATGGCAGCAGACCCACGCGTTATGATGATGGGTTGCGATATCGCACCCGGCGGTTCTTTTGGTGTTACACTAGGACTAAGAGATGAATTTGGTCCAAAACGTATCAGAAGCACACCTATTTCTGAACCTGGTTTCACAGGTGCAGGTGTTGGTGCAGCGGCTAGTGGACTTCGTCCAATCGTTGAAATTCTATATTCCGACTGGATCACAATGTGCAGTGACCAAATCGTTAACATGGCTGCTAAAATGCGCTACATGTTCGGTGGTAAAGTTAACATGCCACTAGTTATCCGTTCACCATTCGGTGCAGGTGGCGGTGTTGCGGCTCAGCACTCACAGTCTTTGGAAGCTTGGTTCAACCACATTCCAGGTCTAAAAGTTGCTTGCCCAATCACACCTTATGACGTTAAAGGTATGCTTAAAGCGGCTATCCGTGATGATAACCCAGTTATGTTCTTCGAACACAAACGTGCTTATCAGCTAAAAGGTGAAGTTCCTGATGGAGATTACATCGTTCCATTTGGTCAAGCAGCTGTTCGTCGCGAAGGTGCAGACATCACAATCGTTACATACTCAATGATGGCTGTTCGTGCACAAGCTGCAGCTGAAGAACTAGCTAAAGAAGGCATTTCTTGCGAAGTTATCGACCTTCGTTCAATCCTACCACTTGACTATGATACAGTTATGGCTTCAATTGCAAAAACAGGTCGCGTACTTGTTGTTCAAGAAGCTATGCTAAGAGGTGGTATGGCAAGTGATATCGTTGCTGAAATCATCGACAGAGGATTTGACCTACTTGATGCACCTCCAGCTCGTCTTGCTGCTCTAAATGTTCCACTACCATACAACGCAGGTTTGGAATCATTGTGCATTCCTGATGAAGCACGTATTAAAGAAGCAGTTTACAAAGTTCTTCGTAACGACTAATAGAAAGGGAAGATTGAAATGGCAAAAAGCATGGCACTCCCCAAAATTGGGGTTAATATGACTGAAGCTGTCATTGCCGAGTGGTATATCAAAGCCGGCGATGTTATAAAAGAAGGCGACCCTATCCTAAACGCTGAAACTGACAAAGCAACTCAAGATATTTATGCAACTGACAGTGGTACAGTTGGTAAACTAGTTGCTGAAATTGGACAAACTGTTCAAACTCAAGAAACAATTCTTTTGCTTCTTGAAGATGGCGAAACAGTTGAAAGCCTTGCAAGTGCAGCAGCACCTGCAGCGGCAGAAGTTGTTGAAGGCTAAGGCATGTCAAACGACGAAAACGAAGCTAAAAAAGCAGCAATTGCTTCTGTTGCTCAAACAGCAGCTCCATCTGCTGCTCCTTCACTAAACAGCCGTGGTAAAGTCCGTATATCTCCACTTGCTAAAAAAATGGCAAAAGACAACGGAATTGACATCGCTCTACTTTCACCTGCTGTTGCAGGCGCTCGTATTACAAAAGCAGATGTTGAAGCTTACATTGCTAATCCTCCTGTTGCTGTGGCTCCTGTTGCAGAAAAAACAGCGGTTGCTGGCGGAATTTCTGTTGCAGCACCAAAAATTACACTTGGAGAAAACCAAGAAATCATCGAAACAATTCCTGTCAAAGGAATTCGCAAAGTTATTACAACTCGCATGAACCAAACAAATATCGAAAAACCAACAGTTCCGCTTACAACAACTGTTTGTGTTGATGAACTAAAAAAGCTTGCTAAGAGCTTCAAAGCTGCTGATATCAAAGTTGGATTTAACGAAATGTTAATCCGCATTGCGGCTCGTGCTTTAACTGAGCACCGCATCATGAACTCTGTTATGAGCGAAGAAGAAATCTGGCTACTAAAAGATATCAACATCGGTGTTGCTGTTGACACAGAAAAAGGCCTCATGGTTCCTGTTGTTAAAAACGCAGACCACAAGACTATGATGGAAATTTCAAATGATTTCCGCGCAAAAGTTGACAACATTCGTGATAATAACATTGCTCCTGATGACATGACAGGTGGCACATTCACAATCACAAATCTTGGTTCACTTGGCGTTGAGTCATTTGCTCCAATCATCAACCCTCCAGAATGCGGAATTTTGGGTGTTGGTTGCATTACTCCAACATTCGTTCCTGATACAGAAGGAAACCCTGTACTTAAGAACATGATGAAACTTACATTGGTATTTGACCATAGAATCGTTGACGGTGCACCTGCTGCGAGATTCCTAAAACGCATCAAAGAGTATGCCGAAAATCCTCAAATGTTACTGTAAGAGAGGATTATTGAATGAAGAAATTTGATGTAATCGTCATTGGCGGTGGTCCAGGTGGTTATGTCGCTGCAATCAGAGCGGCACAACTTGGAAAAAATGTTGCAGTAGTCGAAAGAGACGAGCTTGGCGGAACTTGCCTTAACTGGGGTTGTATTCCAACAAAAGCTCTTCTAAGAAGTGCGGAAATCATCGGCCATTTTGACGAAGGCGAAGAATTTGGTTTTACAGTAGATAAATCTTCAATTAAGGTTAACTATGAAAAAATCCAAGGTCGTAGCCGTAAAGTTAGCTCAAAACTCGTTGCGGGTATTGGCTACCTTATGAAAAAGAACAAAATCACGGTGATTAAAGACGAAGCTACTTTTGCTAGTGCAAAAACTTTGAAACTAAAAAATTCAGGTGAAACAATTGAAGGTACAAACATCATAATTGCAACGGGTACAAAACCAATGCACTTAGGTGGAATGGACTTTGCTTCTCCTCTAATTTTAGATTCTAAAAAAGCGCTTCAACTTACAAAACTACCTAAAAGTGTAGTTGTTATAGGTTCTGGTGCTATTGGTATGGAGTTTGCCGCACTTTGGAACAGCCTTGGAAGTGACGTTACGGTTTTAGAAATGCTACCACGCATTATGCCTAACGAAGACCCTGACGTTTCTAAAGAAATGGAAACTCAATACAAAAAACAAGGCATGAAAGTTTTAACAGAAACAAAAGCAACAAATGTAAAAGCTACTGCTAAAAAAGTTGCAGTTGAGCTTACAGATAAAGCTGGCGTTAAAACAACTGTAGATTGCGAATATCTACTTGTTGCAGCTGGTATTATCCCTGATAACTCAGCACTTGGCCTTGAAAAGGCTGGAATCGCAACTGACAAGCGTGGATATATCACTATTGATGACAAAATGCGTACAAATGTCAGCGGCATTTATGCAATCGGTGACATTACAGGTAAACTTGCTCTTGCACACACAGCAAGCGCACAAGGTATCATCGCATCAAATGCTATCGCTGGTGAGCATACTCATGAGCTTAATTATGAAAATATTCCAAAATGCACTTACGGTCACCCAGAAACAGCTAGTGCCGGCTTGACTGAACAACAAGTCAAAGACAGAGGAATTGAATATACCACTGGTGTATTCCCCTTTGCGGCAAACGGCAAAGCGCTTTCTTACGGAGCGACCGAAGGTTTTATAAAAATTATTTCTGGAAAAAAATATGGCGAACTACTTGGTGTTCACATGGTAGGCGCACATGTAACTGAAATGATTGCTGCGGCTGCAGGACTACTTTCACTTGAATGCACGGTTGAGGAATTAACGAACATTGTTCATCCTCACCCAACAATGAGCGAAGCCGTTATGGAAGCGGCGCACGTTGCCGAAGGCGTGGGAATACATATCTAACGCCCAAAAATGGTGTGCCGTCCATGTTTTTAACAAAGCATGGGTGTCACACCAATTTTATTTTTTGAGGTATTTAACAGTATGAAAATAGTTTGTCTTGGGGATAGTCTAACACGTGGATATGGTATAACAGCAAGCCGAGCTTGGGTTTCACTTGTTTCTGAAAAACTCGGGATTACAATGATAAATCGTGGGATTTCTGGTGATACGACAGGCGGTATGCTTTCGAGATTTGAATTTGATGTGGTTAGCCACAGACCTGACTATGTGCTTCTTATGGGTGGAGGAAATGATTTCCGAGCAGGCTGTCCTCCTTATGTGGCACAAAGTAATATGATGGCAATGATACACCAAGCGCAGTCTAAAGGTGTAATTCCTATTGTTGGTCTTGCAATCCCATCAGATACAGACAACCTAGCGCCACACTGGATATCTTTCGAGGGCAACTATGTAATCGAAAAAACTAGCGTTGAGTATAGAAAGTGGCTTACAAATTTCTGCGAAACATTTTCTATTGCATTAATCGATTTTTATCAACCGTTTAAGCAACATTTTGAATCGAGAAAAAATTTACCGCTATTTTTAGACGGCCTCCATCCTAATGCAGATGGTCATGTAATTATGGCTGATATTGCAGCAAATAAACTAGAGGAAATTATTAAAAAAACTAGCTGAAAGGTAATTTTATGATGAATAAATTAGCATTTATTTTTGTAGCAAAAGGCGTAAGCGAAGAAACTCACACATCAGTTCTTAAAACAGATTCGATGGAACTAACAGTTGTTGGTCTTGAAACTTATGAGGAAGCGGCAAAAGTTGCAAAAAAACTATATGAAAACGGTTGCATTGGCATTGAGCTATGCGCTGGCTTTGGTCACAGAGGAACAGCTATGATTGCAGAAGCAGTTGAAGGCAAAATCCCTGTTGGTGTTGTTAGATTTGACATTCACCCAGCATTGGGCAACCAAAGCGGCGACAACTTTAGATAAGTCATTAGATATTTAAAAGCCTGATTTGAAGGGACGGTGCTATAATGCTTACTATGAAAACCTACTCAAATGACCCGTATTACAATCAGGCTTTTGAGGAATTTATTTTTGAAAATTACACAGATGATGACATATTTTATGTCTGGCAAAATGAGCCCTGTGTGGTTGTGGGAAGTTTCCAAAATATTTGCCGTGAAGTTCATGTTAGAAAACTACTTGAACATAAGATTCCTGTAGTCCGGCGCATAAGTGGAGGCGGGACAGTTTATCATGACAAGGGAAACATAAACTACACATATATAACAAAACAAGAAAATGCACCTGACTATGAAAGCTGTATGCAGTCAGTTATAAGTGCTTTAAGAAGCCTAGGCATAAATGCAGAAAAAAATAGAACTTGCGATATTGCAATAGATGGCAAAAAAATATCGGGTTCTGCTCAAAAAGGTGCTCGAGGGAGAGTTTTACACCACGGAACGCTGTTATTTGACAGCGACTTAAGCGCTATTGAAAAAATCACTATGAAGCGCAAGAATGATAGCATGAGAACAAACTGCACTGCTTCAGCTATATGTGAAGTTACAAATATAAAAAAGCATCTCACAGAAGAAATGGAGATTTCAGATTTTGTAGAAAAACTTCTTAATCATATATTTTTGGATGGCAGAACAGAAATACGTCTATCTGAACATGAATTGAAACAAATTGAAAAATTAAAAAGAGACAAATATCAAAGCTGGGATTGGACTTGGGGAAAAACCCCTAAATATAACTACGAAAAACTTAGTACATATGATCAAGAGCCTATATATATTAGTTATAAATCTAAAAACGGAATTTTAAGTGAAGTCGAAGTTAAATCAGCTAAAATCGACTCAGCTCTAGCAATGAAAATGCTTGAGAGCAGTAAACTACATCCAGAAGAAATTAAACAAAAATGCAGAACACTTGTAGATGATAAGTGGGAAAATTTAATGGACTGTATTTTGTAACTATAAATAATACTTAGTGCCGATAAGTACGGCGGAATGGAGAAAAAATGGAAGTTAAAATCACTATGCCCAAACTAAATCCAGAAATGGAAAAAGGTATTGTCTGCGCTTGGTTAAAAGATGTCGGCGAATCTGTTTCAGCCGGTGAGCCGCTTTATGAAATTGAATCGGACAAAGTTGTTCATCAAATCGAATCACACCATAACGGCGTGCTAAAAGCACAGCTTTGTGATGAGGGTGATAGCGTGGCTGTTTTAGATGATATAGCTGTGCTTTCGGTATTCATATGAGTAGTACAGTTTTAAAACGACCTGATTGGCTTAAGGTCAAATATAATCAAGTAGCAGTACAAGAAATCGCCGAATTGATGACTGGTTTAAAACTTGCAACTGTCTGTAAAGAAGCAAATTGCCCAAACCTAGGAGAATGTTACGCAAAACAAACTGCCACTTTTATGATTTTGGGTGAAGTTTGCACACGTAATTGCAGATTTTGCAATGTAAACCACGGAAAACCACTTCCACCGGATGAAGACGAACCGATGAATATTGCAAAAGCTGTTAAACACTTGAAATTACAGCACGCAGTGCTTACTTGTTGCACTCGAGATGATTTGAACGACGGTGGGGCAGAACACTTTTCCAAAACTGTTAAAGCGATAAAAGCCAAAAACCCAAAAACTACTGTAGAAACTTTGATTTCTGACATGAAATTGGATTTTGACGCACTAGACTGCGTTATTAATTCTGGAACAGATGTATTTAATCACAACATGGAAACTGTCAAAGAATTACAAAAAGTCGTTAGACCTCAGGCGGACTATTACCGCTCTCTGGCAGTTATAAGATATGCTAAAAGTAAAAGACCGGAAATGCTTGTCAAAACGGGATTTATGGTCGGTATGGGTGAAACGGATAAGCAAATCTTCTGCCTAATGGATCATATTCTTGCCACAGGATGCGATATTTTGACTATCGGTCAATATCTTCCGCCGTCGCAAAATCACCATAAATTGGACAGATATGTTACACCAGATGAATTTAAGCATTATAAAGAAGTTGCACTTGAAAAGGGCTTTAAGTATGTTGCATCCTCGCCACTTACAAGAAGCTCGTACCAAGCGAAAGAAGCGTTGGAGGGGAGTTTATGATATATATAGAAACGGGTAGCACCGATGTATATTATAATTTCGCCTTAGAATATTATTTTACAACAGAAAAAAAGTTAGATGATACTGTTTTTCTATTTTGGAGAACAACACCAACTCTTATGGTTGGGAAATATCAAAATACTTTAGAAGAAATTGACAAGGCTTATGCCGAAGCTCATGATATAACTTTAGTTAGAAGGATGAGTGGTGGTGGAACGATTTATACCGATTTAGGTGGCTGGCAGTTTACTTTTATACAGCAAGGGATGTCGGATAAAATTGGTTTTAAAGATTTTGCAACACCAATCATCAATGCATTGCACGAATTAGGTGTAAATGCCGAATTCAACGGTAGAAACGACGTTGTTATTGATGGAAAGAAATTTTCTGGAAATGCACAATATGTTCAAGATGGATGTATAGTTCATCACGGATCGCTATTGTTTGATACAAACATTGAACAAATGGTTGCTTCGACAACTGTTGATGCTGAAAAAATTCTTTCAAAAAGCATAAAATCTGTTCGTGACCGCGTCACAAATATTAAAGATCATTTAACGCAAGAGATGGATGTTGAAATTTTCAAGAATTCAATTGTTCGTCACATCATGAATGGTATCGGCAAAACTTATGTCCTTACAGAAGAGGATAATAAAAGAATTAAAGAAATTGCTGTGGAGCGTTTTAATAATTGGGAAGCAATTTTTGGTGCAAATCCAAAGTTTAACATTGAATATAGAAAAAGATTTGCTGGTGGAAAATTACAATTTAAACTCGATGTACATAAGGGTATTATAAAACATGCGAATGTTTATGGAGATTTTTTCAGTACAATGAGTTCTGAAAAAATCTGTGAATCTTTAATTGGCTGTAAATATGAAAAAACATCCATATATGATTCTTTGAAAGAAAACGGTATTGAGGGTGCTATTTACAATATCTCAATTGATGAAATAACTGAAATGCTTGTAAACTGACTTGAGTTAATTTAACTTGGGTAACAATAACTTAAAGGGGAAGAAACAATGGAAATTTTTAGTTTAAAAGGCAAAAAAGCCATGGTAACAGGTGCAGGTGGAAGCATAGGATTTGCAATTGCAGAAGGCTTTGTAAAAGCTGGCGCAAGTGTTGCATTTATTGACTATGCACCCAATATTCATAATGTTGCCAAGTCAGCAGATCCTACAGGTGAGAGAGCTTTTGGGGTTGTGGGTGATTTGACCAAAATAGAAGCACTTTCTGAGATTTATAATGAGGCATTAGAAAAATTAGGCGGACAAGTGGATATTCTTGTCAACTGTGCTGGTGTTGCTCTGCGTGGTGATTGTGAAACATATCCACTAGACCTTTGGAAAAAAACAATGAGCTTAAATGTTGACGCTGTGTTCTTTTTAAGCCAACTTGCTTCAAAAGCAATGATTAAGCAAGGCAAAGGCAAAATTATCAATGTATCTTCAATTCTAAGCATTTTGGGTAGTGGTGGTTCACCGGCGTATTCAACAAGTAAAGGTGCGGTTATTCAAATGACTAAATCGATGGCTATTGGATGGGGACGCATGGGAATTAATGTAAACGCAATGGCTCCCGGTTGGCTTGAATCCCCATTGAGCGAAGGTGTGCGTTCAGACCCTGAAAGAGTTAAAACAATAAACAACAGGCTTCCTATTGATCGTTGGGCGTTCCCAATTGACATGGTGGGTCCAGCTATTTTCCTTGCTTCTGATGCCTCTGACTATGTAAACGGTACTACGCTTGTAATTGACGGTGGATACACAGTTTGTTAGTGGTTTATCTTTGAAATGGCATCATTTTACTGTTAGTCAAATATAATAGACTAACTAAAATAATAAAACATAACAAACTGTTGTGACCCCAAAAAGTTAGACTTGGTAGTGTTGCGACTTTCGTGCTACAGACCTGTGAAGAAGAGTCTGTAAATCCAGATTTTATATGATAAGATTGAGAGTTGATGGTTAAATTATGCCATTACCTCTTAATTTATATATGCATGATAACTGCGAACATGTCAAG